>CASGEB010000001.1 GCA_949300375.1 uncultured Pseudomonadota bacterium
TGAAAACTCCTGCGGAAAGTGTACGAAGTGTAAGGAAAATACATGTACTTATACATTGACGGCAAGCGATTGTTCTTCGCAATGCAAAAACGTTGGTTCAAGCTCCTGTGTCAGAAATGGCACGACTTATTATGCCTCCTGCGGAAGCAGTAAGTGTGGAAGCGGGCATAAATGTTATAATGGGAAGTGTTATTCTGTGTCTGATTATGACGAATGGTGCTGTGGATATACAAATCATTGCGGTTACAGCGTAGGAGGAACGTCACATTCTAATGACGCTAATTGTCAGGCTTGGTGGGGCAAAAGTTGTTATCAAAAATGTAGAGAGAATTTTCCGGATTGTACTGATGTGCAGGCTGCTTGTCGAGCCTTCGGCGGTACCCCTGTTTTCAGACAATGCGTCAACACCTACTTGGGCGACCAGCTCGTCGACAGCCACTACGCCTGGTACGGGTGCCAGACATGGTAGTTTTATCGACTTTCAGTCTATGATGACAAAAAACAAACCCCGGACAGCTCAAACTGCAACCGGGGTTTAAACTTGCAGGATACTAGAAGTCAGGCTCTGGTTTTATCGCCTTTCAAGCGTTCCGCCATCTGCTCTTCCATAGCCAGTTTCATCTCAATCCTTTTGGCTTTTTCATCATCTCGAAAAATCCCGCCGACAGACAAAACAGTCGCTTTTTTATGAGCCAGATTCAACTGAGAAGACAAAGAGGCGTCAGCCTCCGGCTCTTTTCCGCCGCCCAGATAAACCATCTTGCCTTTATGTTCCAAAGCATTGGCCACGGCCGCACGTTCTGC
Organism: uncultured Pseudomonadota bacterium; assembly: GCA_949300375.1. GTDB lineage: Bacteria > Pseudomonadota > Alphaproteobacteria > RF32 > CAG-239 > MGBC133411. The sequence goes on from CASGEB010000001.1 coordinate 805, forward strand.
ATCGGCTTTAGACAAACTTGCACTGGCCAATATACCGGAAATCCCTTTATTCAACACAAACTGTTTCGTCTGGGCATTATTTCCTTTTCCCAGTGCTTTCACATTATTTAATTGTTCTTTGTCCATTAATTTTCTCCGTTACGAAACAACTTCTCTTTTGTCCATTATCACAAGTTAAAGAACTTTTGTCAACGGTTATTTTTGTTTTTATCCTCAAAAAAAGCCGGATTATGCTATTTTTTATGCGCTTTTTTAACTTTTATGCCATATAGTAACAAAAAACAAGTAAATTAAGTCTTAAGAGAAAAAAATGTCGCTGTTCAAATCAATTGCCGCTTTTGGCGGAATCACGCTCATCAGCCGGATAACCGGTTTTGTCCGCGATATGTTTTTGGCAAATTTTTTGGGTGCCGGCATTGTTTCCGATGCGTTTTTTGTCGCATTCAAACTGCCCAATCTTTTCCGCAACCTGTTTGCCGAAGGCGCCTTTACCAGTGCCTTTGTTCCGATGCTCTCGCATAAACTGGTTTCCGAAGACAAAGAAAACGCCCTTCGTTTTGCCGCCCGCGCCATATCGATTCTGGCTTTCATATTGTTTTTGCTGGTTTTATTTATGGAAATTATTATGCCCTGGCTGATTCCGGTTTTAGCCCCCGGATTCATCACCAAGGGCGGCGACATCAAACTGGCCACCGAACTGTCGCGCATTACTTTTCCGTTTTTATTCTTTGTATCCATCGTCGCGTTCCAATCCGGCGTTTTGAACTCCTTTGGCAGATTCGCAGCCCCGGCCGCCGCCTCAATCATCCTGAATCTGATGATGATTGCCGCCGTTTTTATGTTTATTCCGTTTAACATCGCACCGGCATACAGCATAGCCTGGAGTGTTCTTCTGGCCGGAATCCTTGAGATTCTATGGCTCGGCTATTTTCTCCGCCGCGAAGGCATCCGTCTCCGTCCGGACTTTCATCTGCCGAACATCATCCGCAATCCGGATATCCGAACGCTCTTTCGCCGCATAACCCCGGGGATTCTCGGCGCCGGCGTATATCAAATCAATATGGTGGTCGACACGATTTTGGTTTCTCTGGTCGGTGCCGGAGCCATTTCCTGGCTCTACTACGCCAACCGCCTGCAGCAGCTTCCTCTTGGAGTCGTCGGAGCGTCCATCAGTGTTGCCCTGCTTCCGATTCTCTCCCGTCAGATAAAAGCCGGAGAGCAGACTCAGGCCGACCATACCCAGAACAAAGCCGTGGAATACGGTGCGCTGCTGTCTGTTCCGGCCGCCGTTGCCTTAATTGTTCTTGCCGAACCGATTATCAATATTTTGTTCCAGCACGGGCGTTTCGGCGCGTTCGAAACACAAATGACTTCACAGGCCGTCATTGCCTATTCCGTCGGTCTGCCTTTTTATGTTATTGTCAAAGCGCTGACGCCAAACTTCTTTGCCCGCGGCGATACCCGTACGCCGGTCAAATACAGCATTGTCGTCCTCATAACCAACCTGATTTTCAGCCTCTTGCTCATCAAACCTTTCGGACACGTCGGCATTGCCAGCGCCACCACAATTGCCGCTCTGGTTTCCCTGTATCAATATTGTCATGGCCTCAAGAAACGCGGTTATTGGAGTTTCTCGCGGCAATTAACGGTTAAAATTGCCAAAATCATTGTCTCTTCCATAATAATGGGAGCCGTTCTGATTATCTGCCAATACGGCGCCGACGCTTATTTCGAAGACTGGCTGGCAAAGCCGTATCTGATAAAAATTCCCGTTTTTGCAACTTTATGCTTTATCAGTCTGACAAGCTTTGCTATAATGGCTAAACTGACGGGCGCCTTGGATATTATGGAAATCGCCGCGATTCTTTTTAAAAGGGGAAAAAGATAATGCCTGAAAAATTAAAAAACTGCCTCAAAACCTCCGCCGGTTTTATCCGGGATCGGATAAAAAAAATAAACTTCCCTGTCATCCGGCACCGGATCGGGCGTTTTCTTCGTTCTTGGTGGCAGTTGATTGCCTTGCTGTTTGCCGGCATAGTCTTTTTATATTACCCGGTCGGCGGAATGCTGATAGAAGACATTAACACCGACACGAACGTAGAAATTGTTCAAAACCGTCCGGAGCAATCCTCTGCCGTTGAAATGATGTCTTTTATCATCAATCGCGAAGTAAGCCAGAAAATGTGGACGCCGAACCTGCCCTTTTTCTTCCCGTCTTACTTTTTGGATAATATGCCGAATTTTCAGCTCGGAATGATGTCAAGCGTCTCGACTTTGGCCCAGGCCATGGCGCAAAGACTTCCTCGGCCGATAGACGACAAAAGGGAACAACATCTTGTTGAAGCCGCCAAACTGCTGCAATACCCGGGCAATATCTGGATGTTCTCACCGGAAAACAGGCTGATGCCGGTGCCTTCATCCAACAGCCAGTACAAAAAGGCCCGCAAACAGCTGATAAAATACAGTTACGGATTAAACAACGGTTCCGAAGTCTTTTACCGAAGTCCTGAAGACCTGGCTTATTTTGCCGACAGGCTCGCCGCCGGTCTTGGCAAAAGCCTCGAAAAAATAGAAAACCAGGTCAGGGAATGCAGTTCCAACTTCACCGACAACAAAGCCGATGACATATTTTACTACACCCGCGGGCAAATTTATGCCGATTATCTGCTGCTTAAAGCGCTCGGCGCCGATTATAAACATATCATCCTGGATCACAACCTCTATCTGCCGTGGACGCAAATGCTCAATGCTCTGGAACTCGGGTCGCAGATTTCGCCGGCCGTCATCCGCAACGGCGAAATAAACAGCATTTCCGCGCCCAATCATTTGATTGCCATCGCGCTTTATGCAACCCGCGCCCGCTTTTTAATGAGAGAAATATCTCTGGCTTTAAAAAACCGCCCCCTGCGGCTGCAATAATATAAGGATAAAAAATGATTATCGAAACCCAACATACTCCCGATGCCGACGTCATAAACTTTTTTCCGCCCGAAAAACTCTTAAAATCCGGTTCTGCCGAATTTGTCGATGCAAAATCCCTGCGGAAATCGCCGCTGGCGGAGAAAATTTTTGACCTTGGCGGCATTGTTTCAATATTCATAACGTCAGACATGCTCTCGGTTACCAAAACGCCTGAAGCGGATTGGGAAGATCTGACGCCGCAGATTCTGGCCGAAATTATGGATTATCTTTCCACCGGCGAAGACATCATCGTCCAATCTGGGGAAAACCCTGACGAGACGGAAGTCATCAACCAGATTAAAGGGCTGATAAACGCCCGTATCCGCCCGGCATTAAAGCAGGACGGCGGCGACATAGCCTTCCGCAAATATGAAAACGGCATTGTTTATGTAGAACTTCAGGGCAATTGCTCCGGCTGTCCTTACGCTGCCGTTACCTTAAAAGAAGGCGTTGAAAAAATCCTCAAAACCTACATTCCGCAGGTCAAAGCTGTTAAAAACTTTGACAAAGGAGCGCAATGATAAGATACTGTATTTACATATGTTTTGCTCTGTTATTTCTGTTTCCGGCGATCGGACGGACTGCCGAAGACGGTTTATACATCAAAAACATTTCGGTACAAAGGCTGCAAAACCTCTATAACAAATACGGATACAAAAGCTACCTTTTTGTAAAAGACGGCAAAGTCCCCCCGATATTTTTGCAAAAATTTCCGCGGGATTTTGATAAAATCAAAGATAATGACATCCGCAACCGGATGTTCATAAAAATCCTCACGCCGCTGGCATTAAAGGTCAATGCCGAAATTTCCAAAGAAAGAGAAGAGCTTCTGCGCCTAAACAACGATTTCAAAAAAAATCGCGGTCTTTCCGATTCGCAAACCAAACGGCTGGAAGAACTGGCTCTGAAATACGACGCGTTCACCCGCCTGAAAGGCTACCGGCGCCAACAGCTGCAAATTCAAATGCTGCGGGCGCGCATCGTCCCGGTTCCGGTCTCTTTCTTAATCGCCGTTTCCGCCATGGAAACCAATTGGGGATCTTCCCGCATTGTAAAAGAAGGAAACTCTTTATATAAAGAATTAAGCTGGTACACTGACGAAGGACTAAAACCCCAAGATGAAACCGAAGACGATTCTTACCGGATTCGCACATTTCCCAGCCTGTACGATTCGATGGCGTCTTATGCCCTGCACTTCAACTCAAGCGTCGACTTTGACCACACGCGTTATCTGCGCAGCCTCCGCCTGGCTGACGGAGCTGACTTTTCCGGACAGGAAATGGCGCATTCCATGCTGTTTCAAAGCCCGTTGAAAAATTATGTCGGAATTTTAAAATACACCATAACCTTTTATCGCCTGATGTATTTGGACATAACAACTCTGGCAGACAACCTGACTGCGGCGGTTCCCCAAAAACATTAGAAGAAACTAGAGAAAAAACACAACTTTTAAACAGCGAAAACAAATTATTTTTAAAAAAATTCCACAAGAATTAACTTTTTTCTGGCATTTTGTACAAAATGCCGCTATGATAACAGGTGTGAGATCAAATCGTAACAGGACGACAATATGGATAATGCTTTAACATCACAAGATGTCATAAAACTATCTAAGAATTTCACCGCCGACAATAAAATCATCACGGCGCAAAAAATCAGCGCTTATTATAACGGCAACACCTTAACCGCCGAAGGGATGAAAATCGCCGAAGACATTTTCAGAATAATGGTTCACGATGTTGAAATCAAAGTCCGGGCAGTTTTGTCGGAAAGTCTGAAAAAAGCCCGCAACATTCCGCAAGATATCGTGGAAGCCATCATAAACGACCATGACAGCGTTGCAATCCCCTTCATTAAATGGTATGAAGACTTCAGCAAAGAAGACCTGCTTCAGATTCTGGAGTTCCAAAGCATCAACAAGCAAAAAGCGGTCGCGGAACGGGAAAATCTGACAGAAGACATATCACAGTTCATTGTCGAAAGATGCCCCGAAGAAGTCATAACCACCCTGATCCAAAACCCGACAGCCAATATAAAAGAACAATCTTATTTTTCAATAATCAATAAATATCACGACAACGATACCATAAAAGAAAGCTTGATTTCCCGTCCGGAACTACCGGTAACCGTTATAGAAAAAATTGTCAATTACTTGTCTCAAGAGCTAAAGAGACGCCTGATTATCACTCACAAACTTCCCACCGACATCGCCAGCGACCTCATCGAACAGGTCAAAGAAAAAACCACCCTCAAAATTTCCGAAGAATACAGTTCAGACAAACAAATAGAAGAACTCGTCCACCAGCTTTACACCAACAACCGCCTGACGCCGTCCCTGGTCGTCCGCTCCATCTGCCTCGGAGACTTGACCTTTTTTGAATATGCTCTGGTATATCTTTCCAATACGCCGATAACCGAGGTTCGCAAAATACTGTTTAACAGCTCTCTTGACTTTATGATTAGAAATCTGCTAAGAAAAGCATATATTCCGAAATCGATGTTTCCGGCGGTATTCAGCGCTCTGAAAGTCATTCAGGAGATTCGCTTTGACGTCAAGGACAATAACCGCAGCGCCTTTTCCCATCGCGTGATTGAGCGGATTTTGTCTTTCGGCAATGCCGCGGAAGAATTCAAAGAGGAAGATATTAATTATCTGATTTCTAAAATCAGTTAGATTTTGCGGGGGAAAATTTGGCGGTCAATATCAGCGCAGATACACTCCTTGAGCTGACCAATTCGCTCAGCCAGGAACAAGATTCGATGGTTATCATCGAAAAAGTCGTCCGCACGGCGCAAGACATCTGCAATGCCGACGGCGCAACTTTTTATACCGTTAATGACGACAACTTTCTCCGGCTGGTCTTTTCATACAGCAAAAGCCTGAAAATTCACAAAATCGGCTCTGACAACAAATATTATACAAACCCGACCTATCTGCCGGACCAGCGGCGAGTCAACCCTAAAAGCATTATCATTGCGGCCGCGCTTAACAAAGAGATTATCAACACGCCCGACATTTATGCCGAAAACTTTGACAACTCGGTCTTTGATGTTTTTGACAAAGACTATGATTACCGTTCGGTTTCCATGCTGGTCATTCCGGTCTTAAACCACAAAGGCAACATCATCGGCGTCGCCCAGTTCATTAACGCAATGGATGCGGCCGGCCGCTACATCAGTTTCACCTCGGAAGTTCAAAAAAACACCCAGTCCGTCTGCAACCTGCTGTCTCCTTTTCTGGAAAGCCACAAACTGAGCGAAGATTACGCCAGCCTTTTGGAATCTTTCATTGAGGTTCTGGGACGGGCGGTCGATGCCAAATCGCCGTTTACCGGCATTCATTGCAAACGGGTTCCGGTCATTGCGCGTATGCTGGCCATGGCTGCCGTCCAGACCGAACGCGGACCTTTGAAAAACTTTGAAATGTCCGATGACGACTGGTATGCCCTGCATATTGCTTCCTGGCTGCACGACTGTGGCAAGGTAACCACGCCGGAATATATCGTCAACAAAGCCACAAAACTGGAAACCATCAACAACCGGATTCATGAGATTCGCAACCGCTTTGAGATTTTGCGCCGCGACGCCCATATTGAATATCTAAAAAAACGCCTGCAAAACACAGATACGCAGGAAAATCTGCAAAAAGAATTTGTCGCCCGGGTCAGGCAGCTGGAAGACGATTATGAATTTATCGCCCGCTGCAATATCGGCGATATTCCGATGACGGAAGAAGACATTGATCGGCTGGAAAACATTGCCAAAATCCGTTTTATGCGATACTTCAACCGGATGCTTGGCTTGTCTTGGGCGGAAAAGAACAGCATTACCGATACCGAGCTTTATTCCAACCCGTCATTGGAAAGCCTGATTCAAAACCGCGAAGACCAAGTTATGGCACCGTATAACCACGGAGAATTATACAATCTGCGCATCCGCAACGGCACCATCAACAAACAGGAACGGGAAAAAATCAATGAGCATATTGTTGTAACAATTGATATGCTAAAAGCTCTGCCCTTTCCCAAAGAACTGTCCAATGTTGTTGAATACGCCGGCTCGCACCATGAACGCATCGACGGCAAAGGCTATCCGAACGGACTGACCGGCGCCCAGATGTCCGTTCCGGCCAAAATCATGGCCATTGCCGATATTTTCGAGGCCTTAACCGCCGCCGACCGCCCCTATAAAGAGCCCAAAACCCTGTCTCAGGCTTTGGCCATTCTCAAAGAAATGTCAGAAACCGGCCATATTGACCGCGACCTGTATGAAGTTTTCATCAACGACAAGGTTTACGAAGACTACGCCCGCCAATATATGAATCCCGAACAAATCGATAACGTAAACCCGGAGGATTATCTGTAATGCTGAAAATTCACACTGTTCTATGCCGCGCCGGCACAATGGACAACTATGCTTATATTTTGATAGACGGAGCTACGGGACTTTCGGCCGTTATAGATCCGTCGGAACCGGAGCCGGTTATTGCCGAATGCGCCAAACTCGGCATAACGCCGGATTATATTTTAAACACTCATCATCATTTTGACCATACCGACGGCAATCTGGCGCTCAAAGAGCTGTACAAGGCCAAAGTTGTTGCCAACGTCAACGACGCCGGCCGCATTCCGGGATTTGATATCGGGATAGAGCCGGAAAAAACTTTTGCACTCGGGCAAAGCATTGCTCAAATCATTGATGTTTCCGCCCACACGCAGGGACATATTTTATATTATTTTGCCAAAGACAAAGCCCTTTTTACCGGCGATACATTGTTCAACCTCTGCGTCGGCGGCCTGTTTGAAGGCAGCGTAGACGAAATGTACGCCGCCTTGCAAAAAATCAAAGCCCTGCCTGACGACGTTAACTTCTATCCCGGACATGAATATACCATCCACGCCGCAGCCGCTGCATTTCACACTGCTCCGCAGGATGCAAACCTGCACAATTACTTGCGGCGCGCCGATGAAAAACTCAAACAGGGACTGCCTGTCTGTCCCGTAACTCTGGGCGAAGAAAAAAACTGCAATCCTTATCTTAAAGCAGAAACCCTCGACCAATTAAAAAAGTTAATTTAATGACAAAAATATAGACAGAACATTTTTTTTGTGCTATAGTTTAGTTATAGTTCATAAAAAGCGAGGCAGAAATGGCTAATCCGACAAAGAAAAAATCCAAATACAGCAAAAAAGACCTGAAAACGCTTTATCCGAATAAAGAAGAGCTTGATAACGCCTGGGAATATTTTCACCGCCTGCCGGAAAATGAAAAAGAAAATTTTCTGAATGAAAGAAGAACAAAAATAGAGGTTCAAAACCGCTTAAAACAAAACGCCATGGCACATTTCCCCGACGGAAACCTGCCTGGAGAAATCCGCAGCCGGATAATTAACATTTCTTTCCTTGCCCCGGAAGAACGGGAAAAAGCTGCTGAAGAATTTTTAAAAGAATACCCCAACCAAGAGGACAAAACAATGACAGAAGAAAATAAGTTCTATAACGAACAAGAAAAACAAGAAATAGTCAAAGAAATAGAGCTTAGAAAAAAAGCAAGAGAAAACCTGGGTATCACGGAAAGCGGTTTGTCTTCCGGCGTTGATGCTCTGGAAGAAAGGCTCATCAAAAACTGGGCGGCCGACCATAATATAACCTTAACTTACGAACTGAAAAATGCTGCCCGGGAACATTTAAAATCACATTCAAATCTCGATGAGTTTATGCCCGATGCCGCTCCGGAAAAACAAGAACAGAAAAAACAAGGCTCTGAAGAAAAGAAAGCCTCCAAAAAGCTCATGGTCTCTGAACAGGAAATCCCGGCAGACCCCGCTCAGCCGCAACAAGAGCCTTATGACGAACAACTGCAAAGCATAAAAGAACATTGGGAAAAATGGTGCGAAGAAACTAAAGACGAACAAGATCAACCGCTCCGCAATTTTAAGGAAATTCCGAATGAAGACGGTTTCTTAAAATTTGAGATTGAACCGACGGAAGCCCTGAAAGCTCAAAATCCGGAAGCCAAAGGCGCTGAAGTAACTTATTACAGCGAAACCGAAGCCACAATGCCGATGACGGATTATGCTTACTTTGATGAAATGGCCAAAGCAGCAAAAGAAGTTTCCCAGGCCGATGTTATCGAATGCGGAAACATCAAAACGCCCGGTTACGCCACCAGATTGATAGCCGCTGCTTATGCACACGGCATGGAAGTCGAAATGGCGCCGAACAAACTTGATTTAAGCCCGGAAATTACCAAAGACATCCCGGATGATGTTATGATGAAAGTTCTGGACAAACAAATATTCAACCGCGATTCCAACGCCGCGGAAAAAGTCGATTATGAAAGCATCAAAGAAGGTCTGGCTGCCTACAAGGCCGTTCAGGAACGCACCAAAGACGAAAACGGCAACCCCAAAGGAGAAATGACGTCTTTGGACATCAGCAAAATGCAATTTTCTGACGAGGCCGCAAAAAACAAAACGATTGCCGCAGCTCTGGAAATGGGCTTAAAAATCGAAGGTGTAGACAAATTAAAACTCAATCAGGAAACCAAAGAAGGAATCCCCGAAGAAGCAGCCAAACTGCTCGGTACAATGCAGGTCGGATTGCTGCGGGCCAAGGTTGAAAAACTCCACGATCCGAACACATCCGAAGAAGAGCGCGAAGCGCTGAAAACAGATAAAATGAAACAATTTGACGCCAAAGACAAAAAGGCTCTGATTCAACAACAAATTGAAACTTTAAGAAACAAAGATGCAACCAAAGCCGAAAAAGACCTTGCCGGCGTCCGGCTGGATACCCTGCAGGGAAAACGTTGGGAACAAGGTTATACCAACAAACGCGGCGGTTACGAATAAAGCCTCAAAAAAATCCGGGAAATATTTCCCGGATTTTTTTACTTAAAAGCCTGGTTTATTGTTTTATTATTTATCATCATCCCCAGCACTTTCTTTTTTTATTAATCTCTAAGCATTTTTTATTATATCATTCCTTACATTTTCCTTTCTGTTATTTCCTGCCATTTTTTTATTATGTCATCCCCGGGCTCTGTTTTTTATCGTCATCCCCGGGCTCCGACCCGAGGATCCACATTTCAAAGCACAATCTTGACCATAAAAAACAATGGAGCAACGCAGTCTCTGTGGCACAGTGCTGTCAACTTGCCGCACGCCTGCCGTGCAGGTCATTGCCGGGCTTTGACCCAGCAATCCAAATCAACAATAAAGCTAATTTATTAATATGGATTCTCGGGTCAAGCCCGAGAATGACACAAGAAAAGAAAGTCCGGCAATGACAATACCTCAAACACAATCTCTCGTCCGGCACTTTTGAATGCCCTTTGCGAATGGCTTAGGTTTTGGAGCAAAACCTGAAATTGAAGCACAATGGTAGAGAGCGTAGCGAGGTTAATTTTGCTCTGAAACCTTAGCAAATGAGCGTAGGGCTGCCTTTTTGGTTACTTTTTGGCACCCAAAAAGTAACAAAGAAAAAAACAAACTTTATAACAAAAACAAAACAAGAAATAAGAAACAGGAAAAGAAAAAAACAAAAATAAAGGATGAATTCAGAGCGGAGGAAAAATAATAAAAAAATTCTTGAATTTCAATTTTTATATGTTATAAATACACCATACCTTTCATAATACAATTTGAGAGTGGGGCCCAAAGCCCCGCTTTTTTGTTAAAGGAAAACGCTATGCAAACAAAACACCCGCTGCAAGACCTGTTGGAACCGGTCATTACCGGCCTTGGATACGAGGTTGTCCGGATTCTGACCATCGGACAGAAAAATCCGACGCTCCAGATTATGATTGACCGCCTGGACGGCAAAGACATCACCGTTGAAGACTGTGCCACAGCCAGCCGCGCCGTATCCGCCGTTTTAGATGAAAAAGACCCGATAAAAGACCAATATTCTTTAGAAGTCAGCTCACCGGGTTTAGACCGTCCTCTGACAAAAATTGAGCATTTCAAACGTTTCTCCGGCTATGAAGCCCGGATTGAAACCGCTGTTGAAGTTGAAAAGCGCAAACGTTTCAAAGGCATTCTCGGTAACGTTGATGAACAAAACCGTGTTCATATTGACGTGGACGGCACGGATTATGCCATTGCTTTTGACGACATCAGCAAAGCCAAACTGATTTTAACCGACGAGCTTCTGCAGACAGCCTCCGAAGCTCAGGCCGCAGAACTTTAATTCCACTTTTAGCAAAGGATTCAAAATGCAAAATAACGAAAGTATGCCAAGACCAGAAATTATTGCCGTTGCCGATACCGTCGCGCGTGAAAAGAACATTGACCGCGAAGACGTTTTTACCGCAATGGAAATTGCCATTCAAAAGGCCGGACGTTCCAGATACGGATTCGAACACGATATCCGCGCCCATATTGACCGCAAAACCGGTGCAATTTCCCTGGCTCGTTATCGCGAAGTTGTTGACGAAGTGGAAAATGAGGTAACCCAGTTGACGGTTGATCAGGCTCGTGATTATGACGAAAACGCCAAAGTCGGCGATTTCATCATCGACGCCCTGCCCCCGATTGATTTCGGCCGCATTGCCGCTCAAACCGCCAAACAGGTTATTGTCCAAAAAGTACGCGACGCCGAGCGCAACCGTCAGTTTGAAGAATACAAAGAAAAAATCGGCACCATTGTCAACGGTACCGTCAAACGGATTGAGTTTGGCAACGTAATTCTGGACATCGGCAAGACTGAAGCTGTTTTGCGCCGCGACGAAATTATTCCGCGGGAAAAATTCAAAAACGGCGACCGCGTCCGCGCCTATGTTCTGGATGTTCGCCGCGAAACCAAAGGCCCGCAGATTTTCTTGTCCCGCACTTGCCCGGAATTTATGGCCAAATTGTTTGCCTCTGAAGTTCCGGAAATTTATGACGGCATTGTCAAGATTGTCGCTGTTGCCCGCGATCCGGGGTCAAAAGCCAAAATCGCCGTCAAAACCGATGATATGACCATTGACGCTGTCGGCGCCTGTGTTGGCCTGCGCGGTATTCGCGTTCAGGCGGTTGTAACAGAACTCCAGGGTGAAAAAATTGATATCGTTCCTTACAGCGAGGATAAAGCCCAATACATCGTCAGCGCTTTGGCGCCGGCCGAGGTTACCAAAGTCGTTTTGGATGAAGAAAACAACCGCATTGAAGTCGTTGTGCCTCAGGAGCAGTTTTCGGTTGCCATCGGCCGCCGCGGTCAAAATGTCAAATTGGCATCCCAGCTGCTGGGCTGCGACATTGACGTTCTGACGGAAGAACAAGAGCAGGAACGCCGTTCCAACGAAAATAAAGTCCGCTCCCAGCGCTTTATGGAGGCTTTGGATGTCGACGAAATGATTGCCCATCTGCTGATTGCCGAAGGGTTCTCTACTGTTGATGAAATTGCTCTGGTTCCGCTGAACGAACTCTCCGAAATCGAAGGTTTTGACGAAGACCTGGCGGCAGAATTGCAAAACCGCGCAAAAGCTTTTGTTGAAAAACGCAACCACGAATTTGAAGAAAAAAGCAAATCTCTGGGACTGGACAAAGAAATTCAGGCAATCGAAGGCCTGGATCAGGATATGCTTTTGACATTGGCTTCAAAAGGTGTTAAAACCATTGACGACTTGGCCGATTTGGCTGCCGATGAACTGATTGAGATTTTGGGAGAAAATACTTTGACCGAAGTTGAAGCGGAAAAAATCATTATGGCTGCCCGGGCTCATTGGTTTGAAGAGGAATAATGGCAACCGCGAAAGAAATAAGAAAATGCATTGTCAGCGGTGAGGTGCTGGAGAAGGAACAACTTCTCCGCTTTGCCCTCACGCCTGACCGGCAGATTGTTCCGGATTTCAAAAAAAAGATTTCCGGAACCGGGATATATGTCAAAAACTCCCGGAAATCCCTCACCGTTGCAATTGAAAAAAACTTATTTTCCAAAGCCTGCAAAAAGAAAGTCAAAGTTGACGCCCAGTTGATCAGCCTGGTAGAAAACCTGCTAAAAAAACGCGGTTTGGAGCTGATTTCTCTTTCCCGCAAGGCCGGAATTTTGCTAACCGGATTTGAAAAAGTCAGTGAAGCGGTCAAAAAAAACAAAGCCGCTTTCATTCTGGAAGCAGCAGACGCCGGAACCGACGGGCATAATAAGATTTTATCTTTATCTCAGGGATTAGAAATTTTTAACTTATACAGTGTTGAGGAGTTAGACAAGGCATTAGACAAAGTAAACACGGTTCACATAGCTTTCAAAAAAAGCGAAATGGCAAAATCCGTACATACGGAACTGGCCAGAATCAAAAATTTTCTAAACTCATAGAATAAAGACGCAAATACGGAGAAAAAATTATATGACAGAAACAGAAGATAATGCAAAAAGCAAACTCACATTATCCGGAAAACTCACGCTGAAATTGGGCGATAAAGCCCAAAATAAAAAAGGGGACGGCAAAAAAGTCATTCAAGTTGAAGTCCGCAAAAAAAGAATTATTTCCCCGGCCGGTACAACAGCTGCCGAACAGAAAGTAAAAATTGACGAGGCAACCGCCGCAAAATTAAAGCTGATTGCCGAGGCCAAAGAACACGAGGCGCAAAAACGGCGTGAAGAAGAAGAACGAGAAGCCCGCCGCCGCGAGGAAGAAGAAAAGAAGAAACAAGAACAGGCCGAAGCCGCAGCAAAAGCAGCCAGAGAAGCTTCCGCCCGCGCAGAAGAAACCGAAAAGAAAAAAGCCGCGCCGACCGAAAATGCCAAACCGGCACCGTCAGAGTCTTTCAAAAACAAAGAGAAAAAAGCCAAAGATTTTGACGATGATGAAGAAGATGATGATGGAAATTATTATAAAAAAGGCAAAAAATCTTCTGCAGAAAAAAGTATGTCCCGCGAGAATATGTACGAGCAGGAACGCAAAAAAATCGTTAAACGCAGCTTTGAACCACAGCGCCGCAGCGGCAAGCTCAGCTTAAACAGCATTACCGACGAAGATGACGATGATTATGGATTCGGAGGCCCGCGCCGACGCTTTAAGAAAAAGCAGCCTAAACCGGTTGTTGTCCAGCAGCCGCAGGAAAAAATCATCAAAGAAGTAACCATTCCGGAAATCATCACGGTTCAGGAACTGGCTAACCGTATGGCCGAAAAAAGCGCCGATGTTATCAAAAAGCTGATGTCCTTAGGCGTTATGGCCACCATCAATCAGCCGATTGACGCCGATACGGCTCAAATTGTCGTTGAAGAGTTTGGCCACAAGTTCAAACGCGTTGCCGAAAGCGACGTTGAGGTAGGGTTGACCGGACCGGAAGACAAACCGGAAGATTTAAAACCGCGTCCGCCGGTTGTTACGGTTATGGGACACGTTGACCACGGAAAAACCTCCCTGCTTGACGCCCTGCGCGAAACCAACGTTGCCGCCAAAGAGGCCGGCGGTATCACGCAGCATATCGGCGCTTATCAGATTCAGGTAGAAACCGGCGACAAAATCACCTTTATTGATACCCCGGGACACGAGGCCTTTTCCGAAATGCGTGCCCGCGGCGCCAAAGTAACCGACATTGTTGTTTTGGTCGTTGCCGCCAATGACGGCATTATGCCGCAGACGATTGAAGCCATCCGCCACGCACAGGCGGCCGAAGTTCCGATTGTCGTTGCCATCAATAAAATAGACCTGCCGGGAGCAGACCCGATGAAAGTAAAAACGGCATTGCTTAACCATGGGATTGCCGTTGAAGAACTTGGCGGCGAATGCCTTTGTGCCGAAGTTTCCGCCAAAAAACGCATTAACATTGACAAACTGGTGGAAGCCATCCTGCTGCAAGCAGAAATTCTGGATTTGAAAGCCAACCCGAACCGCAAAGCGGAAGGCACGGTCATTGAAGCCAAAATGGAAAAAGGCCGCGGCAGCGTTGCAACCGTTTTGGTTCAACGGGGAACCATGCACGTCGGCGATATCTGCATTGCTGGCAAAGAATGGGGACACGTCCGCGCAATGTTCAACGAAACCGGCCACAAGATATTTGAAGCCGGCCCTGCCACGCCGGTTGAAGTACTTGGCTTGCAGGGTACGCCGTCTGCCGGTGATGATTTTATCATTGTCAATGATGAAACTCAGGCCAAAGAAGTTACCAATTACCGCATCCGCAAAGAACGCGAAGCTAAACTGGTAAAAAGCGCGAAATCGGCAATGGAACAAATGCTCGACAAGATTAAGTCCGGCGAAGTCAAACACCTTCCTGTCATCATCAAAGCCGATGTCCAGGGTTCTATTGAAGCGATTGAAGGCACCATCAAAAAACTGTCCAATGACGAGGTTAGCGTCCAGGTTCTGCACTCTGCCGTCGGCCCGATTTCAGAATCCGATATTTCTCTGGCCAAAGCATCCAATGCATTTATTATCGGGTTCAATGTCCGTGCCAATCCGCAGGCTCGCGATATGGCGCGCCGCGACGGCGTAGACATTCGTTATTACTCGATTATTTACGATGTTGCCGATGACGTTAAAAAAGGTCTGGAAGGAATGCTCTCTCCAGAACTCAAAGAAAAAATCCTGGGCTACGCCGAAATCAGGGAAGTTTATAACATTACCGGCGTTGGCAAAGTCGCCGGCTGTATGGTTACCGAAGGTATGGTACGCCGCGGCGCCAAAATCAGGCTGCTGCGTGACAACGTTGTAATCCATGACGGCAGCCTAGGTCAGCTCAAACGTTTCAAAGACGACGTAAAAGAAGTCAAAGAAGGGTATGAATGCGGTATGAGCTTTGAAAATTACAACGACATTCAAAAAGGAGACTTTATTGAATGTTATGAAATTGAAGAAATCGCTGCAACATTATAACCGGCTGTTTAAATAGTCAAAAGCCTCTCTTTTCAGAGAGGCTTTTCTTTTAATCAATCACAAACAACATTATTTCTTTATATTTCGCAATCAGATTTTGCAAATTTTTCCGGGCAATAAATTTTAGGAGCGTGATTATAACAGCCTTTTTTTATTTGACAAGTTTTCAATCTCTATTGAGTTTTAAGATAAAAAACTCTATATAATATATAGTTTGACTATTATGTTAAGGAATTGAAATGAAATCAGGAAGAAACCTCATTATCTGGCTGGCAATATTCGTGGCGCTGTCGTTGGTTATGAATATTTTCAACGCCTCTCAGCAGATAAAAGATTATAACAAAGTCGCATTCTCCGACTTCATGAACTATGCCGATAACAAACAATTGTCTGATATTATGGTAGAAGGGCCGAATATTACCGGAACAACCACAAACGGCGAAAAATTTACGACTTATGCCCCTTATGATCCGACAATGATTGAAACCATCCGCAAAAGCGGCGCAAAGGTCGAGGCAAAACCGGTCGACACGTCGGCCAACACCTTTTGGGGCGTCCTGATTTCATGGTTTCCGATGATTCTGCTTATCGGCGTCTGGATTTTCTTTATGCGTCAGGCCAACTCCGGCAATAACAAAGCCATGAGTTTCGGAAAATCGCGCGCCCGGCTGATTGAGAACACCAAAAAAGTAACTTTTGCCGATGTTGCCGGCTGTGATGAGGCCAAAGAAGAACTGGAAGAAGTCATTGAGTTTTTAAAAGAACCGCAGAAATTTCAGCGTCTGGGAGGAAAAATCCCCAAAGGCGTATTGCTCGTCGGCCCTCCGGGAACAGGTAAAACCCTGTTGGCAAAAGCCGTTGCCGGTGAAGCAAATGTGCCGTTTTTCTCAATCTCCGGTTCTGACTTTGTCGAAATGTTTGTCGGCGTCGGCGCTTCCCGCGTGCGTGATATGTTCCAACAGGCCAAAAAGAACTCTCCCTGCCTGCTCTTTATTGATGAGATTGATGCCGTCGGCCGCCACCGCGGAGCCGGACTGGGCGGTGGAAACGATGAACGCGAGCAAACGTTAAACCAGCTGCTGGTTGAAATGGACGGTTTTGAAGCCAACGAAAACGTCATCGTCATTGCAGCCACCAACCGGCCGGATGTCTTGGATCCTGCCTTGCTGCGTCCCGGACGATTTGACCGCCAGGTAACGGTAACCAATCCTGACAAAAAAGGGCGGGAAGAAATCCTGAACGTTCATGTCAAAAAAGTTCCTCTTGCCAAAGACGTCAATATTTCGGTCATTGCCCGCGGAACGCCGGGTTTCTCCGGTGCCGATCTGGCAAATCTGGTCAACGAGGCAGCTCTGCTGGCTGCCCGCAAAAACAAGCGGAAAGTAACCTCCAAAGATTTTGACGAGGCCAAAGACAAGGTTTTGATGGGCGCCGAAAAGAAATCAATGGCTATGGACGAACAGGAGAAAAAACTGACAGCCTACCACGAGGCCGGGCATGCCATTTGTTCGCTGTATGTTAAAGAAACCGACCCAATTCATAAAGCCACAATTATCCCGCGCGGCCGGGCTTTAGGTATGGTTCAGCAATTGCCGGAAAAAGACCAGTATTCTTATTCCCGGCTGAAGATGCTCTCCCGTTTGGTCATCATGATGGGAGGACGTGTCGCCGAGGAGCTAAAGTTCGGCCACAATGCCGTTACTTCCGGAGCATCTTCCGACATTGCCGCAGCCACCAATCTGGCACGTTCAATGGTAACGGAATGGGGAATGAGCGACCTGCTCGGCCCGGTTCTTTACGCCGAAAACTCCGGCGAGGTTTTCTTGGGAAAATCCGTTACCCAAAATAAAAACATCAGCGAAGAAACTGCCCGGCTGGTCGATTCCGAAATCAAACGTATGGTAACGGAAGGATACGAAAAAGCCAAAAAGCTTCTTCAAAATAAAGAAAAAGAGTGGGAACTGCTGGCTCAGGCATTAATAGAGTACGAGACGCTTACTGGTGATGAAATCAAAAAAGTCATTGCCGGAGAAAAGCTGGATAAAAGCGACGAAGGGCCGGTAAGCGAAGAAAAACGAACTCATTCTTCAGTTCCGGAAGTTTAAACAAAATCCCCGGGTTAATTGTCCACAACAACAGAACAATTAAAACCCGGGGATTTTTTAATCAATAATCACACTACTTCTGCGTTGTATTTTTATACAGCCATTCTTTAAACTCGACCACATCCTTAACTTCAGGAATCCAATCAAGTTCTTTTGGCAAATCCGTTGTAAACTCGCAACGCATTCTCACAGGATGCGCCCCGCTGTTAATCGCCGCATACTGATTATAAATACGATCATCCACCAAAACCGTTTCTTCCGCTTTCAGACCGTACCGTTTATAACAATCGCGCAACATATCTTCTTTGGCTGTATCATGCATAAATTTTCCATGCTGCACACATTCAATTGTTAAAAAATCAGTAACATCAGCCAATAAAGTATTAAGAAATTTCTTTTTTGTTTCCACGTCAAAGGTCGCAGACATTGTAAACTGCCGATACCCTTTCTGATTTAACTCTTTAAGAACTTCAACAACATTTGGATATAATGGCCGATTGCAGAAAAACTCAGGCGAATGGCAAAAGTCATAATCAAGCTCTTCCCCTAATTCAGGGTGGGTTTTAAGCTCTAACGCCCCATACTTCGGGCTGACCGGCAGAACTTTCGGAAGATCTTCCCATTGAATATTTCCATATTTGGGCGCATATTTCGGATGCTTGGTCAAAAAATTATAATAAGCAAAATTCAAATTCGCCAATACCCCGTCAACATCCCAGAAAATGTTTTTAATCTTCACGTTCGCTCCAATCCCTTTTTCACTAGGCAACAAAGTTTTTTCCATTTTATCTTAATTTAATTTGTTAATAATAAAAATTCCCTAACCAATATACTACAAAATCAACCTGTTTACAAGCAAAAAAAGAGCCTCCGGCAGGGAGGCTCTTTATATAAAAAAATTATTTAAACGTGAGAAGAAATCCAAGATTCCAAAACCGCTTTGGAATTCAAACCAACTTTTGTATCAATCTGTTTACCGTCTTTAAACAAGAACAGCGTCGGAATACTGCGGATTCCATATTGGGCAGCCGTATTCGGAGCTTCATCTACATTCATTTTGCAGATTTTCACTTTATCGCCCATAGATTTGGAAACCTCTTCCAAAATCGGGCCAAGCTGACGGCAGGGGCCGCACCACTCCGCCCAAAAATCAACAAGTACCAGACCTTTTGATTTTAACACTTCCGCATCAAACTGACTGTCGACAATAGATTGCATTACACTTTCCTTTCTTCAATATAATTTTGTAATGTTTCTAATATAGTAAATCTTTTTTTAATATTAAAGAGGAATTGCACAAAATTCAAACTTATTCTTCCACCGCCATCAAATCCGCCGTATCTGTCCACAAAATCAGCGGAACAATTTCTTTTCCGGGATAAATTTTTGACAATAACGCCTTATAAGCAGCCATCTGTTTCCGATAAGCCGACGGAATGTCTTTCGGCGACTTGGCTGCCGGACGATTCGTTTTATAATCCACCAGCAAAACTCTGTCTTTTTCAACGGCCAACCGGTCTATCTGTCCTGAAATAATCTTGCCGTCTGCCATTCCCATAATCGGAACCTCAGCTTTTGACGATGAAGAAAAAACAGCCGAAAATTTGGGTGTTTCCAAAAGGGAGGAAACTTCATCAACAATTCGCTCTTTCTCCGGCTGAGTTAAATCAGGCGCATTTTTTTCCAAATACTCAAAAATAACATTCTTGCCGTCCTGCGCATAAACATCCGGCAAAAACTGCAACAGCTTATGAATAATCAAACCCCGGCGATACCGGCTCCGGCCGTGTTTTCCTATCGGCGAAGACAAAGCCGGTTCATCTTCGTCATCAAGTTTCGACGGGCTCAACGGTTTTGCCAAAATATTTTCTGTTTTTGGTTTTTCTTTCAACCACAACGCCGTACAATCTTCATAAACCGGCCTGTCATCCGGCTTTTTAGGCTTAGGTTCAAAATCTTGTCCGCATTCATAAACCAGAATATCATTATCCGTCGGCGTTCCGATTTCTTTCAAAGAACGTTCACAAATTTTATACCACGATTCCTCATGCGGCTTTGAACGCTCGCTGTTATAATAGCCGCAAATAATCAGCAAATCTTCCGCACGGGTCAACGCCACATACAAAAGGCGGCGATATTCCTGTAAAGCCTTTTCCTTTTCTATCTCTTTAATCTTCCGGCAGGTATCGTCATAATCCTGTGAAGACAGCGGATAATAAAACAAATCGTCCCACAAAATGCCGCTTTCGTTTTTAACGCTCACGACGCGAACCGTATCAGGAAGAATGACAATCGGCGCCTGCAGCCCCTTTGATCCATGAACCGTCATAATCCGCACGGCATCAGCCTCGCTTTGCTCCAGCTCGCGTTTGATTTCAACTTCATCACTGCTTATCCAGTCAATAAACCCTTGCAAAGTCGGAATATGTTCTTTCTCATAATCTATCGCCAGATTCACAAACTCGTCTATACCGTCTTCCGCCTCATATCCGAGCCTGGCCACAAATTTTCTCCGACCGTTTAAGCCGTTTAACACTTCGGCATAAATCTCAAACGGCCGCATAAAACCGGCTTTTGAACTAAGATTTTGCAAAACAAGGTAAGCCTCGGCATATTCCGGTTCATCTTTCAGCCGGCTCCAAAGGCTGACCCCTTTTCCCCGTTCGCAGCACAGTTTTTCCAAATCCTTATCATCCAAACCGAACAACGGGGATTTTAAAACTTCTGCCAAAGTCAGATCATCTGTCGGCAGCAGAAGAAACTTGCCGAGAGAAACCAAATCCTGCACGGCAATCTGCTCCAACAGCTTAATCTTATCAACTCCGGCAATGCTGACATCGGCATTTTTACAGGCTCTGACCAGTTCTTCAACAAAATTGTTGCGGCGCTGCACCAGAATCATAAAATCTTTGTATCTGACCGGACGTTTCTGCGACTTTAGTTCTTGCCGGCTTTCCACCATTTTTTTAATTCGCTCGGCAATCTGCCTGGCCAAACGGGAACTGGTCGATTCAACACTGATGCGTTCCATGGAAGGCAGCCAGACATCGCGGTTTTCGCCTTCTTCCGGTTCGGTCAGCGGCCAAAGTTCAACCCTGCCGGCCTCGCCCGCCCGAAAAGGAATATGCGTAATATCTTCACCCTCGTCCGCCACGCCGTCCCGCCCGGGAGAATTGCGGAAAATATGATTGACCGTTTCTAAAACCGCCGCCGTTGACCGGAAAGAAACCTCCAGATTTACCTTATCAAAGCCTCCCGGAATTTCACGGTTTACCGCTTCGGAAAAATATGTCTGCATCTCGGCAAAACCTTTGGGATCAGCGCCCTGAAAACTATAAATCGACTGCTTTTTATCCCCGACGGCAAACACCGTTTTCTGAACATTTCCGGCTCCGGCATCATCAAAAAACTGTTCCGTCAGCGCCCGGATAATAGCCCATTGATCCGGCGAAGTATCTTGCGCTTCGTCAATCAAAATATTGTCAATACCGCCGTCCAGCTTAAACATCACCCATTGCGGCACTCCTTTATTCTCCAGCAGCCGCCGGGCGGTAACAATAAGATCTTCATAATCCATCTTGGAACGGACGCGTTTAAAATGTGTATAAGCCGAAATCAAATCTTCCGCCAAAAACAAAATCGCTTTCGTACTGGAAGCCAGCCGTACGGCTGCCATCTTTTTTTTAAGCCCGTCAAGCCTGTCCGCCTCGGCAAAAAAGACATCCTCAAACTCCGGATCTGCCGCCAAAACCGCTTTTGTCGCCGCTTTTGCCGGAATGGTTCCGTCTTTGTTAAAAAAGCATCCGGCATACGCGTCAAAGTCGTCTTCCAACAACGGGCGCTCTAATAATCCGGCCAAAATTTCGGCTTTTTCTTTTTCCTTTATCCCGCCTGCAGCCCAACTATTCATTAATCGGACGGCTTTATCGCGGTCAAAACCTGCGATAAATTCTCTCTTAACCAATTCCTCGCTGCAATCCTCCGGCAGATTAAACCTTGTCATCAATTCTGCAAAAACATTTTCCGCATTTCTATAGCGCTCAAACATTTGGGCAATTTTATTCCGGTTCGCCGCAATCGTATTCATAATCTCCGGAAAAGAAAATTCGCTGACCTTCCGGGTCAAAAAGCTCAACGCCTGTCCGGCGCAGCTGTCCGGTTCCTCCTCGATTTTTTTCAGCAATTGAGACTGAATGTCTGCCAGCGCTTCCGCCGCTGCGCGGTCGTCCATCACCTCAAAATAAGGAGAAATATGAGCCTCCAGCGGAAAACGTTTCAAAATTTCCTGGCAAAAAGAATGAATGGTCTGAATTTTCATCCCGCCCGGCGTATCCAGCAAAACGGCAAACAATCGGCGGGCGGAAGCTTCCAGTTTTTCAAGTTTTTCTTTATCATCCGGCAGCCGGCCGAGTAAAGCCTCCAATTCCTCAAAAAGCTCTTTCTGCGGCATAACCGCCCACTTGCTCAATCTTTCGGAAATACGCGAACTCATTTCGACTGCCGCCGCTTTGGTATAAGTCAGGCACAATATCCGCCCCGGATTCCCGCCGCCCAGCAAAATACGCAAAACCCGGTCGGAAAGCACTTTGGTCTTTCCTGTACCGGCCGAAGCCTGCACCCAGACAGACTTTTGCGGATTCGCCGCCCGGCGCTGCTGTTCGGTTGCCCATCTGCCGCGATTTTTTCTTTCCTGCTCAATCCTCATTATCTTTCACCGACCATTCTTTTATTCTTGCCAAATGTTCATAATCCGAATATTCCGGGATATTTTTCGGATTCGGCTGGCAGACATAGGCTGTTGTTTCAAACTCAAAATCACTGATGTATTGGCGGAGGATTTCAAGATTATCGCTCAGAACCTGTGCTATATCGCCGGAAATTTCCGTTTCCTGCCGTCCAAGCTGCCAATAAAGCAGTTTATCAACTTTCCGGGCAGAAAGATTTTCAAAACCGCCGCCTTCTGCAATAATACCTTCTATTGGCAGTTGAGGCGCTTTTCCTGTTCGCACTTCTTTTGCTTTTCTCGCCCGGCCGGTTTTATAATCAATAATATTAATCTTCCCGTCTTTGGTAATATCCACCCTGTCGGCAATCGCTTTCAATGTAAAATCCCGTCCGGCCGTTTTAATCGTCAAAGCACCGGGAACCTCGGTATTGACCTGTGCAATCTGTGGTCGGTAAGATTTCTCCCGACGCAAAAACCAATCAACCGATTTTTCAAAATTAGGCCACCAGAAAGCCCTTGTTTCCTGCGCAACCTTATTTTCGGCAAAATAAGCCTCTCCCAGGCTCATCAGCTCTTCACGGGCATTTTCCGGCAGTTGGCCGGGATACTTTTCGTTAAAAGCCTGCAAAACGGCATGAACGATTGTCCCGTAATCGGAAAAATCAAGTTTCTGCTCTACTTCCTCCAAAGGTTTTAGCTTTAAAATATAGCGGGCATAAATCTCATAAGGATCGCGCATCCATTTTTCAATTGCGCTTGCCGACAAAGCGTCCGGCCGCAGTCTGACCGGAGGCCGAGGAGCCGGCGGGTTCAATCGGATAAAGTCATCAGGTTCGTCAAATTTTCCTGCCCAATAGCCATAAGGTTTAAGCTCCCGTTCAACAATTTTCTGTCCCAAAGCTTTCAACACCGTTTCCAAACGCAGCCACCAGCGCGACTTGACCATCGGCGTTCCCTGAACACGTTCGGCACGCGTAAGATAAACCTCCTTGCCGCACAACAAACGGGCAAAATCCAGCGCCGCAATTCCAACCGCCTTTTCCGGCAGAGGAAAACCAAAATCTTTTTTCATTGGGCGGGACATCCATGGATCAGAAGAAACCGCTCTGGGCCAGCTTCCTTCATTGACCTCGCCGACAATGACAACATCAAAACTGTTCAGCCGCGCCTCTATCGGGCCCAGAATTTTCAAACGGGGATGCCCTCCGAATTTCGGACGAACGTTAACACCGGCCATAAAAGCCTCTAGCAGGCCGCCGTAATCAGAAGTTTCAATTTCGCCCAAAACTTCGGCATTTTCATACAAATCGGCAACAAACTGCGCGGCTGCTTCGCCGTCATCGCCCCGCCACAAAACCTGCTCACCATCTTGTTCCGGCGTACGAGCCAATAATTCAGCCGTTTTTATATGGCATAACAGCAAATCTTTCAAAGAGCTTTTTGTATTTTTCAGCATCTCTGAAAACTTTGCCAGTTGCACAGATATTTCACGAAGAAAATCTTCAAGTCTGCCGTCATCGCCTATGGCGTTCCGCCACCATTTTTCCAAATCTCGGACACAAAGGCGGATATCCGACGCTTCTCTGCCCAGTCGAAACAACGGATGCTTCAGCAAAGCTAACAACTTAAGCCGCGATTCGCTCTCAGCCGCCTGAATAACCAGCCGCAAAAAAATGCCGATAGGCGTCAAACTTAACGGACGACCTGCAGAATCATCCACTTGAATATCCCAACGCTCCAATTCCGCCGCTGTCCGCCGGGCCAAATTTCTGTCCGGCGTAACCAATGCCGCCGTTTTTCCCGGCGTTTCCAAAACCTCGCGCATAATCAAAGCAATCGCCAGCGCTTCTTCGCGCAAATCCGTGCAATTTAACAGATTAACCTGCTCCCATGCCTGCCGGTCCAACCCTTTTTGCCCGATGTCAAGCCAACGCTCCGTTACCTTTGCCGGACGCATAACTTCTGAGACAAATAATTCCCGTTGCGTATTTTCGGCCAGGCAAACGTCAACAACCAATTCCCGCGGCATATCCAGATATTCCAACAGCTGCTTAAGCTCAAACTGCGGATGCGTTTCATCAACGGCATTCCAGCTTTCATCGTCAAGTTTCCTGTCCAACGCCGATAACCAGAGTTCTCCGTTCGGCAAATCAAGAACCGTCTTAACCAGCTTTTTCATCAACGGATAAGTTGCCGTTGTTCCGGCAATAACAATCCTTTTCGCCGGACGGTTCTGCTGCCAGATGTCGCATTGCACCTCCAACAACCGATTGCGTCGCTCGGCCGGGTCAATAACCTGCCTTTCTTGTAAAATCAACGGCCAATATTCGGTAATAATCTTTAAAAATTTCAGAGTTTCCTGCCAATGCTCGGCATAATCCGCCGGCACAAGCTTTTCCAGTTCCGAAAAGTCAAGCTGTTCATTTTCGGCCAGATCAATCAGCCCGGAAAGTTCCTGCGCCAGATAACAGGCCTGGTTCAAAGACATTTTTTCCATTCCGAAATCGCCGGGCTTGGCCATAATAATCTTGGCAAACAAAAGATTGCGTTCTGTTGCGCTGACTGCCGGAAACATCCCGGCCAAATACTGCCGGCCGCCGCCACCGGTCAAAAACAACTCATCTTCTTCTGCCTCGCCGAGCGGCATCATCCGCGGCAAAAGCATCGGAGAGAGCCCCTCTTCCCGCACAAAAGCCTCAGCCAGAGCTTTAACGGCCCGGCGGTTTGGCAGCAAAAACAAGACATCGGCCAAAGCCGTTCTGTCATTTTGATATTCTTGCAAAAATTTTCGGGCAAGAACGTCAACAAAGCCGCAGCTGGCGGGAATATTATAAATCTTCCTTTTCATACCGGCAAGTTTAAGACAGATTCCCGATTAGTCAACCCCAAACACGGAAAACCTGAATATACTGCACAATTTATTAAAATTTCCAAACAAAGGGTTGCCTTTGCCGCAAGAATGGAATAAAAGAAAAGCAGATAAGGAAAGTTAAGTGCAGCAAGATTTCAACTCAAAAATAAACGACTATGAAAACAACCGCCTCCCGTCCAAGCTGGCGGCTCTTCGCATTGCCGGAGAATATCTGCAGACACGCATCCGCAACGGCTCAAACCCGAAAATCATTTATGAGCACGGCGTTCATGTTTTCAACGTTGCCAAAATCGCCCGCGCCATCGCCCGTGAAACCGGCGGCGAAATAAACCCCGAAACAGCCTATATTTTGGGACTCCTGCATGATGTCGGACGTGTTAAGGATGAAACGGTAACCATGGTGCCGCACGGCATTGAAGGCTACCGCTACCTGACCAAACTCGGTTATCCGGGAGCTGCTCCGATATGTTTAACCCACAATTTTATCGATAAAGACATCAAACCGGGAGATTATCCGACTTACAGCCCGGCATTATTCAACCAGACCAAAGGCTTTCTGTCACAAATCGAATATAACGATTATGACCGGCTGATTCAGCTCGGCGATTTGTTCTCCCGCGGAAAAGAAATCCTCAGCATCCGCCAGCGGCTTGATAAAAACAAACAATTTTACAAGATAAAAAAACTCTCCTACGAAGACAAAGCTTTTGCCTTAAGAGACTATTTCGATGACAAATTCGGCATTGACGTTGAAAAAATCGTTGCCGATGAATTTGACCTGACCAAACACACCAACGGCACAATCACAATCTTTCTGCTTCCCAACAAATATGCTTACGCACAGGAGCGCCGTTTTAGTTTGGTAAAATAATCCTCGGCAATTGCCGTCGCTTCCGGATTGCCGACATGAAACCATTTTCCCTGATGAATATAATACCCCAGCCGTTTTTCCCGTTCCAAACGGTCAAAAATATCTATCAGCCAATAACGCCCCTCCGGCTCATTATCAAAAACCCGCGGATGAACAATCAAAACACCGCCGTATAAATATGCGGCTTTAGCTTCCCGGTCGCGCCGACGTTCCAAAGAGCCGTCGGCTTTAATGTTATAATCGCCGTTTCTGGCCGTATCATAAGCATTTTCTAGCGGTTGCAGCATTAACATCATATCATATTTTTCACCGTCCCAGGCATTCATCATATCTTGAATCAGACAATGCCCCGGCGCCTCTGTCCACAAAGCATCACTGTTAACGACCACAAAAGCCTCCCGCCGCATTTTCGGCAAAGCGTGTTTTATACCGCCGCCGGTTTCCAAAGCCTCTTCTTCTTCCGAAAAAATAAAATTCAAGCCTCCCTTTTGCCGCAAATGATTTTTAATCATCTCGCCTTTATAACAGAGATTAACAATACAATCTTTTATCCCTGCTTCCTGCAAACGCTCGACATTATAATCAATCAGAGCCTTTCCGGCAACTTCGACCAGCGGTTTGGGCTTGTCATCCGTCAGTTGCAACATTCTTTTACCGCGCCCGGCCGCTAAAATAAAAGCTTGAATAATTTTTTCCGGCATTTTCTATTCCTTCGCAAAACACGCGGCTATCATCTTGTCAAACGCCCGGCCGCGATGAGAAACTTTGGCTTTTTCATCGGGCAAAAAATTGGCAAAAGTCTTGTCAAAACCATCAGGCACGAACACCGGATCAAAACCAAACCCTTTGTCACCGCTTTTTTCGGGAACGATTCTGCCGTTAACCCTGCCTTCAAAAAATTTTGTTTCCTGCCCGGGAACGGCCAAAGCCAGAACACAGGAAAAATGTGCCGACCAGTCAGACGTTCCACAGCTTTGCAACTCGCCGACAAGCTTGTCCATCGCTTTGTCAAAATCACGTTTGCCGTTAGCATCTTTCGGAGCATAACGGGCTGAATAGACGCCCGGACGTCCGTCCAGAGCATCAACGCACAAACCGGAATCATCGCCGAGACATGGAAAACCGGAAATTTTTGCCAGTGTTTCCGCTTTCAGACGTGCATTTTCTTCAAAAGTCGTTCCGGTCTCTTCAACATCCGGCAGATTCAGTTCATCGGCTGAAACAACCTCAACCCGAAAAGGTGCCAGCATCTTGCGGATCTCGGCAACTTTACCCTGATTATGCGAGGCAATGACAATTTTTTGCAAATTCATTTACTTAATCTCCAAAGCTTCTTTTTGTTTGACAATCAGCTCGGCAATTCCTTTTTTCGCCAGACCGAAAAGTTTGGCATATTGCGCCTCGTCAAAAGGCTTTTCCTCTGCCGTTCCCTGAATTTCAACAATTTTTCCGCTTTCGGTCAAAACAAAGTTCATATCCGCCTGCGCCGAAGAATCTTCCAGATAATCCACATCCAAAATTTCTTCTCCGTTATGAATGGCACAAGAAATTGCCGCAACAAATTCCCGAATGGGATTAACCAAAAGTTTGCCCTCTTTGCGCAGTTTCTCAATTGCCAGATACAAAGCAACAAAACCGCCGGTAATCGAAGCCGTCCGGGTTCCGCCGTCAGCCTGGATAACATCGCAGTCAATGCAAAAGGACATATCTTTTAATTTTTCCAAATCCACCACCGAACGCAGCGCTCTGCCGACCAGGCGCTGAATCTCCTGCGTCCGCCCGGACGGTTTGGTTGTCTCCCGGGGCACGCGTACTTGGGTAGAACGCGGCAGCATACCATATTCTGCCGTAATCCAGCCGCGGTTTTGTCCCTTAAGCCAGGTCGGAACCTTATCCTGCACGCTGGCCGTACAAACCACATGCGTCCCGCCGCATTTTATCAAACAGGAGCCTTCGGCATACGGATTAAAATTCGGAATAATTTCCACATCTCTGATTTCGTCATTTTTTCTTTGTGAATGTCTCATAATTTTTAGTCCTAACAATTACGGCTATGCTATCTTGCCGGTTTTAAACAAATGATAATATTTATATACGCTGCCGTTTTCCACATCCCAGCTAAAATCTTTTTCCATAGCTCTGACGGCCATTTGCTGCAGCTTATCCGCCTCGTGTTCAAAAACCTCCGTACTTTTTTTCAAAACGTCGGCAAAAGCGTCAACATTGTTTTTGAGTTTTTTGGCATCTTTCTCCGTCCCGAAAACCTGCTCGTTTTCGCCGTAAAATACCAGCGTCCGGAAACCGTCAACCCCGTCTTCTATCGTATCAACCAATCCGCCGGTTGACATTGCAGCCGGTAATGTTCCTTTTGCCATTGCTTCCATCTGGGTAAGCCCGCAAGGCTCAAAACGGCAGGGCATCATATAAAAATCGCTGGCCAGCTGAATAACATAGGCAAATTCGTCTTTATAACCGCGAAAAACAAAAATCCGCTTTGCCGCTTCCGGATCCTTCACCGCCACATAGTCCTTCAACCTGGTCAAATATTCAAAATAACGAGCATCTCCGGCACCGCCCAAAACCCAAATCGGCGCTTCCCGGTATTTACGCGCGGACAAAAATTTGATAATCGCTTCCGCGGCAATATCATAACCTTTTTGCTCCACCAGGCGGCTGGTCGCGCAAAACATCGGAATATCGGCACATTTGTCAGCCAAAGATGAAATATCGTCAAACTTATAAAAATCCACCAGCGGCAGCGTCTTCTGCTTAAATCCGTCATCTGCCGCCAACTTGGAAATCAGCTTGATAAACTCTTTTTTATTATGCTTTTTGACCCCGACATCCTTTTCGTTATAACATCTGAAATCGGTTCCGTCAAAATAACGGTTAATCCGCTCAAGTTTATCGGCCAGCGGAGCTATCAGCTTTTTGTCATACCCGTTGACAATGCCGAAGAAATTTCCGTTTTTCTGACGCTGAGCAAGCAGTTCGGCAAAATCATAACCAAACTCTTTTTTAGAAACCTCCTGCGCATAATTCTTTGAAACCGTCACCAAGCGGTCGGCCAGTTGAAGATTGCAGCCGGCCTGATTATAAGTATCGCTGACAACCAGAGTTTTCTCAATGCGGGGATTGTTTTTCAGACAAGGTTCTGCCGACAAAAGGATTGGTTTAACGGCGTCTTCGTAAAGAGAATTAAGAATTTTGACGGTATTTTCATAATCCCAGCCCTGATATCCCATATGATGAATCAGATGAATAATCGGAATATTGCAGATTTTGTCTGCCAAAATTTTATCCATCCGCCCCTGTGCGCGGCGATAAGCCGCCAGATATTTGCACAAACCGGCCAACGCGCCGCTATGCCAGTCATTGGCTATCAGAATGTTTGGCACATTAAGCTGCGGAAATTTTCCCGATAAAATATTTTCAAGCAAAACAAAAACACATTTTGAAAAAAATGCAAAACGCTCAACCTCATTAACGCCGAGCTTATTAAAAACATAGCAGCCGTCCAAACATCCCGGATTCCGATAATCCGTTGTAATGGTAAAAAAGCGCCGGTTAGCCAGAAAGATATAACTGCAGCGTCCGTCGTCAGCGGAATAAACCTTCACGCTAAACCGGCGGACAACTCGGTTTTTGCCGACAAACGGCACATTAATTTCACCAATTTTTGTGATATTGACCGAACGATTTTCGGCACCTGTATAAACATTTTTGCGGAGAGTGGCTTTTTTGTGGGAAGTATCGCCGGTATAAAGGGGGGTAACAACGCTAATTCTGTCGCCTCCGGGAGCAAACACCCGGTTAAAAGCTTCCGGAAGTTCGGTGGCGACAACGCCGAGCCCCCCGACTTTCATAAAGGTTGCCGTCTCGGAAGAAATCATCCAGGCTTCGATTTTTTCAATCTGCGGCCATTTTTTCAAAGACATACATTGCTCTTTTGCAACCCCTTTTAGATATTCTTCAATCTTATCAACGCGCTCCGGCAAAAATTTCAAATAGTCCTGATAATTATGTTTAGACAACAAACTTGAACCCATTTTTCCTTTCACAGGTTTGTGCTTCATTTTTACTCTCTCAACCCGGCAGACACAATGTAGCTTATCCCCCATATTTTGGACATCAGAGACTTCTGCTATTGACTTGTCTGCCAATAATTACTAAATATCTTATATATACAATCAATATCCTAAATTTTAAAGAGGAAAAGATGAAAAAAGAAAAAATAGTTGATAACCAAAATCCTGAGGAAATCCAAGCTCCGGAAGATATTGAAGACACCGAAGAAACCACCGGAAAAGACATTGAAGAACAAGAGGAAGAAGCCATTGATTTCAGTCAGGAAATTGAAAAACTGAAAGCCGAAAATCTCTCTTTAAAAAATGAGTTTTTAAGAGCTTACGCCGATGCGGAAAATACCAAAAAACGCTGCGCTCAGGAAATTGAAAAAAACACCAAATATGCCATTTCATCTTTTGCCAAAGACCTGCTGAACGTTGCCGATAACCTGCACCGCGCGATTGAAGCCTTGCCGGATGCAGAAAAGTCCAAATGCGAAGAGGCAAAAAACCTGCTGAAAGGTGTTGAACTGACCGAAACGGAGTTAATGAAAGTCTTTAAGAAATTCGGCATTCAAAAAGTAGAAAGCCTGGGAAAAGTCTTTGACCCAAATTACCAAAGAGTTATTCAGGAAGTTGAAGACAAAGAAAAACCGGCCGGTACCATTGTTGCCGAACTGCAAACCGGGTATATGATTAATGACCGCATTTTGCGCGAGGCAATGGTCGTCGTTACCAAAGGCGGCAACTAACTGTTAATAATTCAGAATGTAAAACTCCGGAAAACACTTCCGGAGTTTTTTATATATTTGGTAACCACAAAACACAGTTTTATAAAAGGCTGGTGCTACGCAGTTACTTTCCAACAACGTGTACCAAACAGATACACGAGGAAAAAAGAAACAAGCATGACCGATCTTAAAAAATTAAAACTTGATATATGAGGCAGATAATAAGAAAAGGAAATTTTGGCGACAGGAGTGTATAAAAACATACATGACTTAGCCAAAATTTCCTTTTCTGTATTAGGTGCCCATAGAGCAAGTTTTAAATCATGGCCATTCCGCCATTGATATTAATAGTCTGCCCCGTAATATACTGCGCCTCATCGGAAGCCAAAAATGCCACAACATTGGCAATATCCTGAGCTTCACCGAGCTTGCCTTCCGGAATTTTCGCCAACAGGGCTTTTTTAACATCTTCCGGCAAAACATCAGTCATCGGCGTACGGATAAAGCCCGGCGCAATCGAGTTTACGGTAATGCCGCGGGAACCGACTTCCTGAGCCAGACATTTGTTCATGGCAATCATACCGGCCTTGGAAGCGGAATAGTTGGCTTGGCCGGCATTCCCGGTAACACCGACAACCGAGGCAATACCGATGATACGGCCGTAACGGCGTTTCATCATACCGCGAACGGCAGCTTTTGCCAATTTGAAACCGGCGGAAAGGTTAACATCCAAAACCAGCTGCCAGTCTTCATCACTCATTCTGATAAAGAGATTGTCGCGTGTCAAACCGGCATTATTTACCAAAATATCAATACGGCCGAGCTTTTCCTCAACTTTTTCAACCAAAGACTTTACATCTTCAGGATTTGTCAGGTTAGCCGTAAAGACCTCAACATTGGAACCGAGTTCTTCTTTCAGTTTAAGCATTGGTTCTTCGCGCATATCGGTCAAAGCCAATGTAGCGCCCTGAGCATGCAGCGTCCGGGCGATTTTATCACCCAAACCGCCGGCGGCACCGGTAATCAGGGCAATTTTTCCATCTAATCTAAACATTTGTTTTCTCCATATAACGAGTTAAAAACTTTTTGCGAGTTCTTCAATTTCGGCAGGCGAACCGACCGACACAGCGCAGATTTCTTTGTCGCTTCTCTTAATAATTCCCGAAAGAACCTTGCCGGCGCCAAGCTCAACGGCATTGGTTACGCCTTGTTCTTTCATATAAATAACGGTTTCGCGCCAACGGACAGATCCGGTAACCTGCTCAACCAAATGCTTGACAATCTCTTTTTCATCCGTAACGGCTTCTGCCAAAACATTGGCAATCAGCGGAATCTGCGGTTTATGAGCCTCTACTTCGGCCAATGCCTTTGCCATAACTTCGGCGGCCGGCGCCATCAACGGACTGTGAAAAGGTGCGCTGACCGGCAGCTTTATGCATCTTTTTGCCCCAAATTCCGGCGCAATTTCAACGGCTTTTTCAATTGCCTGAATATGCCCGCTCAAAACGACCTGCCCGTCGGCATTGTCATTTGCCGCCACACAGGTATATCCGCCTTCGGAACAAGCCTCGGCCAGAGCCACGACATCTTTGAAAGAAACGCCAATAACAGCGGCCATTCCGCCAACCCCGACCGGCACGGCTTTCTGCATGGCATCGCCGCGCGTTCTGAGCAATCTGGCCGTATCAGCCAGCGAGAATACGCCGGCGGCGCAAGCCGCAGAATATTCGCCCAGCGAATGCCCGGCGACAAAGCTGGCCTTATCCTTAAGCTGAACGCCAAATTCTTTTTCCAAAACTCTGACCACAGCCATCGAATGAGCCATCAACGCCGGCTGGGCGTTGGTCGTCAGCGTCAAATCGCTTTCCGGCCCTTCTGACATAATCTTAAACAAATCCTGCGAAAGGGCTTCGTTAACTTCCTGAAAAACATCTTTGGCCGATTTAAAATTCTCTGCTAATTCCTTGCCCATGCCCACAAATTGCGAGCCCTGGCCCGGGAACACAAAAGCATATTTCATTAAAACCTCTTTATTCTATTAATATCGCGTTAAGGTTTATCGATTATTGTCATAAAGTCAAGACAAAAACCCATTTTATACCATCGCAAAGGAAGTCATATCATGTTCAAACTCGTTCCCGGACTGGCACAGAAAGCCCGCGTTGCCGATCTGAAGCTCTGCACCGTTTTGTTTGAAGACAACCGCTTTTATCCGTGGATTTTTCTGGTTCCTAAACGGGAAAACGTCAAAAATATGACTTTTCTGAGTATGGAAGACCGCCTGCAGCTGATGCGTGAGATGGCGC
Organism: uncultured Pseudomonadota bacterium; assembly: GCA_949300375.1. GTDB lineage: Bacteria > Pseudomonadota > Alphaproteobacteria > RF32 > CAG-239 > MGBC133411. The sequence goes on from CASGEB010000001.1 coordinate 34,251, forward strand.
TCTGCGAAAAAGTTATGGCCGGATTGTTTCCGCATGACCAGACCAACGTGGCAATGATCGGCAACAAAACGCCGCAGCTTCATATCCACATCCTCTGCCGCAAAGAAGGCGATCCCGACTGGCCGACCACCGTTTGGAACAACCATTCGGAACCTTACGCCCCGGAAGAAAAACAAAAGATAATTTCCCGCATCAAAACCGCAATAGAAAAAGAAAAAGCCAACGAAATTTATTGCCAAAATTAAGAATTCTTTGAGGATTTCAGGCATATAATCCAGCCAAAGGCAAGGAAACGGACATAAAAAAATGGCAAGAAAAAAGAAAAAAGAAAAAAACATTATCATCAGAATTCTGTGGCGCATTTTCGGAGCGGCATTAATTGTTTTTCCGCTTTACGCTTTTCTCAGCTGTATTTTCTGCCACGTCGGCGATAATTCCTTTTTGTCCGCCTCTGCCGCGCCGGTCAAAAACCTGTTGGGAAGCGGCGGGGCAAACACAGCCGCGTTTATTTTCAATTACTTCGGCATTGCGCTTTTTCCGTTTCTCTGCGCAATAATGGCCTGGGGCTGGCAGCTGGCGCGCGCCAAAGAACTCGAATTTCCGGCTTACCGGACTTTCTCTCTCCTTTTCGGCATTTTGAGCTTTTCCATGTTTTTAAGCCTGCTGCCTGATTTTACCGGCGTTTTCCGCCTCGGCGGAACCGTCGGCGCGCTTTTTGCCGGCCATATTCTGACACTTTTCAAAAAGCTTTATGTCTACGGCTATGCCGATTGGATTTTCGGCACGATTTTGCTGCTGTTCTCCATCTTTTTCTTCAACTTTGCCGCCGGCATCACCTGCCGCAGCTGGCTTGCTTTCGGCCGCCGTCTGTCCGGCTGGATTAAAATCGGCGCTTTATGGACAGCCGCCGCCTTCCGCTACATTTTCAGCTTTGCGCCGCGCCGCCGCGAGGAAAAGCTTAAAGAAACGGCAAAAGAAAAAACGCCGCGCCGTAAAAAAGAAAAAACTGCCAAAAACAAAGAAGATAAAAAAGAACCGGGCTTTGAAAAATCAAAACCTTATGCTCCGGAACCGGCCGGCGATGATTATCAGTATCCAAGTGTGGAAATCCTTTCAAAGCCAAAAGAAAAGAACACCCACAACGTCAGCCAGAAAGAGCTGGACAAGATTGCGCTTGATTTGGAAAACGTTTTGCAGGAATTCGGCATTAACGGCAAAATCGTCAAAATCCGCCCCGGACCGGTCGTTACTCTCTATGAACTGGAACCCGCCCCCGGCACCAAAACCGCCCGCGTTATCAGTCTGGCGGACGATATTGCCCGCTCAATGAGCGCCGTTTCCGTCCGTATTGCCGTTGTTCCGGGCAGCAACACCATCGGTATTGAAATGCCGAACCCGACCCGTGAGATTGTTTATTTAAGAGAATTGCTTGACAGTGAGGAATTCAAAAACGCCAAAGGGGCATTAACCGTTACGCTCGGCAAAGACATCGGCGGCAAAAATGTTTATGCCGACCTGGCCAAAATGCCGCACTTGCTGGTAGCCGGAACAACCGGTTCCGGAAAATCCGTCGGCGTCAATACCATGATTTTATCGCTGCTCTACAAAATGCGTCCGGACGAATGCAAACTCATTATGATTGACCCGAAAATGCTCGAATTTTCATTATACAATGGAATTCCGCACTTGTTAACGCCGGTGATTACCGATCCGGCCAAAGCCGTTATCGGATTAAAATGGGCGGTTAAGGAAATGGAAGACCGCTACCGCGCCATGGCTCAGCTGAATGTCCGCAATATCTCCGGCTATAACCAGAAACTACGCGAACTCAAAGCCAGCGGACAAAAAATCAAACGGACGATACAAACCGGATTCGATACCGAAACCGGAGCTCCGATTTATGAAGAACAAGACTTAGACCTCACGCCGCTGCCATATATTGTTATCATCGTTGATGAAATGGCCGACCTGATGCTCGTTGCCGGCAAAGAGGTTGAAGCCGCCATCCAGCGCCTGGCCCAGATGGCGCGTGCTGCCGGACTGCATTTGATTATGTCCACCCAGCGGCCGTCCGTCGACGTCATCACCGGCACGATTAAAGCCAACTTCCCAACCCGCATCAGTTTTCAGGTAACGTCCAAAATCGACAGCCGCACCATTTTGGGCGAACAAGGCGCGGAACAACTGCTCGGCATGGGCGATATGCTCTATATGCCGGCCGGCCAGCGTCCGTTGCGCGTTCACGCCGGATTCGTCAAAGACAGCGAAATTGAAAGCATCGTCGAATTCTTAAAAGCGCAAAAAGCGCCGGAATACGTTGAAGGCGTAACCGAAGGACAACTGAACGAAAAAGACAGCGGCGCCGTCTTTGACAAAGGCAGTTTCGGCGGAGGTTCCGGCGGCGGAGAAGACGATTTGTACGCGCAGGCCGTTGCCATCGTCAAAAACGATAAAAAAACCTCCATCAGTTACGTTCAGCGCCGTCTGAGAATTGGATATAACAAAGCGGCGACCCTGATTGAGCGTATGGAAGAAGAAGGCATTATCAGCGCCCCCGACCACGCCGGCAAACGGGAAATTCTGGAATAAAGGAAACACAAATGAACAAAAATCAATCAGATAAGGAATTATACATTATACATACTTCTAAAAAGTTTTTTTTGAATATTTTCTTAATATTGTTAAGTTCAATTATTGCAATTCTTGTTATTATGATATTTGCAATAACCCAAAAACACCAAATATATGTCCCTTTTATCGCCATGATACTGTTGATGGATATCTTATTCGCTTTAAAATTTTTATCAATTATTACTTCCAAAACAAACGGTATGATAATAAAAACAGACGGAATTGTCTGCCAACTTCATCCCTACAACCCCCCAAAATTCTATCCATTCGAAAATCTTAAAAATATTTTTCCTGACAGCAAATACCCGCAAAAAGTACTTATTCTTGATTATGGTACAAAAAAAGGAATCATTTTTTTCAGCCTTTACAAAGAACCTCAAGAACAAATTTTAGCACAAATTATATCTGCCTGGGAACAATATAAACAATACAAAAAACAACAATAAAAATTTTATGCTGACTAATGAATCAAGAATTCAAAGTTTCTAAATCCCGTTGTTCTGAAATAATCCGCATTACGCTTCCATGCGTCCTTTGCAGCGGTATCTTAACCATACACTATGCAGATAAAGATCCTTTAAGAGCGGCTTTTTTAGCCGTTATATTTTTATATTCCCTGTACCTGTGCATAAAATACATTCAGATAAGAAACAAACCCCTCTTAATCATAACCTCTCAGGGAATTGTCGACAATTATTACGGATTTGACTTTATTTATTATTCCGAAATACAGAATATTGAGCTGATAAATCATAAAAAACAGAACACAATCAAAATTAAGATTAAAAATATCAACAGCATTCTTCAAAGATTAAATAAACCTCAAAGATTACTCCGAAAACTAAAAAGACAGTACAATAAATATTGCATACAAGTCCCTACTTATCTCTTTCAAGAAGATACAGAAGAAATATTCACCGTTCTTAACAACGCTTTTAATGAGCACCAACAGCAAAATAATTAACTGCTTTTCTCTTCGGCTAAAATTACCACAAAAACATAAAAACACCTTAAATAAACCCTTTTTATTTATACATGCCTTAAACATCTCTACAAGTGAAAAACACCGGCAACCGCAGAACGCAGTTTTTACCAAAAATTACGAAGAATGAGGCTAGTAATAAGAAAAAACCTTTAAGGCGACAGGAGTGTACGTAGTGGTACATGATTAGCCTTAAGAACTTTCTATACTAAACACCCTTTCAAGCCGCTGTAAAACTGCGGTATGTGAGTCAGATAATAAGAAAAAAGAATTTTAGCGACAGGAGTGTATAAAGACATACATGACTTAGCTAAAATTCTTTTTTCTGTATTAGGTGACCGCAGAGCGCGGTTTTACCCTATATTTTCATCTTGTAGAAAGACCGATATACAAACACCAATCCCAACAATAAGAAGAAAATACCCAGGCCGAGAGATACACATCTCGGAGCCGCTACGGCCATCTCAACCGCCAGCAAACCGAACAACGTCGTAAATTTGATAATCGGGTTGAGAGCAACGGAAGACGTGTCTTTGAACGGATCACCGACCGTATCGCCGACAACCGTCGCATCATGCAGCGGCGTGCCTTTCTCGTTCAAATCGACCTCAACCACTTTCTTGGCGTTATCCCATGCGCCGCCGGCATTCGCCATAAACAAAGCCTGGAACAAACCAAATACGGCAATTGAAATCAGATAGCTTGCAAACAGATTTGCGTCAAAGCAGGCAAAAGCAATCGTAAAGGAAAAGATTACGATAAAGATGTTAAACATACCCTTTTGCGCATAAATCGTGCAAATCTTGACCACTTCCTGAGAATCTTTCTGCGAAGCAGCTTTCTTACCGCTCAGTTTGATATGTTTTTTAATAAAATCAACCGCACGATAAGCACCGGTCGAAACCGCCTGCATTGAAGCGCCGGAGAACCAGTAAATCACCGCACCGCCGAGAATAAGGCCGAACAGGACTTGCGGATCCAGCAGATTCAGTTTCAGGTTAAGCAGCAGGATAATCGAGAAAATCATCGTCGTTGCGCCGATAACGGCCGTACCGATAAGCACCGGCTTGGCCGTTGCTTTAAAGGTATTTCCGGCGCCGTCATTAGCCTCCAGCAAATGTTTGCCTTGCTCAAAATTCGGTTTAAAGCCGTATTTTTTCTCAATATCTTTATCAACGTTCTTAATACCTTCAATCTGAGAAAGTTCAAAAACAGACTGGGCATTGTCGGTTACCGGACCATAGCTGTCTACGGCAATCGTAACCGGCCCCATGCCAAGCATACCGAAAGCCACCAGACCAAAAGCAAACACTGTCGGATAAACCATAAAGCTGTCCAAACCGGATTGAGCGGTAAAGAATGCAACCACCATCAGGCCGACCATAACGGCACCTTGCCAGAAAGCCGAGAAATTACCGGCAACAATACCGGAAATAATATTCAGCGAAGCACCGGCCTCACGGCTGGATTTGACAATTTCCTGAACATGCTGGGATTTTGACGAAGTAAAGATTTTGGTAAATTCCGGAATCAAAGCCGCAGCCAAAGTACCGCAGCTGATAATCAGAGAAAGTCTCCACCACAAATCGGGGCTGAGATCGCCGATCATCACATAAGAAACGCCGAAAGTAACGGCAATCGAGATAATGGAAGTAAACCAAATCAGGCTGGTCAATGGTTTTTCAAAATCAAAAAATTCCTTTTTGCCGTAAAGGGCGCAAGAAACTTTGTTATTGAGCCAGTAAGAAACTAATGAAGTAATAATCATCAGGAGTCTCATGGCAAAAATCCAGACAATCAGACGAGCCTGAAAATCAATGCCGTTCGGCATCAGGGTCAAATCGCCGTTCGGGGCATACATCATACCGGCGCCCAAAACGATAAAGCTGATAAGAGCCACGCCGGTAACGCCGTAAGTTTCAAAACCATCGGCAGTCGGGCCGACGGAGTCGCCGGCATTATCACCGGTACAATCGGCAATCACGCCCGGATTGCGGGCATCATCTTCACCGATTTTGAAAATAATTTTCATCAGGTCTGCGCCAATATCGGCGATTTTGGTAAAAATACCGCCGCAAATACGCAAAGCCGCCGCCCCTAAAGATTCACCGATGGCAAATCCGATAAAGCAGGCGCCGGCGCTTTCTTTCGGCACAAACAACAAAATGGCAATCATCATAATCAGTTCAACGCAAATCAGCAAAACGCCGATAGACATACCGGAACGCAGCGGCAGGCTCATAACCTTGTAAGCCTTGGCTTCCAGAGAAGAAAATGCTGTGCGGGCATTGGCATAATTGTTAATGCGCATACCAAACCAGGCCACTGAATAAGAACCGAGAATACCGAGAACCGACCAGGAAAGGATTGTCAGCACTTTCGGCATCGGCGTTGCGTTGAGATAATAGAAATAGTAGAAAATACAAACCGCAATAAACAATTCCAGAAGCAAAAGCAGTTTAGCTTGTTGTTTCATATAGGTTTTGCAGGTCGCATAAATCAGTTCCGATACTTTCAGCATGGCTTCGTGAGCAGGCATTTTTTTGATTTTAAGAAATTCGTACAAACCAAAAAGCATACCAAGGACGCAAATGCTCATGCCGTAAAACAAAATCTGCGATCCGAGGACGGAATAACCGAAGATATTGTATTCCACATCCAAAGACGGAATTTTGAGGTCGATTTCTGAAGCATACGCCCCTTGAACCACCCCGACCAGCGCCAGCATCAGAGCGCCGGCGAAAGTCTTAAATTTTTTCAAACCAAACATATGATTTTCCTTATAGATTGATACCAACAAACCAACGGAAACCAAACGGATTCCCGCCGTGGTTCTGCCCGTTATCTTATTATTTCTTTCTAAACAATCGGTTAAGAATCGACAAATATAATCTTTCCGCTCCGGCATCAAAAATATTGTTGGAAAAGAAAAAGATTTATTTTGGCATCAGCCCCGGGCGTGCTAATATAATTATGTATGATTTTGAGGAGAAAAAAGATGAAAAAATTATTAATGCTGGGATTGTTGTTTGCTGTCGGAGCCTGTGCCGTTTCCGAAACCAAAGTCAAAGAAACCTACCCCTACGGTATGAATGAAAAAGAATGGAATCAGCTTTCCATAAAAGATAAAGCCGCCATCCGCCGTGATTTTTACTTTTATGAAAAAGGCTCAACCTCTTTCGTTAATCCGAAGCTGGAAATCGAAGGCCGACAGGATAGCAGCCAAAGCGTTTTCTTAAAACAGGAGAACAGACGCCCGCAATAAACTAAAGCAAAATCCCGTTTTGGCGGGATTTTGTTTTATCTGCTGTGCGTATTATCACGCATTGCCAACAGCAAAGTGTTTTTATTCTGGCGGTTTGTGGCTGTAAATTTGCCCTTAAACTTATTGGCTCTGTTCATCAACCCGTTATAATCATTGCTTTTTCTGCCGTTCTTTTTATGGTTTTTGTTAATAAAATCAACTCTGGCTTTGACCATATGGTCATAAAAATATTGTTCATTCAAAGCCTTATCTGAAATCCCGTTAGCCAGTTCCAGAATTTTATCCGTGCTGCGGACATTTTTGCGGCCGCGTGCCTGATAAATTCCGTCGGCAATAATCTTCGATGCCGTTCTTGATGAGTGGTTAACCCTGATATCAAACAGCAGCAAAGCAATGCTTTCATTCTTAAAATCGCCGATTCGATAATGGTCGTAAAAATCGCACTTATAAATCAGTTCGCATTGTTCCTTGTTCAGATTTTTAATATTTTTTGCTGTTGGAAAATCAAGCTTTCTGGCCAGTTCTTTATTATTTCTCCAAAAGCTGTTTAACGTAACGCTGGTAATCCCCATCTGCGTCGGATAGTCCCACGGCACATTGCGGTACCCGCCTTCATTTTTAAAAATAATTCCCATAAACCGCTGAAATTTCTCGTCATCCAAACCATATTTTCTTCTGATTTCTTCCGGAAACTGTCCTTTTTTTGAAACACCGGCCTCTGTTTTCTTATGTTCTTTTGTTTTGGAGGATTCAACGGCTTTCTCGACCGGCTTGGCCTCTTCTTTTGTCTCCGGAACAATTTCTTCTTCCTCCCAAAATTCTTCCGATTCGACAAACTCCGCCATATTCTCGTCTTCCGGCAGATTTTCAGCCCTGATAAAGTTCTCGGTCTTGTCTTTTTCTTTCTGTTTGGATTGCAATTGCTGGCTTGCATACATTCCGCCGCCCAGCGTCAAAGTCGTCAAAGCGGCTCCAATAACCGTCTTCTTGGCCAAATCGCAAAAACGCCGGGCATCAAGACTGACTTTTCGCGTTCCGCCGGAATTTTCCAGCAAAATTTTCGCACCGTTAAAAGCTGACTTGGCGCCTTTGGCCAAAAATGCGGCAAATTCGGCGGCTTTCTCTTTTGCATTTTTCAAAAGATAGCGGTTATAAGCTTCCGACATTGTCTCAATATTGTCCAGGCCAAGCTCAGTCAGGCACTCATCCCGGATTCCGCATTCATTTGTCTTCCGGGTATAAATCACAGCCCGGCGATAATCGCGATGAGCCGCCCGCATAATCTCGCCGACCATCTCGCTGTCCGCTTTATCGCTGTCCCGATCCTTAAAAGGCACAACAAACGTCCCGCCGTTAAACAAAATCTTACGCGGCGCGATGCCCTCTTCTTTATAACGTTGAATGTCCCTGTACTGCCGGCTGAAATAACCCCTGATAAAATTTTCTTTCGCATCGGCTATCGTCAAAAAATTTCTGATATAAAAACACGGAATAATCACCGTCTGGTTATCAATTTTAATAACTTGCGGCGTCATATTATATCTGGCATATTCCTGTGTCAAAAACCGGGATACCGCATCATTGGGAATATCTTTGGCATTCTTGCTCATAAAATTGTCTCCGCTATATACTTTAGCAGTATTATAACAAAGACTGGTCATAGAATCAATAAAAAAGGGCTGTCGCGGCAGCCCCGTAATTATTCTTCAAAACGGTCAAAAAGCATTTTCAGTTCCGCAATTTTTTCGGCCTTGTCCTCCTCACTGTCAAAAGACTGGGCAACACAAGACTGCAGATGACGGTTCAGAATATTCCCTTCCACAGCCCTGATTGCAGAACGAACGGCCTTCAGCTGAATCAAAATTTCAGGACAATACCGGTTTTCGGCAATCATCTTTTTCACACCTTCCAACTGGCCGAGAATCCGGTTCAGCCTCGGCAATTCTGCTTCATGGTTCGGATGCTTTGAAAAATTTTGACCTCCTGTCATCTTTTTAACCCTTATGGCAAGAACATTTATCACTGCATTTATGCTCTTCATTGCAATGGCAGTCATCGCCGCAGGTACAATGCTCGTTGCATCCGCAGCCTTCTCCGCATTGATGCGTTTCATCGCAAGTGCAGTTATCGCCGCAGGTACAGTTCGGATTTTTACATTTCGGATTGTTGCAATTTCTCATTTTTTTCTCCTTCTTTGACAATATACCCCCACAGGGTACAATTGAAATATACCCCGACGCGGTATAAAAGTCAATAAATTTTTCGTCCCCCGTTGAAGATAATAAAATCAATCTTATATACCAAACATCACATTAACAATAGAGGAAAAACATGTACACGCCCAAACAAGGAGATAAAGTGGAAATCAAAGATTTTTCCAACCGCCCGTTTCAGGAAGACGACGAAAAAAACTTTTTTGTAAAAACCATTGCCGAAGAAAAACTGATTGATACGGCCGCCGGCCTGGACGATGAAGAAGAGTTTGAAAAAGATATGCTCAATTACGGCGACTTTGAAGACCTGCCCGACAGCGACCGCGAAACCATCTGCCGCAGCAAAGGCATAAACATAAACAATTGTCTGAAATTATAACCATAAATTTCTAAAAATTAAAATATATCAAAATTAAAATATATCAAAAAGTTCCCCTTACTTAAAAAAAAAATTGACATTTCTCCCAATCCTTTTATCATATGGTAAAACAAATAGTTATAGGGAGACAATTAATGACAACCTCTGTCCCAACCGGAATATGGCAATCTTATCTAAACGCTTTTCGCCGCTATTTTAACATTTCCGGTTATGCTGCCCGTAAAGAATTTTGGTCTTTCACACTGATAAACATTTTATTTATCTTCTTATTAATATATTTCGCTCGTACAGTTCCCCTTTTAACTATCATAGCTGTTCTCTATGGCCTTTTCATGCTGATTCCGATGGCCGCGATAACAATCCGGCGTTTCAATGATGCCGGCAAAAGTATTTGGACGCTTTTTCTGCTACAAATAATCTCTTTCGGCGTTTCTTTTGTCTTACCTGCCGTCGGCGCTAAAACTATTCAACTTTTAATAAGCCTATATATCTTGTATATTTTACTCCGCGACACCAGAGAACATCCTGAAACGGCAGAAAAAGCCACTGTCGGCGCCCGGATTATTTTCACCCTGATGTACGTCGTTCCTTTACTTCTTATCATTGCTGTACTGGTTACCGGAATATTCTCCGGATACTTCAAGGCAATGACAAAATACAAAGCCCTTAAAACACTAAATCAGGAAAAACACGTTGAAATGCTCTGCCCGCAGTCTTCATTTCCGTTTCATTTAACATAAACACGGTCTCTCCCGCTTAAAAGAAACGGCAGTTCATCCGGATTATTTTCGGCGCATTTTGCGAATTTGTTTTTTGACCGCTGGAGAAACGCGAAAAGATTCGCAGATTTTTTGCAAAGTTTTGTTAAAACTCCAGTCATCCATACCGGACTTTTCCAAGTAACCAACTGTTTGTACCGGAAATTTGATAAAACATTCCGCCGCCAGCCAGGCCTTTGCCATTTTTACATAATATCCCGCGGGTTCAGATTTATCCAATATCTCAAATATCTTCCCGAGATATTTTTCTTCAACAAAAAACCAAAGCAACGCCACCAGACCGAAACGAATTTCAAATTCTTTGCTTGAAGACAGATATTTTTGCAGCCATTTCCACCCGATTTCCTGATTCTTCTTTAAAACTTTAAAACTTGAGCAACAGCAGTCGCACACAGACCAGCTGTTAATCTTGGGCACAAAATCTTCAAGATACGGTCGGACGGTTCCCCATTCCGCTTTGGCATACCCAATAATCAAACCCTGCAGCATAAGGCTTTCCATATAAGTCTCATCCGGATCGGACAAATACCCCTGCCAGTCGTCTGCTGCAACTTCCTGAGCCAGTTTTCTCAGTTTGGGAATCCTGACGCCCAACACGTTTTCAACCCCCGGAAGCAGCGCCGCCGAAAATTTCTGATACCCGCCTTCTGCCAGCTGTTCCAAATTTTGTCTGATTTCTTCTTTATATGCTTTCATACTTTTTTATCCCCGGATATCATACTGTCTTGATAAATTCCTGCCAAGAATTATCTTATATTAATAAAAAAATTTTTTCAGAGAAAGAAATGCCGTTAACGTTTAATATAACAAAACAAACCTTGGAACTGAATATCAGCGGAAATTTTTCAGGCTATGACAATGAAGCCGAAAAAACGGCTCTGTTTAATGCCGCCGCCAAAGCCCAAAACATTTTGGTTAAAGCTTCCGGCTTAGGACACTGGGACTCCACGCTGGTCGTAATTTTGTATGAACTCGCCAAACGCGCCGGCAAACAAAAAACATCTTATGACTTTTCTTCTCTCCCCGAAAATCTGCGCAGACTGGTTTCTCTGGCTTTGAAAGTTGACCGCAACCCGCCCTCTCCGCCAAACCGTGCCACTCCCTGGTTGGAAGCCTTGGGCGGTTGGGGATTAAACACATATACGGGTTTTGTCGGCGGCATAAAATTCCTCGGCCGGCTGTTAAACTCAATCGGGCGTTTTCTGACCGGAAAGGCTGTTATGCGTCCGGTAGACTTTTTGTTTGCCCTGGAAGACTGCGGTTACCGTGCTGTTGCAATTGTTTCTCTGGTCAGCTTTATGGTTGGGCTGATTCTGGCTTTTGTCGGCGCCATCCAACTGCAGACTTTCGGTGCACAGATTTATGTGGCCAGCCTGGTAACAATCGGTATGACCAGAATTATGGGTGCCATCATGGCCGGCATCATCATGGCCGGCCGCACCGGCGCTTCTTATGCCGCGGCCATTGGCACGATGCAGGTAAACGAAGAAGTAGACGCGCTAAAAACCATGGGCGTTCCGGTTACCGATTTTCTGGTTCTGCCCCGTACCTTAAGCCTTCTCATAACCATGCCGGTGCTGACGGTTCTGGCCGATTTTATGGGCATATTCGGCGGTTTGTTTGTCGGGACGGTTATGTTAGATATTTCTTTGCAGGAATATATCAAATACTCGGTTGACACTTTCGGCATGACCAATTTTCTGGTCGGTGTTTTTCATGGCTTTTTATACGGGTTGATTATCTCGCTTTGCGGCTGCTATTACGGCATCAACTGCGGACGCAATGCCGACAGCGTCGGTATGGCCGCTACCAAAGCCGTTGTTTCGGCAATTGTCTGGATGATTGTCGTTACCGGCATACTCACATTTATCTTTAAGGTTTTGGAAATATGAGCAGACAGCAGCCGGAAATAGAAGTAAAAAACCTGACTCTGGGTTATGGAAACTTTACACTGATGAAAGACATCAGTTTCCAAGTCAACAAAGGCGACATATTCATCATTATGGGAGCCAGCGGCGGCGGCAAAAGCACGCTGTTAAAAGCCCTGACCGGACTACTGGAACCTTTTGGCGGACAAATCCGCGTCGGCGGCACGGATTTTACCAAGGCCTCGCCGCAGCAGCGCAACCAAATTATGCAGCGCTGCGGCATATTATACCAGAGCGGAGCCCTGTTCAGCTCAATGACTCTGGCCGAAAACATCGCCTTGCCGCTGCAACGCTATACGGCGTATTCCTCCAAATTAATCAGCGAACTTGTATCTTTGAAACTGGCGCTTGTCGGGCTGTCCGGATTTGAAGACTATTACCCTTCAGAAATCAGCGGCGGGATGAAAAAGCGCGCCGGACTTGCCCGCGCCCTGGCTCTTGACCCTGAAATCGTCTATTTTGACGAGCCTTCCGCCGGACTCGACCCGATAAGCTCAAAGCTGCTTGACGACCTGATTTTGGACCTCAACCAAAGTCTGGGAACAACCATTGTTATTGTAACGCATGAACTCGATTCAATATTTGCCATCGGCAGCAATTCGATTTTTCTGGATGCCGATACCAAAGGCATCTCCGGCCGCGGCAACCCTAAAGAACTTTTAAAAACCACAAAAAACCCCAAACTTCGCGAATTTTTAACGCGTGGAGGAGAAAAAAATGCCTAAACAACCCAACAAAACCTTAATCGGCCTTTTTATTGCCGCCGGCATTGCCATCATTGTTATCACGGCCGGCATATACGTTAAAACCCGCCTGTCAGGCAATAAACAAAACACTGTTGTAATGTATTTTGAAGAATCCATCAAAGGTCTGACCGTCGGTTCTGCCGTCATATTTAAAGGGGTAGAAATCGGAAACGTTACAAAAATCGGCATTATCGCCGACCCCGATTCAATGGATTTCGGCATTGTCGTCTACGCAGAATTAAACAATCAGAACATTAAAGCAATTGCCGAATATAGAGACAAGAAAAAACTTCTCGAAACAATGATAGAAAAAGGTCTTCGCGCCCGCTTAACCACCAAAAGCTATGTTACCGGTCAGTTAATGATTGAATTTGCTATTCTGCCAAACTCTCCGGCTTTTGCCCAAACCAACCGCCAGGGTTATCTGGTCGTGCCGACAACCCTGTCATCATTGGCCGAACTGTCCAAAGACCTGCAAAGCCTGCCTGTCAGACAAAGCATTGATAACTTCAATAAATTCTTTACGAACCTGAACGCTCAAATGCCGCAGGTTGAAAGCATCATTGATAAAATTGATTCCCTGATGGGCAACAACCCGCGCGCCGTAACCGGAACGTTGTATAACCTGAACCAAACCATGGCCAGCATTCGCGAGGCTTCCGATTCCTTCCGCAACCTGACAGACTATCTGGAACGCCATCCGGAAGCCCTTTTGAAAGGAAAAGAAAAATGAAAAAACTAATAAGCTTATGCGCATTTTTTCTTCTTTGCGGCTGTATCGGTTTCACGGAAAGCCCGCCGTCTCAGTTTTATATGCTCAAAACCGTCCCGGCTGAACCGATAAGCCGGACACGCTTAAACATCGGCATTCAGGAAGTCCAGATTCCCGAATACATAAACCGTCCGCAAATTGTAACAATTGAAAACAAAGTAGAATACAACATATCGGAGTTCAACCGCTGGAGTTCATCCTTATCCGGCATTATCCGCCGCACGCTGGCGTCCGATATGGCCTATCTGCTGCCCCAATCGTTCATAAAACCAAGCAGTATCATAAGCGACAATTACAACTACACCATTTCGATTGAAATCAACCGGCTGGACGGTGAATTTGATAAAAACGCCGCACTGGAAGCCTGGTGGTACATACTGAACCGCAAAGGGCAAATTGTCTATCGCGGACAAACAAGCTTGTCTCAGCCGGCCGGAGACAACTATGAAGAACTTGTCTCCGCTCAAAGCCTGCTTTTGGCAGAAATGGCAAAAGAAATCATACAAAAACTGTTAGCCGTTCAATAACCTTTACGCTGTTTCAATAAAACTCCCGGTACAGATTGACTTCTCCGGAATATTATGCTATTTTTTTCAGGCAAAAATAAAATTATGTCTAATTAATATTTTTATGTATGAAACATTTTATTATTACCAAAGCTGCCGGCCTTAACATTTTATGGCTGTGGGACAGTCGGTTGGAGTATTTTCAAAAACTTGACGAAGGTATCTTTGCCCGAAGCAGTCCGTCTAATACTGAAGCTCAAATTGGAGATTCTGAAAAAGACTTTCGTTTCTTTTGGTTGGAAGACGATAACCTTTTTCAAACGCCAGAGCATTGTTCTGCTGTTAAAAACTACAAAAAATGTCTGCTATACCAAAAAAATAATTTTTGGTATTTAAAACAGGACAAATCTTCAGACAAAGAAGAATGCCTGGGAACAGCAGATAATTATAAATCGACTGCAATGACAAAAGAAACTTTTTATATAAAAGATATTTCAGAAAAAGATTATATAATAAGTTTTCTGACAATTGAACCTTTTAGCCTTGTTCAAAAAAAATACTGCTTTCCCTACTGTGTTTACAACAACCTGATTATCGTCGGCCGAAAAGATGAATATTTTGACATCTACCAAAACGGAAGACTGTTGCAAGAAAATATGGTAATGATTAACGATTACCGCAGTCCGGCAAAAATATACGGATATGTGCAAGAAGCAGAAGCTTACCGCTTTTTGGCGTCAGAGCTAAGCGCAATATCTTTCAACAATGCGTATTTGGCATTGGACAAAGAAAAAAAAGCCCGGCTGTATTTCGTTGAAAACGGAAATGCAACAATGATTGACAGGGGAAAGTTAAAAGAGAGCCGCAAAGGTTTTCAAATTAATGACAAACTCTATCCTGTCGTAGATTCATCTGTGCAGTCGGATAAAGCCCGTCTGACAGTTTATGGAAAAATAAAAAACTTTTTTTTCAAAAAAACTTAAAAACTAAAAAATCATCAAAAAAGACCGGAAAGTTTAATTTTCCGGTCTTTTTTATTATAATTTAAAGTAATCTTCAAAAGAAATATACTCCCGGCAATTCTGCTCTTTCGCACCAAGAAGCTCTGCCCCGACGCAAATGCCTGCGATATACAACGGAACAACTTTTCTTTCTTTATAAAGTTTATCCGGATATTGTTTTACCCGCGCCGCAGCAAAATAAGCATTATAAGGCTTGGCATATTTCACCAGATGCTTCCATGAAACCTCTGCGCAAAATTCTTTCGGAGTAATCAGATAACTATTTGTCATCTTTTTTTGAAAATCTTTATCAAATTCTGTATGAAAATATACGCCGCCGATACAATATCCTGTTTGATTTTGAAAGGGCGGAAGCATTAATGCGCTAAAACTGATATAACTCCTGTCTTTTATTTTGGCTCCGTATCCGACCGGATCTTGATAAAAGGTTTCATACCCCAGAGTATCTTCCGAAAAATCTCGCTGAAAAACCAGCTTGTCTTCTTGAACCACGCTAAAAAAAGGATGTCCGGTAAAAGTTTCTTCTTCAATCGTTGCAAAAGAACTCAGAGAAAATCGCGTCGGCTTATCCATAAAAATAAACCATTGCCGTTTCTGCCACATAGTTTCCGAACCCAATTCCATTGCCAAAATTTTATACGACAGAGAACATTTAACGCTAAATTTCACAAAACGTCCGTCCCACCAGCAAGGCGGTAAAATTTCCTTATAAATTTCCATAATGATACTTTTATTAATTAATAATTCTATTAAACACGACAAAATTACTGCTCTTTGCATAAAAGTCAAGAAGAAAGGATTGCCGGATTATATCTTGACAATTACAATATGTAGCATATATTATATATATAAGAATTAATATATTACAAAAGAGGCAATTATGAAAAATCTTATATTATCCTTATTGACTTTTATTCTGTATCCGGCACAGGTCTCTGCTAATCCGGCCTGCCCTGTTTGTACCGTTGCCATCGGCGCTTCTATCGGCATTGCCCGGAGACTCGGCATTGAAGATTCCGTTGTCGGCTTGTGGGCAGGAGCCTTGCTGACACTTCTCGGCTATTGGTGTATCAAATTTTTTGATGGCAAAAACTGGCGTTTCTGGGGACGGGACTTTCTTTTAATGCTGCTTTCCGTTGGAATGATTGGTTTTATCTATATCAGCGAGGTTGTTTACCAACCGCATGTCATCTGGTATGTATTTTATCTTGATCCGATTTTGTTCAGTACCCTGCTTGGGATGTTTATTTACATTTATTCGCAAAAATTTTATCAGTGGATGAAAGCCGGAAACGGCGGGCATGCCCATTTTCCGTTTGAAAAAGTTGTTCTGCCGCTCGTCCTCCTGCTCCTTGCCAGTTTTTACCTGAACAATTTTCCGGTTTAATATGGATAGACGCCGGAAAACAAAACAACCGCATCAAATCCGCCGGGACTCAACACAAACAAAAACCACCCGCTAAAGGGGTGGCATTTGTTTATGGCGTACCCGGAGGGATTACTCTGCGCTATAGCTTGAGTTGCACGGGCGCTCATACGCTTCCGCGTACCGGCGTTCTCCCGCCCGCCTTTCGCTGGTAGTCAAACCCACTTCCTCGTGGGTTCAAATCCACCGGGACTCAACACAAACAAAAACCACCCGCTAAAGGGGTGGCATTTGTTTATGGCGTACCCGGAGGGATTCGAACCCACGACCCTCGGCGTCGGAGGCCGATACTCTATCCAACTGAGCTACGGGTACACAAACTGTCGCGAATAGTATTACAACAAAATTTTCAATAATTCTACAAAAAAAGTCATTTACCTCAATTTTTTCTTGACTTCTAGCAAAATTATAGTTATTAACAAGCCAACAGGTTTATTTTATGGTTAAGACAAAGGATTATAACAATGGCTAAAAAATGTGATATTGCAGGAACCGGCGCTATGAGCGGAAACAATGTCAGCCACGCTAACAACAAGACCCGCCGCCGCTTTTTGCCGAATTTGCAGAATGTTTCCCTGCTGAGCGAAACATTAGGCAAAATCTTCAAACTTAAAGTTTGCTCCAAAACACTGCGTTCTATTGAACACAACGGCGGTTTGGACGCTTACTTGGAAGCTACTTCTAATACAAAACTGACTGAAGAAGCAATCAAAATCAAAAAATCAATTGCAAAAAGCAAGGCAGCAGCTGCCGAATAAGCGCTTCTTTCAGAAGATTTCAGACAAGAACCTCTCCGGAGGTTCTTTTTTTTATCCCCATAATTAACAGGTTGTGCAAAATCTCCGCCAAAATTCTTTGTATTTTGCAAAAATCTCCGCTATAAAAAGTCAGATTAAAAAACATCAGGACTGTCATAAATTATGGAAAACATCGATACCGCAAAACTGCCTCAGAATATTGAAGCCGAACAAGCCCTGCTCGGCGCTTTGCTTGCCAACAACAAAGCCTTTGAAAAAGTTTCCGAATTTTTAAGGCCGGAACATTTTGCCGATCCTGTTCATGCCAAAATTTATGACATTATTTCCAAGCTCATCAGCAAAGGTCATATCGCCGACGTTATTACGCTGAAAAATTACTTTGAACAGGAAGGCTTGCTGGACGAGGTCGGCGGCTACAAATACCTGATACAACTGGCCGACAGTTCCTCTCCGCTGACCAATGCCGAATATTACGCCCAGTTTATTTATGACAAATACCTGCGCCGCGAACTCATCAATACCGGCTTTGAAATAGTAAATGAAGCTGCCAAAGAAGACCTTGACACCAATGCGTTTGAACAAATAGAAAACGCTGAGAAAAAACTGTTTGAGCTGTCCAATCAGGGGGACACCCGCGGCGGCTTCATTGATTTTTCCGAAGCTCTGAACAACTCACTGCACTTGATTGCGGAAGCCTATGAAAAAGACGGAAAAATTTCCGGACTTCCAACCTCCCTGGATGCTCTTGACTATATGATCGGCGGCCTGAACAAATCAGACCTGATAATCATCGCCGGGCGTCCGGCTATGGGCAAAACGGCTTTGGCCACAAACATCGCTTATAATGTCGCCGAATATATGGCCAACAATAAAAATATGGATCCCAAAATGCGCGGCGTTGCTTTTTTCTCGCTGGAAATGTCCGCTGACCAGCTGGCCAGCCGTATTCTTTCCACCGTCACCCAGACCAACGGCAAAAAAATGCGCAACGGCGAACTCGACAAAGCCGAATTTATGCGGATTGCCGCCGCCGTACAGGAACTGGAACAAATTCCGCTTTATATTGACGACACCCCGGGCCTAAACATCAACACCATCCGAACGCGCGCCCGCCGACTGCGCCGCAACAAAGGACTCGGAGCAATCGTCATAGACTATATCCAGCTGATTACCGGTTCCGGCAGCAAAAAGAATGAAGGCAACCGCGTCCAGGAACTTTCGGAAATCTCCCGCGGCTTAAAAATTCTCGCCAAAGAATTAAATGTGCCGGTTATTGCCCTTTCGCAGTTAAACCGCGGAGTCGAACAGCGTGACGACAAACGCCCCGTTATGTCCGACCTGCGTGAATCCGGATCCATTGAACAGGACGCCGATATTGTTATGTTTGTCTACCGCGAAAATTATTACATTCAAAACGAAGAACCCAAACAAAAGGCCGGAGAAACGCCTGAACATTTCCAAAAACGCCAGGAAGAATGGGAAGAACGCGTCCGCCGCACCAAAAATATTGGTGAAGTCATCATCGGCAAACAGCGCCACGGTTCAACCGGAACCGTTCAGCTTTTCTGGAACGGAGAATTTGCCCAGTTCGGCAACCTGGCCAAAGATGAATACCTGCCCGAACAGGCACGGGATTAAAAACAACTGAGCATTTTATCAAAACGCGTATCAAAGTTTTCAATACGCGTTTTTATTAACACTTATTTAAATAAGTATTGATATTTATTGAAAGGAAGGGTATAATTTATGTCATAAACAAGGAGAAAACTTATGAACTTCTTCAAAAAAAACATCTGGACAATTTGCCTGATTTTAACAGCCGTCCTGATTTCAGAACCGACAATGGCGGCAGAAGGTCAGGGAACATTAATCGGAATAGCCAAATCAAAAGCTCTGACGACATTTCAAAATGTTAAAAGCATTATCTTTATCGTTGGTGGTTTCGGTCTGGTATTGCTGGCTTTCGGCGCAATCTTCGGCAAGATTAAATGGTCTGCTTTTGCTTCATTGGCTGTTGGCCTGGCCATTCTGGCTGCGGCTGGCGCCATTGTCCAATACGCAACCGGTGATACAGAGATAAGTGCAACCGGCCGGGATGGATTCGGAGATACTTTCCAGGATTCGGCAACCAATTAAAATAAGGCACTGTTCCGACAGTGCCTTCCAACGGAGAGAAGCTCTGCAAGTAAACCCAATTTACGAGATTAATTTTCTCATTGAGTCTCTCTCCGCCTTTCAATGCTTTCCGCACTTGCAGCCGGTATGTTTTTTGCCGGTTTTCTTACAGCAGTCATCGCCGCGTCCGCAACGGCAGACATCGTCGTTGCCGCAATCTCCGCCGCAGGAACATCCGTCTCCGCCGCCGCAATGGCAGGAATTTTCAGCCTGAATTTTGGCGTAATATTCAAACTCGCCGCTGCCGTCCGAATTAAAATGCGCCGAAAAACTGCCGGAACTAAAACTCAATTTTTCCGATTCGGTAACAGGTTCATCTAAAATCCGCCCTTCCGCTATCGCCTCCTGCATTTTTTCGAGTCTTTTCTTTTTTCCTTCGCAACAGGCGCATCCCGAGCCTTGTATCGGGGTAGAGATTAACATTTTTGCCAACCATCCGAACATTTTGCTTTCTCCTTAAAATCATTTATTGTATTATAGCGATAATTCATTAAAAAAGAGGAAAAGATTTGCAGGAACGCTTTTGGGAACATAAAAAACTCACTGATTTTACGGAAGACGAATGGGAAGCCGTTTGTATGAATTGCGGAAAATGCTGCCTGCTCAAACTTGAAGACGAAGACAGCGGAAAAATCTTTTATACAGATGTCGTCTGCCGCTATTTTGACCGGAATAGCTGCCGCTGCACCCGCTATCGGGAACGTTGCACGCTGGTTCCGGCCTGTCTGAAACTGACCAAAGAAAATGTCGATAAAATCAGCTGGATGCCGCAAACCTGCGCTTACCGTTATCTGGCAGAAGGCAAAGGTCTGCCGGCCTGGCATCCTTTATTGAACAACGGACGGATTTCCGATGAATATACCATCAAAGACCGCTGCATTCCGGAAACCGAAGTCAAGGAAGATGAGCTTGAAGACCACATAATCGGGGACGGGAATGACTAATAAAGATTACAATTTAGAAAACAACTATGACCCTCAATCCCGATACGAAAACCTTTCCCGATTCGAACCCGAGTTCTGGAAAAAGAAAAAACTGTCGGAAATGAGCAAAGAAGAGTGGGAACTTTTATGCGATGGCTGCGGAAAATGCTGTCTGAATAAATTGGAAATAAAAGGAAAAATAAAATTTACCAATACCCGCTGCCGCTTTTTGGACTGTCAAAGCTGCTTATGCCAAATTTATTATCACCGCTTTGAAAAAGTCCCCGACTGCCGCGACATCGACCTTGCCGCCATTCGCGAAAAGCCCCGCTGGCTGCCTAAAACCTGTGCTTACTGGCTGCTGGACAATGGTTTTGATTTGCCGGACTGGCATCCGCTGAAAACCGGCCGCGCCGACAGTGTCCATCAGGCAAAAATGTCGTTAAAAGACAAAGAAACCGTCTCCGAAACAGGAATAGAAGATTATGAAAATTACATTATTGACTGGCCGGACCTTTAATTATGCCGAAGCTCTGGGCTACGACATCAAAGTCGTCAAATCGCCTCGCGCCAGCAAATTAATATTAAAAATAGACAACAAGGAACGGATTCCTGTTTTAACCATTCCGCGCTATTGTTCAAGCAAACGCGCATTGGAATTTGTCCGCAGCAATCAGGGATGGATAGATTCCTGCCTGGATAAACTTCCGCAGATAAGAAAATTTCAAAACGGCGAGCAAATCTCCCTTTTCGGCAAAACCTACACAATCAGACATATGCCCAAAGCCCGCGCCGGTGTTTTTTTTGACGGCGATTCCGTCTGTATTTCCGGCGGACGGGAGTTTCTGCACCGCCGCCTGCGCGATTTTATCAAAGAACAGGCTCAAAAAAAATTCTATCAGACTTCCCAGCGCCTGGCGGCAAAAATCAGCTGCCGGGTCAACGGCGTGAGCATAAAAGATACCAAAAGCCGCTGGGGCAGCTGCTCAAACCGCAATAACATTAATTACAACTGGCGGATTTCTCTGGCTCCGGATTATGTCATCAAATATCTGATTGCGCACGAAGTCGCTCATTTGCGCCATCCAGATCATTCCGAAGAATTTTGGAATTGTGTTGCATTTTTAAATCCCCGTTACGAAAGAGGTCGTGCTTGGTTAAAAGAACATGGCAAAGAATTGTATATATACGAATAACTCTCCTGCCAAACTTGATTAATCCGCAAAGAATTTCTATATTTAAATACAGACATAACAACAATGGAGAAAAATCTCAATGGAAAACAAAATTTACACTGCCCCTGTCGAAACGACAGTTGTCAATGAAGGTCTGCGCCAATACCTGATGAAAGTATTCAATTATATGGCCGGCGGCCTTTGCATTACGGCTCTGGTTTCCTGGCTGATGGTCAGCAATCCTTCGATTTTGCGTATTTTTTATAACATCACGCCGCAAGGCGCCAGCCTCTCCGGGTTCGGATGGCTTGCTTTTCTGGCGCCGCTGGTTATCGTATTTGCCTTTGGCTGGGTCATCAACCGCGGCACAGCTTCTCAGGTTAAAGGGGTATTTTGGCTTTATTCCGCATTGATGGGCGTGTCTCTTTGCCCGATTCTGCTGTTGTACACCGGAGAAAGCATCACCCGCGTTTTCCTGATTACGGCTGCAACTTTTGGCGCCATGAGCCTTTACGGCTACACGACCAAACGTGATTTAAGCGGTATGGGAAGCTTTTTGTTTATGGGTTTGATTGGCATAATCATTGCCTCGCTGGTAAATGCCTTCTTCTTGAAAAGCACCGGAATGTCTTATGCCATCTCTTTCATTAGCGTTTTGGTCTTTACCGGACTGACGGCTTATGACATTCAAAACATCAAAGCCATGTATGTTGACTACGAAGACAGCGAAACGGCATCCAAAAAAGCCGTTGCCGGCGCTTTGTCTTTATATCTTGATTTCATCAACATCTTTATTCACCTGTTGCAGCTGATTGGCGACAGAAAATAATTTTCCGGCAAATTTTTAAGATTAGAGGAGCTTGATATTTCAGGCTCCTTTTTTTCAAAAAAATCAGTCTCCCACCGGATAAAAAGAAAATCTCAAGAGACTGAATCTTTTTGAAAAGTATTTACAGACGATGGCTAAAATAAATTTTTAATGTCGTAAAAATATTCTGAATTTGTTTTCTAATTTCTGGCTGATTATCACAATGAGAAACATCAGGTTCAACAATCAAAGTAGATTTTTTCCATTTGCTATGCAAATAATAAGCCTGCTCTACCAAACAATCATTGTCTTTACCACCGTGAAGAATAGCGCCATGAATACCATTAACATCAAGCTCTCCAAGATGTTGTTCCCAAAAAACATCGTCAAAAAAATAATGATGCACGCTATAATGAAGAAAAATTTTATTAGCAATTAAATTCTCTTCAGATTCAGGTTCTACCGGAATATCAACATTATTAGTCGCCAAAATATCAAAATAATGCGTCATTTTAGAGCTATAAAACAATGCGATTTTTTTATTTTCCGAAAAAACCTTTTCATAAAATTGTTCATTCAAGGGCCTAAAAGAAGTCAAACCATCACTAAATTCAGCCCATTGTTGCGGAAACTTAACTTTTGATTGTTCAAACGTCCACAATTCATCCGTATTTCGTCCTAAAAAAATTCCGCGCAATATTAAATGCAAACAATTTTGAGGATATTTTAGCGCATACATTAATCCCAGTACCGTTCCCCAAGAACGTCCAAAAATAATACACTTGCCTAGTTTTTCCTTTTGCCGGATATTCTCCATGTCAGATATGAGATGAAATAATGTATTGGCACGCAACTCACCTTTAGGAGTACTTAATCCGCAACCTCTCTGATCAATCGTAAAGACCCGAAAAAAATTTAAATCAATTAAATCTAAAATACGAAAATTAATCTTGCCGCCTGGACCGCCATGCAGCATAAGAACCGGAATTCCATCAGGCCTGCCATATTCTCTGTAAGCAACCGTATGAATTTCATCAACTTTTATAAATTTTTGCAGATAACCTTTACTCATAATATTTTCAGATAACAGAAAATAAAAAAATGTAAACCGTTTTCTTGACCAAACATCTTTCTAAGATACCGGCCAAGAACAATTTATTTCAAAAAAATCATTGACTTGCCGGCAAAAACTGTCTATAAGAGGCTGTAACCCGAGAATTTTCACTGCGCTTTGCTTTGAAAATTTTAAATAAATAACTAAAAAACCGGAGAAACAAAATGAAACGTACATATCAACCCAGCAAGCTGGTAAGAGCACGCCGTCACGGCTTTCGTACCCGTATGGCAACTGTCGGCGGCCGCAAAGTTCTGGCTGCCCGTCGTTTGAAAGGACGTAAAAGACTTTCTGCTTAGTTTTCTTTGAAAGCAAACTATGACTGAAGTTTTTATCTTAAAAAAACGCAAAGATTTTGTAAAAGTCGCCTCGCAAGGTCAAAAAATGGTATCATCTTCTTTGATTCTGCAGGCGGCTTTTCATATCCCTGCCGTAAAATCAATTTCCGGCGGCGCCGGTTTGGGATATACCGTAACAAAAAAAATCGGCAAAGCCCATGTCCGCAACCGGACAAAACGCCGATTGCGCGCTGCTGCCCGGGAGATTTTTCCCCGCCATTCCCTGCCCGGCGTTTCTTATGTTCTGATCGGACGCCATAATACGGCATCCTGCAATTTTGCCAAGCTCAAAGAAGAAATGGCTATCGCGCTGAAACGCGTTAATAAAATACTAAAAAAAGAGAAACCGGACAATGAAAAAACTCCTGGCTCTGCCGCTGATTCTGCTGATTAAGCTTTACCAATTTCTTATTTCCCCGCTTTTTCCCGGAGTTTGCCGCTATCGCCCGACCTGCTCGCAATATATGATTGAGGCTCTTCGGACTCACGGCGTCTTCAAAGGCCTGTGGCTCGGAATAAAAAGAATATTGAGGTGTCACCCTTGGGGCGGCAGCGGCTACGACCCGGTTCCGCCAAAAGAAAAACCGCATAATCATTGATAATTGCTTGCTTTGCAGCAGAATATAGATTAAATATGTTATAAAATATTTTTTATTGCAAAAAACTGAAAGACAAAGTCAAAAGGAGCTGTTGCGCATTATGAAAGAAGAAACCAGAGGTCTGTTCCTCGCCGTTATATTATCCGTTATTGCCATTTTCGTTACCAACTATCTGTTCCCGACAACGCCGGCAGCCCCGCAAAACAATGCGGAGCCGGAAATCATCGCAAATGAAAACCCGGCAAATTCACAAAACGAAGATAAAATCATAATTGATGAAAAGCCCCTGACCACGGCTGAAGCCATCGCCTCTGAAAAACGCATAAAATTTTCCAATGACGTCGTTCACGGCAGCATCCGCCTGAAAGGCGCCCGTTTTGATGAGCTTTATCTTTCCAAATACAAAGTCGGACTGGAAAAAGACAGTCCCGACGTCGAACTTTTATCCCCGGCACGGACTATTGAACCCTATTATGCAGAGTTCGGCTGGCTTTCCAATGACCGGAGTTTGAAATTGCCGGACAACACGACCGAATGGCTGGCCAAAACCAGGGAACTGACACCGGAAAAACCGCTTGTGTTGGAATATAACAACGGACAGGGTCTGCGTTTTATCCGCAAAATCAGCCTCGATAAAAACTATATGTTTAATATTGAACAGTCTGTTGAAAACAACACCGGAAAAGAAATCACCCTTTATCCTTACGGGCTGATCAGCCGGACGATTGATGAAAACAAAAACGCTCAAAACGCTGTTGTCCACGAGGGAATGCTCGGCGTCATCGATTCATCGCTGAAAGAAATCAAATACTCATCATTAAAAAAGCAAGGAGAAAAGGAAGAATTCAAAACCAGCGGCGGCTGGGTCGGATTCGGCGACCGTTACTGGTTCAGTTCGCTGGTCTTCGGCAACAATCAAAACGCCAAAGTCAAATTTGGCAAAACCGCGGACAATGTTTATCAGGTTGACTACCTCGGCGACGCTGCCAGCATCGCTCCGGGCTCCATCGGAACCCAGAATATTCGTTTTTATTCCGGTGCCAAAGAAATCAAACTGCTGGATAACTACACCAAAAAATATAATATCGACAAATTCGATTTGGCAGTTGATTTTGGCTGGTACTACTTCCTGACCAAACCATTTTTCTACATTCTGGACTTTTTATATCATATTATCGGCAATATGGGATGGGCGATTTTGCTCTTTGCCGCCCTGCTTCGGCTGCTGATGTACCCGATTGCCAACAAATCTTACGAGAGTATGTCTAAAATGAAAAAAGTTCAGCCCAAAATGCTGGAAATTCAAGAAAGATATAAAGATGACAAGGTAAAAATGCAGCAGGAAGTTATGAATCTGTACCGCAAAGAAAAAATCAACCCTGCTGCCGGATGCTTGCCGGTTCTTATCCAAATTCCGGTATTCTTCTCTCTGTACAAAGTGTTGAACATCTCTATCGAAATCCGCCACGCACCATTCATCGGCTGGATTAAAGATCTTTCCGCGCCGGATCCTCTGACAATTTCGGTTTGGTCGCACCTTCCTGTTCCCGGAATCCTGGACATCGGCATTTGGCCGATTTTGATGGGCGTCAGCATGTATATCCAGCAAAAACTGAATCCCGCACCGGCCAATAAAGACCAGGCGCGCGTTTTTGCTCTGCTGCCGCTAATCTTTACCTTTATGCTCGGACATTTTGCTTCAGGTTTAGTCATATACTGGACATTGAGCAATCTGCTTTCCATTATTCAGCAAAAAGCCATTATGCGCAAAGTCGGAGTCTGATTTATGGAAACAAAACCGGAAGAATTGAGTCCCGAACAAATAGAAGCCGGAAGAAAGCTTTTCTCCGGCCCCTGTACTTTTATGCTCAGCGCAGCCCGCTTAGACCAGCTTCCGGTTTCCGAGCTTGGCGAAATTGCCTTTGCCGGCCGTTCAAACGTTGGCAAATCGAGTTTGATTAATGCCCTGACCGGGAAAAAAAATCTGGCTAAAGCCTCTAACACGCCCGGCCGCACCCAACAACTGAACTATTTTAATCTTGGCAATCAACTGCTGATGGTAGATTTGCCGGGCTACGGCTTTGCCCAGGCGCCGGAAAATCTGGTCAGACAATGGCAGAAAATGATTTTTACCTATCTGCAGGGGCGGGTAAACCTGAAACGAGTTTTTCTGCTGATAGATTCGCGCCACGGAATCAAAAAAGTCGATGAAGAAATTATGAAAATGCTTGATGCCGCAGCCGTTACTTACCAGATTGTCTTAACCAAAACAGATAAAATTTCCGCCCGGGAACTGCAAAAAATCATTTCAGAGACCAACGAGAAAATAAAAAAACACGGCGCGGCTCATATCCGTCTCTTGGCAACCAGCTCCGAAAAAAAACAAGGGTTGGAAGAACTCCGGGCCGAGATTGCCGGCATCGCTCAATAATCCTGTTGACTAAAAAACCGTTTGAACATATATTGAAAATACAAAATTTATTATTAACTTTAATTATAGTGCTTTTATGAAATAAAAACTTGCATACCGTTTTATTTATAAATTTTTCAAATTCATTAACCACTAAATAAAAATACTATGCTTGAATTTTTAAGATCATTAAACGGCTGGCAGATTGCAGGATTAATCTGGGTCGGATTTACAGTGATTGTATATTTGCTGATGTGGTATGACGTATACAAATACCGCCACATTAACAAATATGATGATTAATAAAAAACAGGATTCCGGCTTAAAAACCGCAATCCTGTTTTTTATGCCATTTTTTTATAAAAATCTTTTCTTTCTCTTCGGCTCATTGACCACAAATTTCCCAATCCGTTTATCGGCTGAACTTCATATTTTGATTCAAAATCAAACCCCCGGCTCAAAAACAGACTGGTTGTTTTGGTATAACAGTTCATTGGGCAAAAACCGTAAAAATCCACCTGAATCAACCCGGTTTTCCGAAGAACGGCTATTGCCTTTTGATACTCCTGGCTGGTATTAACCCTGTCGCTGTCATCAAGAATAATCATCCCGCCTTCAGCCAGCTTTTGCACCGCCGCCGCACAACATTCCGCACGTCTTTTACCGTCGACCACAATAACATCAAATAAATCTTCTTGCTCAAAAATGGCATTTTCATAAATCTCGCCCTCATCCCGCCAGCGAACCTCCAGGTTAGATTCCGTCATTTCTGCCTGCCATTTCTCAAACCATTTCGGATTATCTTCAATACTAATGACCTTTTCCGCTCTTGCTGCCCAAAAATGCGAGGAAGAACCGCAGCCGTACTCAAAAATCTTCCTGTTCCGATAATCAAACTGCGACAAATATTCAATCGCCGGAAAAGTGTACCAGGGAATCGGCTTTCCGTCCCGATCGGCACAAATTTTTTCATCAATAGATTTTTCCAAAGCAAAATCTTTCTGCAGCATTTCAATCGCTTTGGCAAACTTCTCGCTGTACATGGCTCTCTCCGTTGAAAAAACATTTATGGCATATATATCATACTGGCATAAAAAGCCAACTTTTATTTACAGGAGAAACAAAATGAACATTGTACGTCAAATCGCCTTAACTTTAACCATTATCGGCGGAATCAACTGGGGTCTGATCGGTTTCTTCGGATTTAATCTTGTTTCCTTCATCTTCGGAGAAACCGGTATTCTGACTCAGATTATTTATATGCTGGTCGGGATTTCGGCTGTTATTGCAATTCTGGACTTGCCTTATTTCCGCGCTAAAATAGAAGAATAAAAAGGCAAACCGCCGGGAAACTTTCCCGGCGGACTTTTTTATACAATCAAAATCTTATCATTTTACAACCATTAACTGTTTTTAAATAAGCTCCTTTTTATACTGCAAACAACTTAACGCCTTTATAAAAGGAGAAATTTATGCCTCTGAGCAATTTCCGCCGCATTCTTATCCTCATATTTGTTCTTGTGCTTATTATCATAAATGCCAAATTGTACAACAAATATCATACATTTTTTTTCGAACCCCAACCGCTTTTCTGGTGCAGCAGCACTCTTCCCTTAGATAAATTGACCGACTGCATCAACAATCAATATAAAGATTCCCGTTACGCTAAAAAAAGCTCGGAATTACTTCAACAGAGGCCTTCAACAAAAGAAGCAATGTCCATATCGCCGATAACATTAACTAACACATATACGGAAATCTCCGACTTTAAAAATTTGAAAAAAGAAAACAACTTCGGCATCATCAACAACGGTTTTGCCGGCACTCTTACCCGCACGGATCAATATGAAAAATTAAAGCTGCATCTTCCCCAAACGGAATTTCCGTTTTTTTCACTGCAAAAAATCACCTTTCCTGATTCAAAAAATAAATGCCAGCCGGAAATTGAAAATATTTTATCACCGGTTGCCGTTTCTTACTGGAAATATCCTTTCTTCAGACCTATGTTCTCTTCTGATTTGCTCATTACTAAAAATCAAAAAGGCTACAAGCTCTACGCCGCCGGTTACGAGGTCGTTCCGCTGAAAGACAAAAAAGGGTTCTTTACAGTCTCCATAATGAATTTCTGCCCGCAAAAAGACCGCTTTACTTACTGCGGTACCAATTACATCCGCTTTATCGATACCTATCCGCATTTCTCCGACACTATCAAACAGGCAGACATTCCGGAAAAATATAAAAAACAAAAAGACTTCTATGAAGGCTGCCCGCCTTATCCGCAAAAATTTGCAATATCCTCCGCCCCGGAGTACCCGGAACAAATTCTTTATCTGAGCGCTGACCGGAGAAAAAATCCGTCAAAACTCTACGTTAAACTTTATAACAGAATTTTTGCCATCGACCTCCGAACAACAAACAAAAAAGGAAAAACAAAATGACTGACATAACGCCCGAGGATTTTCTGCCCGAAAATTTTGAACAATTTCAAAACCGGATCCCCGGACTAAAAATCTCCGACCGATTAGCTGCCGGCAATCCGCTGAAAAAACTGTTACATCATATCGAAAATAAACAAAACAACGGAATTCTTTTCAAATTAACATATCTTGCCTGGATTGCCTATCTGACACTTTTTGCCGGATCTGCCTTATATCAAAAACACCCTTCGGCACCGGCAATGATGATTATGTTATTTTCCGTATATACCTTTGCAGTCATTACTTGGAAAAAATCTCCGATTACCCCTTACTGCCTGCCTCAGATAACCTTATTTTTCAAAACTTATTCCGTAATAAACCGCGCCCTAAAACAAGCAAAAGAACAAAACACCGGCTCCAAAATCTCCTTCAGAAAAAAAATAAAACAAACTTTTTTCAACAGGTTCTTCATCATTGCCAACATCGGAAGAATTGAACGGCTTTCCACGGAAGAAGAAAAGCGTCTTCTAAAAATCAGAAAATTTGTCGACCAGGTATTCATTGACCGTTTTATCCTTTTTCTGGGATTTTTTGCTTACATAATTCTTTATTGTCAAAATGCACTTTATCTCAGCAATCCGGGAATAGACCATAAAAACGCCATTATTAATTTCATAAACGACGTCTTCTTTGCCTCATCGTCCCTCAGCAGTCAGGCTTTTCTAAATTTTATGTTTCTCAACATTATTTGTATTATGTTTTTAATATACGGCGGAAACATTTTCGCCCCGTATCAGTGGCAAAAGATACGCAAATTCATAAAAAACAAGCCCTGCGGAAAATTCAAAAAATTTATTTTCCGCCCGATAATAAAAATAATCTATTTCCTGTTGATGCTTTATATATTCATAACTTTATGCTATGGAATTCCGGTATTTTATTCGGATTTTGAACTTTCGGGAAAATGGATTCCCGTTCTGGCCGTTTTTGGAGCCTGTGCTATGTTCTTCCATTTTTCATCAATCGCCGCAATCACATTCATCCGGCAGCTGGCTTTATTTTTTAACCGTTTTTGCCGAAAAGAAAACTAAAATCTTTTCTGCTGAAACATTAACGATATTTTACCTATACCGGGAACTAAAAGCCTAACGGATTAATCTTGCTGCTTTGGAAGATATCTGCATCAACGTATAACTGACAATCTCCTCAACCGGCATATTTGTCGTTTTACAATCCCGTTCACACTTATACAAAAGCTCAATAACCCCGAGAACATTATTTTTATTCCAAATATTCAGCTGGCGCTTGAAACTTCCTTCGCGAAAGAAAATAATCCGCGGAACCAGCCGCCCCATCGCCCGTTCAATGCTGTCGCCGTTTTCCATATAAGACAACGCCGTCAGAATTTTATTAAAATGATAAGTCAGGGTTCGTACAATCGAAATCGGTTCATTCCCTTCATTAATCATTTTCTGATAAGCCCGCAGCGCCTTTTCCTTATCTCCGCCGGCCGTAAAATAGCAGACATCATCGCTGCTGGATGCCGATGCGTCTGAAACAACCGCGCGAACATCATCGCTACCGACAGCTTTCTTATCCCCCATATAAGTTATCAGCTTTTCAATCTCGCCGAGATTTGTTTTACGGTCATTGGAAAGGCGGGAACACAAAAGCTGCAAAGCCTCGTTATTAATACTGTAACCGTTTTCGCTCAATTTCCCGCGCACAGTGGAAAACACGTCTTCGTCCCGGTCATCGTAACAGGCAATCACGCCCATATCTTCCCGGGATTCTCCCAAGGCAACCAAAGAAGATTTTTTATTCAGACTGCCGGAAGAGATAATAATCAAAGTATCAGAAACCGAACCATCCAAAAGAATTTTTAAATGTTTGGTCAGATTATTATCGGCATCTTTGATAACAATCACACGCCGTCCGCCCATCAACGACTGGCTGGAATATTCCGCCGACAATGCACCGATGTCTGAAAGAATATCGGAACAATTAAAATACACCACCTGAAAAGGATCATAGATATCCGGACTGATGCTTTTGGTCAGATTTTTCACATACTCGGCCTGCAAACCTTCATTACTGCCATAAACCAGAAAACACTTTATCTGTTCATCGGGCTTTTTACAGAATTTCTCAATTTGCGCCTGTTTATAAATCACTAATAGTTCCCCCGCATTCCCATTTCACGGTGAAAATAAGCGCCCAATCGCAAAACAATGTCATTTGCAATAATTTTTGCCGCATCGGATTGTGTTTTCTTTTGAGCCATAGTTGTTGAATAAGGATTCGCTAAAATATCATAACTCACAAAAGACACGCTGTCCCCTTTCACCAGCGTTTCATTGCTTGTTGTCGACACCAGTTCATATCTTACGGAATAACGAACACGTTCGCGTGTTGCCGTAATATCCCGGCGCAGCGCCTGCTGAATGATTTCTTTATCCTGAAGGGTCACAAACAGACGGTATTGCGGATTTTTAGGCATTCCTCTCGGCGTAATCAAATCCAAAAGTTCATTTCGAATTTCCTGACCGAAACGGTCTGCAATCGGCTCAACTTTGACTTTAGCCATTTCAGATGTTACCGAAGTATCAAAATTTCCGCTGAAATACCAACCCGAAGAATCCTCTTTCTGCGCATACAAAGGCTCAAAGCCACAGGCTGATATACAAAATAACGCCAAAAAACCGCCGATTGCTTTTTTCATATTCGTCCTTTTATAAAAAATTCACTCACAGCAAATTTAACCTCATTTCCGCCGCAAGTCCATAATTTTTTAACGGAAAAACCCCAAAATTACATTAATCCGAACGACAAAAAAGTTTTCCACTTCCACCTCAGGCCGCTGTAAAAAACGCGGAGAATGAGGCTAGTAATAAGAAAAAAACTTTAAGGCGACAGGCGCGTACATAGACGTACGTAACTTAGCCTTAAAGTTTTTTTCTGTATTAATAGACCATTATACGCGTTTTTTACGCAACAAGGTTGATGATTTTATTAGGCACCACTATAACCTTTTTAAGCTCTTTGCCTTCCAGCTGCCGCTTAACATTTTCAAGCGACAATGCGGCTTTTTCAACCTCTTCTTTCGGCGCATCTTTCGGCAAATCGATTGTACCGCGCATTTTGCCGCAAATCTGAACGGCATAAGTAACGGTATTTTCCTCTGCCAGTTTGGCATCGCCTTTCGGCCAGGACGCCGTAATAATCAACGACGTATGTCCCATTCTTGCCCACATTTCTTCTGCCAGATGCGGCGTAAACGGACACATCAAAAGCAGCAGATTTTCGTAAAGTTCCGGAGCAATTTCATCCAAAGAAGACAAATGGTTTACATAAGTCATCAAAGAAGAAACCGCCGTATTAAACTTCATCTGGTCAATTCTTTCGGTAACTTCAAGAATGGTCTTGTGCATCATCTGAATGTCTTTAGCCGAAGGCTTGGCATTTTTATTAACCTTCTTAAACAAATTATACACTTTGCCGACAAAACGGTACACACCGTTCAAACTGTCATCGGACCACATTGCCACTTGGTCAAACGGCCCGATAAACATCTCATACAGGCGGAAACTGTCTGCCCCGTAATTATTGACAATGTCATCGGGATTAATTACATTGCCGCGCGATTTTGACATTTTCTCGCCATTCTCGGCCAAAATCATACCATGCGACGTCCGGCGCTGATAGGGTTCTTTGGTCGGCACATAACCGCAGTCATACAAAAACTTATGCCAGAAACGCGAATAAAGCAGGTGTAACGTCGTATGCTCCATACCGCCGTTATACCAATCGACATTCATCCAGTAATCCAACGCTTCCTTAGAGGCAAACTCTTTGTTATTGTGCGGATCGCAATATCTCAGAAAATACCACGACGAACCCGCCCAGTTTGGCATAACGTCGGTCTCTCTGCGCGCCGGCGCCCCGCATTTCGGACAAGTCGTATTAACCCAGTCGGTGGCCTTTGCCAAAGGAGAGTCGCCGTTATCATTCGGCAGATAATCGGGAACCTCCGGCAAAGTCAGAGGGAGCTGGTCTTCAGGAACAGGCTGCCAGCCGCAATGCTCACAATAAACCATCGGAATAGGTTCGCCCCAATAACGCTGGCGCGAGAATACCCAATCACGCAGTTTGAAATTAACCTTCGATTTGCCAAAACCGTTTTTTTCGGCAAAAGCAATTGCAGCCTTCATAGCCTCTTCTTTATTCATACCGTCCATAAAGCCGGAATTGATATGCGCGCCGTCTTCTTCCCAGGCCTTTTCGGCAATATCGCCGCCGGACAAAACCTGAATAATCGGCAGATTAAAAGCTTTGGCAAAATCATAGTCGCGTTGATCATGCGCCGGCACCGCCATAATCGCGCCGGTACCGTAACCGGTCAGAACATAATCCGAAATAAATACCGGAATCAACGTTCCGTTAAACGGATTCTTTGCTTTAATCCCTTTCAGTTCAACACCTGTCTTGCTGTCATCCATCGTTCTCTGCAAATCAGACTTCTTGGCTGTTTCTTCAACATAAGCTCTGATATCTTCAGGATTTTCAAATTGCGACATCAGTTCGGATACAAAAGCATGCTCCGGCGCCATAACCATGTAAGTCACGCCAAAGGCCGTATCCGGGCGCGTTGTAAAGACTTTGAGCTTTCTTCCGCCTAAAGAATTGCCGTGGACATCAACCAAATCAAAGTCCAGCTCGGCGCCTTCCGAACGCCCGATCCAATTAATCTGCTGTGATTTAACACGGTCAATAAAATCCAAATCGTCCAAATCATTAATCAAACGGTCGGCATATTTGGTAATTGCTACCATCCACTGCTCTTTGTCTTTACGAACGACTTGCGCGCCGCAGCGTTCGCAGCAGCCGTTGACGACTTCTTCGTTAGCCAGGCCGACTTTGCACGACGGACACCAGTTGATTGCCATTTTGCCTTTATATGCCAACCCTTTTTCAAAGAGTTTGATAAACATCCACTGCGTCCACTTGTAATATTCCGGATCACAGGTGTTAAAAGCTCTGTCCCAGTCAAAACTAAAGCCGATAGACTTCAGCTGGCGGGTAAAGTTTTCAATATTGGCTTTAGTGGAAACCGCCGGATGAACACCGGTTTTGATTGCATAATTTTCCGCCGGCAGGCCAAAAGCGTCAAACCCCATCGGATACAAAACGTTAAAACCCTGCATTCTTTTTTTGCGCGCCACAACGTCCAACGCCGTATAAGAACGCGGA
The DNA here is from genome assembly GCA_949300375.1 of uncultured Pseudomonadota bacterium. Classification (GTDB taxonomy): domain Bacteria; phylum Pseudomonadota; class Alphaproteobacteria; order RF32; family CAG-239; genus MGBC133411. The sequence goes on from CASGEB010000001.1 coordinate 68,867, forward strand.
TGTCCCACATGCAGCCCGGCACCGGACGGATAAGGAAACTCGACCAGAACATAATATTTTTCCTTATGCTTGTCGATTTCTACCTTATAAGCCTTGTTTTCATCCCAAATGCTCTGCCATTTTTTTTCAATTTTTTTAAAATTATAACGGTCTTCCGTTTCCCATTCTTTTGCCCATTCCTCAAATGAGCCTTTTCCATTATATCTGTCAGTCATTTTTCATTCTCAATTCAGTTTTTTCAAATTTTATCTATATAAACTTGCTCTGTACAATTCCCTTGCTTTCAGGAGGATTCTGTTTTCCATTCCGCTTTGCAGTCGGCTGCCGGCTTCCTCGTCATACCATTTTCCGTCGCGCAGCACTCTTTTCTCGACGCTGACCTTAATGCCGTCGCTGCGCAATTCTTTGGTCAGCACCTGAACCTTGACCATAAACAATTCCCGCGGATAGCCTTCCATTCTGAACCAGTCTGTTACAATCAGCCCTTTTTCCGGATTTCTTGTCTTCAAAGGCGTAAAACTCATCCGATCCAAAGCGGCCTGCCACAAGAACTCATTTACCGGCAATTCTTTAACCTTTTCCGTTTTTTTATCATCCGCCCAGGGATTCATCCACGAAAAATACGAGCAGCCGCCGGTCATAACAACAACCGCCAACAAAGTCAAAAGCGTTTTTTTCATCTGTCTCATTCCTCAAAAAAACAAAGCTTTGCTCAGGTTATAATAAAATCATCCAAAAAACAAGAGTCCAAAATAAAAATTTCACACTTGTATTTCCGCGGCAATCCGCTAAAATACCGGCAAAACGAAACATATTGGAAAAAAGGATGATTGATCCGCGTCAACAAGCTGCCGAAACCTTGCGGGACATATTGGAAAAGCATTGTTTTTTCAGCGAGATAAAAAACATTTCTTCTCCTGTCGGACAGCAAAATACGGCTTTTTTAAATATGCTGGTGCTCACTGCCTTGCGCCGGCTGGTCTTTTTGCAAAAAGTCATTTCGGCTTTTGCGGCCAAAAAACTCCCGGACAAACACGCCTTTGCCCGTTATGCGCTGATTTCGGCCGCTGCCGAAATCCTTTTTCTTGACACGCCCGATTATGCCGTGCTTAACAGCTATGTCAGCCTGATAAAAAAACAAAACGACAAATACGTCGCCGGCTTTGCCAATGCCGTTTTGCGAAAAATTGCAGCAGCCAAAGAAGAACTCCTGAAAGCGGATAACGGCATATTTTTTCCCGACAGTTTTAGAAAACTCCTGGAAAAAGACTACGGCAAAAAACAAACGGCATTAATTGAAGCCGCCTCTCTGAATGAACCGCCTCTTGATTTGACGGTCAAAGAAAACGCGGCGGAATGGGCAAAAAAATTAAACGGAACACTGTTGCCGAACGGTTCCGTCCGCCTGGAAAACAACGGAAAAATAGAAAAACTTCCCGGATACAAAGACGGCAAATGGTGGGTTCAGGATTTCTCGGCTTCTCTCGCCGCCAAAACCATAAGCGCCCCGGCCGGAAAAAAAATTTTGGATCTTTGTGCCGCTCCAGGCGGAAAAACCGCTCAGCTTCTGGCCGCCGGGGCGGAAGTTGTTTCGCTTGACATTTCGGAAGACCGTCTGAAAAAATTGTCAGAAAACATCCGTCGTTTAAATTTGCCGGCTCCGCGGATTATTTGTGCCGATGCCGCAAAATATTTGGAAGAAACATCTGACCGTTACGATGCCGTCCTGCTAGACGCCCCTTGTTCGGCAACCGGAACTTTGCGCCGCCATCCGGAAATCGTCCATATCAAAAACACCCGGGATATTGAAAAAATGGCTGAACTGCAAAAACAAATCCTTGTCCGGACAGCGCGGGTGCTGCGCCCCGGCGGAGAATTGACATATTGCACCTGTTCCATCGCCAAAACGGAAGGAGAACGACAAATAACCGCTTTTCTGCAAAACAATTCCGAATTTCAGCTGATACCGCTGTCGCCAGACAATTTTTCCGGAGCAATGCCGGCTGAAATATTCACCGCAGAAGGTTTCATCCGCACGCTTCCATACCATTTGCAGTCTTGCGGAGGAGCCGATTCTTTCTTTATCGCCAAAATGCAAAGGACAAAATAAACCATGCCCGCACCCCAAGAAACAACATCCGCCTCAAAACCGCCGGTATATATCCTCGGCAACACGCCTCTCGGCAGATATCTTGCCGCCAAGTTCATCGTCAAGGGAGAAAATGCCGTCATAATCGCACCGCAGAACAGCTGCGATTCCGAAATCGAAATCAGCCTGCGGGAAGAACACAGCCTGAAAAAACAAAAGACAAATGTTCCCTGCCGGCATTATTCCTCCGAAAAGGCAAAAATGCTGATAATCACCTCCCAAAGCCGCAACTTAAAATCCGAACTGATGTTGCTTTCATCATCTCATTTTTCAAATGCGCCTGTTGTTGTTTTTTCAATGCTCCCCGATTTCAGGATTATTGAAAGCCTGTTGCGGCACAATACAATTCGGGCATATTTTGACGGCTGGCTGCTCTCAAAAGACAACCAGATTTTCATTCTCGGCGGAGAACCGCAGATTACCCTCTCCAAACCGTTCAATACGCTGGAATATTCCCTGAAAGCATTAAGCTGTTTTCATAGTTCCGAGATTCTCTGCCAAACCTGCGAAGATAAAAACCAGGTATTTTGGCAGGCCTTTTCAATCTATGCCGTCTCAGCCCTGGCTTCCGCCTTTTACCGCCAAAGCATATTCAACATATTGAAAAACAAAGAAAAACAAAGCCGTGTCGAAGCTGCCGTCAATGAAATATGCTCCTTGGCCGCTGCCGAAAATATCTCTTTGGATAATGCTGAAATATTAAAAAAAATATACAATACGCCGATAAATTACGCTTACGACACTCAATCGCCGGGCGATTCGTCCCGCCGGGAAATCAACAACATCAATATGGCCGTTTCGGATTTTGCCCGCCGTCATGATATTGCAATCCCGGCATTGAAAAAAATCCTTCCCAAAGATATCTCCGCATAAAAATACATTGATTATTGAACAAATAAATTAATCGACTACAATAGTTTGGAAAACCGGAGAAAAGAGGCAATGAATTTTGACAATACATTCTTGACAATTTGTGCCGTTGCAAGCTTTTTCTTAAGCTTTGCCGGTTTTTATGTCCTGAATCAGCAGAGAATTTCCCGGCTTGAACGGCAAATTCCGCCTTTTGCCGTCATTTTTGTTTTTTTCGCTGTTTTCGGCCTGGCCGCAGCATTTGTTTTCAGACAAGACAATGACTTTGTCAGCGGATATTCTGTGCCAGAACTTCCGATTCTGCTTGCGGCAACCGCTCTGGTCTTTTATGTTTCTTCGCGTTTTTCAGCCAAATATGCCGCCTTGACCATACTGTCCGGCACGGCAGTCCTGACCTTTCTTATGCCGGAGAGCCAGCCGTTGCTTCCTCAAATTCCGGCGCCGCTAAGCTTGTTTCTCTCTATATTGTTATGGTTCGCTTTTAGTTTTTTATACCGTTTTTTAAATGGGGTCGAAAGTGTTATCGGTCTTCACACGATAGCTGTTGCGCTCGGTATATTTTCTTTATCCCTGGCTGCCGCGCTTCCGCATCTGCTTGGTGTTCTGGCGCTGATTTTGTCTGCTGTTATGGGAGCCTTTCTTTTGTTCAACTGGTATCCCGCCCGTTTGCAGCTTTCCGACGCCGGCTGCACGGCTTTGGGATTTTTGCTTGGCGGATTAATATTCCGCTCTGCCTCGGAAGGTGCGGCGCCCTGTCTGATAATTTTCAATATGTTTTTCATCATTGAAGTTTCCTGGGCCTTGCTGCAAGCTCTGGCTCTAAGAGACAAATATTCAGACATCACGGCAAACACCTCTTATTTCCAGGCCAACATTTCCGGACTTTCTCCCGACAATATCGCCAACAACGTTTTACGCCTGGAAATCGTCATGGTTGTTCTCGGATATTTCGAAGCCTATTCTCCGAATATCTACTCTATTCCGATATTAAGCGCTGTAATCACGGCCTGGTACTTAAGCAAACTAAAACACTGGCAAACCGCTAATCAAAGTTTTCGCGAAATCAACCGAAATGTCATAAACGAAATCAAAAGCAATTTTGAAGACATTAAAGACAATATAAACAAGGATAAAAGAAATTGATGCGGCTGACCGATTTTTTTCATAAAATTTTTCATACCCGCCCTGATAATCTGAATCTGGCGGTTAATGCCATAGATTTGATTAAATTCAAGGTCGTCGTTGTTGAGTTTTCCGAAAATATAGAAAGCAACAGCGGCGAAGTCATCGCACGATTGTTAAGCGGCAAAGACGGTTTGGAAGTCTCATATTTTGATGAACCTTTCTCCAAAACTTTTCTAAATCTGGAAAGCCGGACGCTGTTTGACCTGATTGACCGGGGACAAACAATTTTGGACAAGACGCAGGCCGATGTCCTGATTTGGGGATACCGTGAAGGCAGCAGGATTCGTCTGAATTTTCAAACCGAAAAACAATATGAAAACGAAGACTGCGCTTTTGTTTCCCTTTTGGACAGTTTATACATCCCGGCAGATTTATTATCATCCGGAAACAAAATTCCTCCCGCCGTCGGCAATTTGATTTACGGTGCCGTTGTCAGCTCGCTCAATACTTTTTCAAAAGAAAAGAAAATCCAAAAAAGATACTTGCTGAAAAGGATAATCAATTCTCTTTCAAAAGACGATTCCGCCAAAAACCTTTCCATTGAATATATGCCTTACATAATGAACTTTCTGGGCATCATTTACCTCAGCTATTGTTTTGACCGCGGCCAGGGCAAAGACTTCAAAATCGTCAAAAACCTTTTCGATACGGCGCTGAAACATCAGGATTTGATAACAGCGCCCATCCATCTTGGCTGTATCTACAACCACCTCGGACAGCTTTATGACTGCTCGACCAAATACATTCCCAAACAATCGGCGCGCCATTTCCGGGAAGCCATTAACTATTACCGCCAGGCACAAAGATATTTGAGCAAATATAACTACCCGTATGATTACGGCTACATTTCTTATAAATTGTCTCATCTGTTTTTAAATTACTGGTTGTACAAAGAAGACATTCAGGCTTTGCGCGACGCCGTTTTTCAATTGCGGGAAGCAGAAAAAATTTATACGCTTGCTCTGTTTCCGGAATTCTGGGCGCAAATCCAAGGCGAATTGGGCTATATGCTCGGTCTTCTCGGCAATTTTACCAAAAGTGAGGAAATTTCGGAACTTGCCATTGCCAGCTATAAAAACCAGCAAAAAGTCATAACCGAACGGCGGGCGCCGATGGAATGGGCCAAAAGTCAGGAACACATCGGCGAAATCTACTACCGCCTGGGCAAAAACGCCGGAGACAAAGCCTTGTTGGAAGAAGCCTTGGAATATTTTCATGATGCTCTCTATATCTTTGAAAATGCTGATAATATTGAAGAAACTCGTAAAATAACCACAAATATCGCCAAAACCAGCCAGAGCTTAAACATTTTGGAAAGTTAACGGTAAAACCTTTCGCGTACCCCAAACCACCAAGAACAATAGCAACAAATATAATACTTTTCCACACTAAGCGTCCCTCAGACCGCTGTAAAAAACGCGATATAAGCGCTAAGCAAAAACAACCGCTACTCCGGTTGTTTTTGTCTGCAAGCTCTTTGTAACATCTTGGCAAGCAAGGAAAGCGTTAGCAACCGCAGCGCGCCTAGATGCCTAAGTCAGATAATAAGAAAAAAGAATTTTAGCGACAGGAGTGTATAAAAACATACATGACTTAGCTAAAATTCTTTTTTCTGTATTAGGTGGCCACAGAGCGCAGTTTTTACCCGTCCTCGAGATGGAGAAGAACCGACACGCTAATCATCATCACAATCAGCGCCGGCGTCCAAACCGCCAAAAAACCCGGAATAATATTATTAATTCCGAAAGCATAAATAACTTGCGACATAAAATAGACGATAAAGCCGGTAGAAAGTCCGCCGACAATCAGATACATCACGCCGCCGCGCCGGTTATTCGGACGCAGGGCAAAAACCGCCGCCACCAAAACCATGGAGCAAAGCAGAAAAGGCGAGGCCAGCAGGGATAAATAACGCAGCCTGTGTTTCTGCGCCGAAAAACCCGACATCTCATAAAAATGGATTGTATCCGGCAAATCCCAAAAAGAGATAGATTCCGGCTCAACAAAATTTTCTTTTATCCGTTCTATTGTCAACGTTGTTTTATACATAAGCCTGTCCTGTGATACGGTTGGCTTTCCAGGCTCATAAATTTTAACATTAATCAACTCAAACGCATCATCCTTCAAATTGGCGGCATAAGCCTCAATCCGGCGCAAATTCTGCGATTCTCTGCTCATCTCCAAAATCGTTACGCCGCGCAAAAACAATGTATTATGTTCCTGCCGGACAGACTTTGCCTGCAAATAAAGAAATTTATCGGCATTGATTGCCTCGCGCAGCCACAACCCTTTTTCAGAAAAAAGAACAGCTTTCGGATTGCGTGTTTTAAAACGATAATTCAGCGTCTCGTACAATTCATTCATTCGGGCGGAAATCGGATTAACCACCGTAACATTGACCACGCCGACCAAAAATGTTGCCAAAAGAACCGGCGCCAAAAAACCCCAGATAGACACGCCCGCGCTCCGGATAATCACAAATTCGTTGCTTTTACTGAGTTTCCAAAACGTAATCATAGCCGCAATCATCATCACAAACGGGAAAACCATTTCCACGGTTTTCGGCAGTTTGGTAAAAGCCATCTCCATAATCAGGCCAAAAGATGCGTCGTCCCGGCCGGAAGCCCGGCGCAGCAGTTCAACAACTTCAAACAGCATAACAATTCCGATTACCATCAGCAAAACGGCAAGAAAATTGTAAACAATCTGTTTAGTCAGATATCTTCCAAGAATAGACTGCGGGTTCATTATTATCCAATCGTTAGTTCATTTTTGTTCAGAATATAAAATAATCTTTTATTTATCAAGACTATTATTCGCGGTTAATTTCGGCCAAAATCTTCTTCTCGATTTCCGGCTGGTCTTGCTTGGCCTCAATAACCTCTTTGCGGATTTTCTGCGTACGGGAAAAAAGCTCAAACAGCTTATCGCCTTCATCCCAGCGGATATTGCGTTCCAAAGCAATTAAATCCTCAACAAAACGCTGAATAAGCTCCAAAATTGTTTCTTTGTTATTCAGCAGGATATCCCGCCACATTGTCGGATCAGAACCGGCAATCCGGGTAAAATCCCGAAAACCGGAGGCTGAATATTTTATAATTTCCTGCTGTTCATAGCCTTCCAAATCAGCCACCGTCCCGACAATGGAAAAGGCGATCAGGTGCGGAAGATGGGAAACCGCCGCCATCACCTTGTCATGATGTTCGGGCGTCATGGTATCAATCTTCATTTTGGCTGCCCGCCACATTTCAGAAATTTTTTCCAACGCCGCGGACGTTGCGAATTTTCCTGGCGTCAAAATGCACCAGCGCCCTTCAAACAATTCCAGAAAACCGGCTTCCGGACCGGATTTTTCCGTACCGGCCACCGGATGCCCGGGAATATAAACAATACCGCTGTCTGCAGGAATATGCTTTTCTATTTCCGCAATGGCATATTTTTTAACCGAACCGACATCGGTAATAATTGTTCCTTTTTTCAAAACCGGCATAATCTCTTTGCTGATTTCCCCATAAGCACCGACCGGGGTTGAAAGAATGACAAGATCAGCCCCGGCAGCGGCTGCGGCTGCACTCCCGACATTTTCATCCGCAACGCCGATCTCCACGGCTTTTTTCCCATATTCCGGATTCTTGTCATAAACAACTACTGTTTCTGCCAAACGGTTATGTTTAAGCACCCTGGCCAAAGACGAACCTATCAGCCCGATGCCGACAATCGCAACCCTGTGAAATAACATATTCTGTTCCTTAATCCAAAAATCCGGTTGAAAGATACCTTTCGGCAGAGTCAGGCAAAATAACGGCAATGACTTTGCCTTTCATTGCATCTCGTTGCCCGAGTTCAAGGGCGGCAGCTAATGCCGCGCCGGCAGAAATGCCGATTGGCAGTCCTTCCGTCCTGGCGCATTCTTTGGCCGTTTCGGCCGCTGCCTCGTCTGAAATGTCAAAAATTTCATCAACCAGCCCCGTCTCATAAAATTTTGGAACAAAACCGGCGCCGATACCCGGAATTTTATGCGCGCCTTTTTCCCCGCCGCTCAATACCGCACTGCTTTTAGGCTCGACTGCAGCTACAAAAAGCTCAGGATTATAACTTTTTAAAGTCGAAGCCACGCCGTTCAAAGTCCCGGCCGTACCAACCGCAATAACAACAGCATCCACCTCGCCGCCGGTATCCTCAAAAATCTCAATACCGGTTCCCAATTTGTGCGCATCAGGATTAGCCTGGTTTTCAAATTGCCGCAGCAAAATAACGTTCCGATTCTTTTCCGCCAGCATATCGGCTTTGGCAATAGCCCCGGCCATTCCGTCTTCCGCCGGGGTCAAAATGACTTCCGTTCCAAACAGGCGCATCAGCATAATCCGTTCTTTTGACATATTTTCCGGCATGGTAATCACCAGCTTATATCCTTTGGCCGCGCACATGGCCGCCAAAGCAATCCCGGTATTGCCGGACGTTGCCTCCACAAAAACTGTCTCTTCATTGACTTTGCCCGATTTTTCGGCAGTTTCAAGCATTTGTTTGGCCACCCGGTCTTTAATTGAAAATACCGGATTATAAGCTTCACATTTTCCCAAAAGACGGGCTTTCAGCTTATATTTTTTTGCCAAACGGGAAAGCTTGAGCAACGGCGTATGCCCGACCATTTCCGTAATTGAATTATAAATTTTTTTCATTTTTACCTCCCGGCGGCCTGATAAAAAATCATATTGCGCCTTGTTTATAAGCCATAAATATTGCTTTAATATGTAGCAAGTCTTGAGTAGTATTACAATAAAATTAAGGAAAAAGACACAAGGAAAATGAAAAAGCTGGCATTTCTTACACTTCTCGCCTTTTTGTTCGTCAAACCGGCGTACAGCACCAGTCTGGACGAGATTTACCGCGACTTGGTAAAATCTGATAACGAAGGCTATCTGCCGCTTTATGTCAAAAACCGTAAAATTCCCGATGTTTTGATTGAAGACGGCATTACTGAAACGCCTCTTGCCATCAAAGCTGAGGAACCGGCAATTTCGCCCTATCAAATTCCGTTGATAGACAAATACAAAATAGAAGAAGAAGCCAGAATTGCCCGCCAGCGCAAATGGAACAACGCAATCCGCGCCGTCAAAGAAAACCGCGTCACACCGGTTGAACTGGACGAGATTCTGATGCGCGTTGCCGATAATGATCCGCACGCTGTTGAAATTTATGCCTGGATGAACGCCCGCGGCATTGGGATTCCTCAGGATTTGGTTCACGCATTCAACTTATATCAGCAGGCTGTCTTTCTGAAAGTTCCGGATGCCGAAAAAAACGCCGCCGCTGTTTATAAGGTTATGAACCCCGAACAACGGCAGCAGATTAAAGCTTATATTCCGCCGGAAGAAGAAACCGGAGAATAAACGCTATTTTCCGCCTTTGGCCTCTTCCACCAATTCTTTAACAAAACCGGGCAGCCCAATCTGGCGGACTCTCTTCATTCTTTCCCCGGAAATAATTTTTTGGATTTTAAACACCGTATCTTCCAGATTCTCGTTTACAATCACATAATCAAACTCGTTCCAATGGCTCATCTTGTCCAAAAGGACGCTCATTCTTTTTTCTATTGTCTCTTTTGAATCTGTTCCGCGCTTTTCCAGCCGCTCGCGCAAAACCTTAATCGACGGCGGCAAAAGATAAATCGTTACCACATCGTCTTTGGCCTTTTCACGCATCTGGCGGGCGCCGAGCCAATCCATATCAAACAACACGTCTTGCCCGACATTGATAAAACTGTCGACTTCGGAACGCAGCGTCCCGTAACGCGGACCGTATTCCGAATTGACATATTCATAAAAAGCATCCTGTGCCAGAAACTCGTCATACTGCTGGTCATTAATAAAATAATAATCCACGCCGTCCTGTTCTCCGACGCGCTTTTCCCGGGTTGTCACCGAAACGGAAAACTTAATGTTGCTGTCGCGCTTTAACAATTCTTTGACAACCGTCCCCTTGCCGATTCCCGAAGGGCCTTCAATAATAAACATTGCCCCTTTGCGGACTTGTTTCAATCTCTCAATAACTTCAGACATACTAACCTCACTCAATATTTTGCACTTGTTCCCTGAACTGCTCAATCAGGACTTTCAAATCCATTCCCAGATTCGTCAACCCGGTATCTGCTGATTTTGAACACAGCGTATTGGCTTCCCGGTTAAGCTCCTGACATAAAAAATCCAGTCGGCGGCCGACAACCCCGCCTTGCTCCAACATCTCTTCCGCTGCCCGTATATGAGCTTTCAAACGGTCAAGTTCTTCTCTCACATCACTACGGTTCACCAGCAAAACCACTTCCTGCGCCAGCCGGTCTTCGCTGATTCCTTCTGACGGCTCCAGCAGTAAAGAAATCTGTTCTTTTAATTTTTGTTTCAAAACATCTGGCAAACCGGAAACAATTTCTTCTGCTTTTAACACATTTTCGCGGATATGTTTCAAAATCCCCGACAATACAATCTTAATCCTGTTTCCTTCAGCTTCCCGATTCGTTTGAAGCTCCCGACAAGTCTCGGCAAACGACTGCAGCAAAGCCTGCTGCAGTTTCTCCTGTTCTTCTTCATCCGGCAGATATTCTTCAATTTCCACCACGCCTTTTATACCAAGAATATCCGAAGCGGAAGGCTTTTCCAGCCTGCCTTCACTCTCTTCATACAAATCCGCGGCTGCCGCCGCCAGCTCCCGCATCAGATCTTTATTAATCCGGACATTCTGCTGACTGCCGTCCGCCGACAACTCCAAAAAAGCGCTGATGCTGCCGCGGTTCAACACTTCGCCGGCGGCATTTTTCAGCAAAAGGTTCAAACCTTCAAGATTCGCCGGCAGTTTGGCCTTCACATCCAAAGCTTTTCCGTTAACGGATTTTATCTCCCAAATCCAGGAATATTCAATTTTACCGGCGGAATAACTGCTGTTTTTTCTTGCAAAACCGGTCATACTGGATATATACAAAATATAATCTCCTGTTAAAATTTTTTAATAATATACCTGATAATCATTAACAAGCATTTACTTTTTGAGGAAGATATGATCAAAAAAGGCCAAAATATTCTGATTACCGGCGCCAGCAGCGGAATTGGCCGGGCTTTGGCGGTTTATTATGCCCAAAACGGCGCCAAAAACCTTTTTATCTGCGGACGAAACGAAGAAAGGCTTAATGAAACCCGCGTTCTTTGTCAAAAATATGAAACTGCCGTATATGCTTCCGTCATAGATGTCGCCGACCGGCAGCAAACAAAAGCCTGGATGGAACAATGCGAAAAAATCGCCGATATCAATCTAGTCATCGCCAACGCCGGGGTCGCAGCCGTTGCCGAAACGGAAGAAAATATATACAACACATTTAACACCAACGTTTTCGGCGTCATCAACACAGTACTCCCCGCCGTAAAAATATACCAAAACCGCCGGGAACGTCTTTCCAGACAAAACCAGAATTCTTCCCTGGATCAGTTTATTGCCCGGACGAAGGCCAAAAAAAGAGCCTTTTTCCGTGATATGTTCAGCAAAAAATATCTTGGCGATATTGGCTGTGAATTATATAAAAGCGACCGGAAAGCCATTGCAATTGTCAGCTCGATTGCCGGATATCACGGCTTGCCGGCCTGCCCTTCCTACTCGGCCTCAAAAGCCTGCGTCAAAGCCTGGGGCGCTGCACTGAGAGGACGTTTGACCCCTCTGGGCATAAACGTCAGCGTCATTTGCCCCGGATTCGTAAAATCCCGGATTACTGACAAAAACACTTGCCCGATGCCGTTTTTTATGCCGGCGGAAAAAGCCGCCGCCATTATTGCGAACCGGATTGAAAAAAACATCGGACTCATATCTTTCCCGTGGCAGCTCAGATTCGGAGCCTGGCTGGTTTCGGTTCTTCCCGAACGGTTAAGCAGCCTGATTTACAACCGCTTGCCGGAAAAAGTTTCCAAGAAATAGCAAAAAAACCTGAAAAGACACAAAAAAAGATAAAAAAATTGTTTTTTTATTAATAATTTTGTTTATAATTCCGCTTATGAAAAAACTAAACCGCTACATAGTAAAACAAATTTTTATCGGGTTTCTGCTGGTAACATTTTCGCTGCTCTCCATCTTATGGCTGACGCAGTCGTTGCGCTTTGTAGATTTAATCACCAACAAAGGCATCCCCGTCGGCATTTTCGTAAAGCTTACCTCTCTGCTGATGCCGCGCCTGTTTGTATTGTTATCTCCGATATGCGCTTTTGTTGCGGTACTGTTTGTATATAACCGGATGCTCGGCGACCGGGAACTCGTTGTCATCAAATCGGCCGGCATCAGTCCGTGGCAGGGAGCCAGGCCGGCGCTGATAATCGGAATATTTTTATACTTCATCAATGTTTATACTTACAACTACGGAATTCCGGCTGCGGAAAAGGCTTTTAACGAACTGGAATGGCAGATAAAAAATGATGTTTCGCATCTGATGTTCCGCGAAGGCGAATTCACTGACCTGCAAAATGGTCTGACCGTATTCATCACCACGCATGAAAAAGACGGCTCAATGTCCGGCATTCTGGTAAATGATGAACGCAATCCGCAAAACCGGACAACTATCTCCGCAGAAAAAGGGCGCGTTGTTTATACCGATAAAGGCCCTAAAATCATTATGGTTAACGGTTCCCGCCAGGAACTCAGCAAAAACGGCGGTCAGTTTTCCTCTTTGGCTTTTGAGCGTTATTCTGTAGATTTCGGACTGAGCGGCAATAAAAAAGACAAAGACACCAGCGCCCGGGAAAAAGGCTTTTTTGAACTTCTGAACGCCAGAAACGATTCTTCTTTGTCGCCCAAAGACCAACGCCGTTACGTTGTTGAAGGACACCGCCGGATTATCAACCCTTTTTATAATATCGTTTTTGCCCTTTTGGGCTGTACCGGATTACTGGTCGGCAATTTCAACCGCCGCGGACAAAGCCGGATTATCTCCGTCAGCATTATCGCCATGGTTTTGCTGCAGGCTATGGACTTGTCTTTCGGTAATCTCGCGGCAAAAAACCTCAGCCTTTTGCCGCTGATGTATATCAACCTTATCCTCCCCTTTATCGTCTGCGTTTACCTGCTGCTGTTTTACACGCCGGGAATGTTTGCCAAACGCCGCCATCCGCCGGAGATTGCCGATGTCTAAAAAAAGCCTCCTCTGGATATGCGCTCTGGCTTTGCTGTCCTGCATAAGCGGCAATGCCGCCGCCGGGGAAGATTCAATAAACAAAAAAGACCCGCTGAAAAAAGAAGCGGGAACTGTTTTGCAAAAGCCGGAAAAACCAACTTATCAGGCCAGCATAGCCCCTCAAATGAATATAACATCTGTGCTGAGTACGCCTGAAGAAGAAAGCAAGGAAGAAGAAACCGAAATATATTTCAGTGCGGACGAAGTTGAAAACAATCAGGAAATGCAGGTTGTAACCGCCACCGGCAATGTCAACATCATCAGAAACAATCTGACCCTTATTGCCGATAAAGTCATTTACAATCAGAAAGAAGACATCGTAACCGCCACCGGCAATGTCATTTTGGTTGAAAAAGACGGAAACGTTGTCTTTTCCGATTATGTTGAATTAACGGATCAAATGACCCAGGGGTCAATGGACAACATCAAAGTCATTATGCAAAACAAAGCCCGCATTGCCGCAACCAAATTCCGCCGGCTTGCAAAAGACAACAAGCTGATGACAAACGCGGTCTACACGCCATGCGACGTCTGCACCGGCAAAAATCCACTTTGGCAGATAAAAGCCACCAAAGTCCAACACGACGCCGAGAATCAAAATGTCAATTACCAAAACGCAACCATAGAACTCAAAGGTGTTCCGGTATTTTACACGCCGTTTTTCTCGCATCCTGATCCGACGGTAAAAAGCCGCAGCGGGTTCTTAATGCCAAGTTTCCGCAGCAACTCTTATCTCGGAGCCGCCATTCAGCCAAAATATTTTTGGGACATTTCCCCCAACCAGAATTTTCTTTACTCGCCGATTTTAAGCAGCGACCACGGAATTGTTCAAAGCGGCACCTACAGTCAATATTTTACCAACGGGGAGGTTGAGGCGACCGGAACTTACCTGAAAGATAATGATGATGACCGCCAGCGCGGCAGTTTATTTATGACCGGACGTTATGAGCTTAACGATTACTGGGTCGGCAACCTTGACATAAACTACGCATCGGACAGAGCATATCTCAAAGATATGTCTTTGCCCAAAAAAGACGATGCCTGGCTGACATCCAGCGCCAAACTTGAAGGCTTTGATTTTCGAAATTATGCCGCCTTTGAGGCTTACACCTATAAACTTCTGAGCTACGACTTAAAAGAAATCGACAAACCGTTGATTATGCCGTGGTTCAATTACGAAAATATCGGAGAAGTCGGACCTTACGGCGCCTACAACAAAAATACTTTTAACGGTGCCGTCATCAGCCGGGACGATGAAAATTCCAGCCAGCGCATTTCCATGATAAATTCCTGGGTATTGCCATACACCAGCGAATATGGTGAAAAATACCGCTTAATGGCTTCCGTAAAATCTGACCTGTATAACATAGATAACTATAAAAACTACAAGGGAGAAACCTTTGATGGCGGAGTTGCCCGCGTTTTCCCGCAATTGGGTCTGGAATGGAAATTGCCGTTCATCCGCGCCACCGAAACGTCCCGCCAGATTATTGAACCGACGATTGTCGCCGTTGCCGCTCCGAATGGCGGAAACAAACTGAACAAGATTCCCAATGATGACAGCCAAGACGTTGAACTTGACGATACCAACATTTTGGATATCGACCGCTATGCCGGTTATGACCGCAACGACACCGGCAGCCGCATCAGCTACGGCTTAAACTGGAGCGCTTACGGTAACCGCACCGGCCGGACTTCTGCCTTCATTGCCCAAAGCTACAATTTCGACAAAACCAGCAGTTTTAGCACCAGCGACGACCAAAACGGACGTTTCAGCGATTATGTCGGACGCATTAACGCTTCTCCCAGCCAGTACCTTGATTTAAACTATCGTTTCAAACTCGACAAAGATACGCTGGATTTCAAATATAACGAACTGTCGGCCAATTTTGGTCCCAAAGCGCTGAAGATGTATGTTTCTTACATTTTCTTAAAAGATTACAACAATGACAACACCTCGTCATCCTTGTATGGTGAAAGAAAAGAATTATATACCGGTGTACGCATGAACCTTACCAGAGACTGGTCGCTCAGCCTGTACAACCGCCAGGATTTGGCCGAAGGCAGCGTTTCGCTTGAACACGGCGGTATGCTCACTTATGAAGACGAATGTTTTGCCTTGTCGATTGTCGCAGACAGAAACAATGCCGACAGCCCGGATTATGACGGAGATTTTGAAATCAGCGTCAACTTTTTCTTAAAAACCCTGGGCGGAGCCGGAACCCAAAAATAAAGGAGACCACAGATGAAACTATCCAAAATTTTCCTTGCAGCTCTGATTGCCGTTTTCGGCACAATTTCCGAACTTTATGCCAAACCGCAGCAATCTTTGAAAATTGTTGCCACGGTCAATGATGAAATCATCAGTTCGACAGATTTTCAAAACCAGCTCAAGCTTTTTCTCCTGACCACCAAAATCCCATTTAACGAACACACGCAGAATATGATTTTGGAAAGGGTTCTGAACAGCGCCATTGATGAAAAAATAAAATTGCAGTCAGCCGAAAAAAATGACATTCAGGTTACGGACAAAGAAGTCAGTGCCTCTATCAGCCTTTTTGAAAAAAACAACAAAATCCCGGAAGGGCAAATGAAAAGCATCTTGCGGGAAGCGGGAATAAGCTATGAGACTTTCCGCAACCAGGCCAAAGCAGACCTTGCCTGGAGTCGTCTTGTCCGGCGTAAAATGATGGGAAACAATTTAACCCAGACCGAAATCAACAAGGCTATGGAAGACGCCAAAAAAGATTTAACGACTCCCAAATATTTTATTTCGGAAATATTCATCAAAAAAGAACACGCCAAAAACATTCAGGATCTGGTAGACAACCTGAGAAAAGACCCGCGTTTTGAACTTTATGCCATGCAGTTTTCCGAAAGCCCGACGGCCTCCGGCGGAGGCAAGCTCGGCTGGGTTAACTACGGCAAATTAAACGTTCCGATTGAAACCGCTCTCAACAGCCTAAAAGAAGGGGAAATATCCGACCCGATTGCCTATGCTGACGGATATTTTATCTTCAAGCTGGACAAGGTATTTGATCCCAAAAAAGACAAACCGCAAATGCCGACAAGGGAAGAAATCATCAATTATCTCCAAAATCAGAGAATGGAAGAAACATCCCGGCAATATCTGGCCGAACTCCGGACACAGGCCGTCATAGACATCAGGAACTAAAATGACATTGCTGCCCGATTCTCTGCCATCTTTGCGCGAAACTGTCGAATCTCACGGCCTGATGGCCAAAAAGGCCTTGGGACAGAATTTTCTGTTGGATCGTAATATCACCGACAAAATCATCCGTCTTTCTCTGGACAAACAAAATAAAAAAGACTTTTCCGGAGAATATGTTTTTGAAGTCGGCCCCGGCCCCGGAGGCCTGACCCGTGCCGTTCTTGAAGCCAATCCGCAAAAATTGACCGTTGTTGAAATGGATGAACGCTGCATTGAAATTATGAACGATTTAAAAAAAATCGTCGGAGAACGACTGGAAATCATCAACGGCGATGCAATGAAAATAAATTTTGCCGAAAAAAGCTCTGCCCCGCGCAACATTGTCAGCAACCTGCCTTATAACATTTCCGTTCCGCTGCTGACCGGCTGGCTGAAACAGATAGAAAATTTTTCAAGCCTGACTTTAATGTTTCAAAAAGAAGTTGCCGACCGGATATGCGCTCCGACAAACTGCAAGGACTACGGGCGTATTTCAGTTCTCTCACAGCTTCAATGCCGCGTAGAGCGTCTTTTTGAACTCAACCCGAACTGCTTTGTTCCCGCGCCTAAAATATGGTCAACCGTTTTGCTTTTTCAGCCGCTCCATAGCAATATCAGCAAAGAAGAAATAACAAAAATCGAAAAAATAACGGCTCTGGCGTTTGGACAACGCAGAAAAATGGTTCGTCAAAGCCTGAAATCCCTGCCCGGTATAAAAGAAAAGCTGCAACGGCTCCAAATTCCGGAAACTTTCCGCGCAGAACAGCTGACGCCCGTCCAATACCTGCTATTAGCCAAACTATTTTAATTTTTTGTCAAAAATTTCTTGAAAAATAAAAAAACTTGTGATAAATATTCCTCATAAATCAAGGAAATTGCAATGTTTGAATATTTTAAAAGAAAATTCGTCCGGCTTGACGGAAAGATAAAAATTGACACCTATCCGCAATATTATGAAGAAAACGGACGGCTTATCAAAGAAGAAGCCGACGGAAAAAAATATATTGTCAAGCTGGATAAAAATCATCATGAAACTATCATCGGAGAAATCCAATGACAAAATGGATGGTCATTATTGCCGGACCAAACGGAGCCGGGAAATCAACATTTTATGAAAGAGTATTAAAAGGAGACCCGCTGCTCAAAAAAGCGCCGTCGATTAATATGGACAACATTGCCAAAGAAATTGCCAATGGCGATGACCCGAACAAACATCTGTTTGATGCCGGAAAAATCGTAATCAGCGAACTTGAAAAAAAACTAAAATCCAAAAAAAGTTTTATTTATGAAACAACATCTTCCGGCAGGCTCCATTTAAAATATATGGACAGAGCCAAAAAAGCCGGTTTTAAAATCGCTACGATTTTTATTGGCTTGTCCTCGGTCGAATTGTCTCACTTGCGCGTCCAACAACGGGTACGCGAAGGCGGACACAGCGTTCCTGCCGAAGATATAGAACGGCGCTATCCGAACATCATCAAAAACTTCCCGGAAATGCTCAAAAGAAGCGATGTATCGGCAGTTTTTGACAACTCATCCAAAACGCCGTTTAAATTAATCTTTTTAATGGATGAAAGCAAATTATTCATTTTCCGCAGTTATCCCAAATGGGTGGAAGGATCGTTAAAAGAGCGCAAAACCAGCAAAGAAATCATCCGCATCACCAGTGACAAACTAAAAAAGATGACGCCGGAAAGAATATCAAATATGATAAATTGTATCTTTCAACAAATCCAGCACGAAAGATAATACGGCAAAACACCCTTTCCTGATCTTTTCTTATTTGTCATCCCCGGGCTTAACCCGGGGATCCATATTTCAAAGCACAAAGTCATTCACAAGCTCCACCGGAGCATCGCGGGTCTCATGGCACTGACAAACCGTGCGCCGCCTGCCGTGCAGATCATCCCAAGCACTTTTTCTCCTTTTGTCATTGCCGGGCTCTTTTTCTTATTTGTCATCCCCGGGCTGCGACCCGGGGATCCATATTTCAAAGCACAAAGTCATTCACAACCTCCGCCGGAGCATCGCGGGTTTCAAAGCACCGAACAAACCGATCGCTCAGGCCGTTGCCTGTGGATTCTCGGGTCAAGCCCGAGAATGACGGTGCTTTTTCTTCAAAGCACTCTCTATCGCATCCCCGTCATAGCACCTCTCTTTACTTCCCCCCTCTTTGATAAGAGGGGGCAGGGGGAGTTAGATTTCAAAGCACCATTTCTCTCACACATCCCCGCCGTGCGGGTCGCAGCCCGGGGATGACAAAAAACAACCAACAACCAGAAAAAGAAGATGCAAAAACAAGGGGATAGTTCAATATTTTAAATCAAAAGAGCCGAGAACGACTACTCACAACTGATATTGGCATTGATGAGGTGGCCACTGACGACGCTGAAGCAATTCAGGAAAAGCGGGGTACCGCCGGAGACTCGACAACTATCTTGCATATCATTACAATCCGGATAACCATAGCTTTTACACAGTTGATAACAACTTTTACCAAATTCTCTTTGACAACTAGAATCATAAAAGCTTGATGTTCCTCCGCTGTATCCACACTCATCTGTATACCCGCAGCAGTATCCGCCTGTCGGGACGGAAGGTTTTTCATTTTCGCTTGGGTCGAAACAAAAATATTTGCTGATATCAAACGGACATTTAATACCGCCGTTCGGACATTCGTCGGCAGTATATATGTATCCCATAGTCTCGCAATCCGGCGTTTGGGTACAGGCCGCTAAGGCATAACCAGAAGTAAGAGCGGTGCAGCATAAGACGCTCCCAAAAATAAATTGTTTCATCAAACCTCTCCCGTCAAAACAAACACATAGGGAGATTATATCACGGCTCAAACGAATAGTCAATACACAATGAAAAGTATAATGAAGATTTTGGCTAGAAGATAAAGGGAAAAATCAATTGAAAATTATTTTTTAAAACGTTGCAAAGGATGATTTTGCAAAACTTTACTTATCAAATCGTCAGAAAGAATATGCGTATAAATTTCCGTGGTCGCAATGCTTTCATGCCCGAGCATTTTTTGTACCGAACGCAAATCCGCGTTATGCCTCAATAATGACGTTGCAAAAGAATGCCTCAAAATATGCGGCGAAACTTTGGCAGGAGAAAGGCCTGCTTCAGCCGCCAACATTTTCAAATCTTTAAAAAAAGCATCCCGCGTCAAATGCCCGGATATGGAACGCAAAGACGGAAAAAGCCATTTTGACGCCTGCCGGGGACGTACAAATTCTTTTCGCAAACATTTAATATATTGCTGCAGTGCATCCAATACCTTGCGGGAGAGCGGCACAATCCGCTCTTTGCTCCCTTTACCGCGGACAAAAACCACTTCCCGGTCAAAATTAACCGCCGTTAAAGGCAATGCCACCAATTCCGAAACCCGCAGACCGGAAACATACATCAGCTCAATCATAACGCCGATACGCTGCATATTAGAATTTTGATGAGAAAAAGCCGTCTCTGCCAACAACTTGATTTCATCTTCCGTCAGAAACTTCGGCAACGGTTTTCCGAGTTTAGGAGAGCGTAACCGCCCTGCCGGATTGTCCGTAATTTGTTTTTCGCTGAACAAAAACTTAAAAAACTCGCGCAAAGCGGAAATCCTTCGCGCAACCGTCCGCGCGGCATAATGCTGTTCCCTGCCGATATCACCAAGATAATCGGCTAAATCCTGCCTTCTGACCTGAACAATCTCCACCTGTCTGGCTTTGCACCATTCAAAAAACTGTTCCAAATCCCGGCGGTAGGCATTAACTGTATTTTCCGAACACCCTTTTTCTGAACGCATCATATCCAGAAAATCGCCCAACAGCACGGAAAAAGACGTCATTATTACCCCTGATCAGTGGCAAAATCATTCGGCAGCGGCTGTTCGACATGCTCAATTTGCATCGGAACCTCGCGTGAAAGCACAAAAAGCACCGCCAAAACAACAATTAATCCGATAACATAAAAGATTGTTTTTGATTTTTTCTGTCTCATGATGTATAAACCTTATAAAAAATATACGCACTTAAACTTTAGTTAGTTTATATCAAAAATAATTGAAAGAATAATTAAAAAAATGGATATAACCAAAATTGATAAAATAATATTGCTTGTCGGACTGATGGGAAGCGGAAAAACCAGCGTCGGCAAACGGCTCGCCAACAAGCTAAACCTACCCTTTATCGACGGCGACCAGGAAGTCGAAAAAGCGGCCGGCATTCCTCTTTTAGATGTCTTAAAATGCTTTGGCGAAAAAGAATACCGCGCCGGAGAAGAAAGGGTAATGAAGCGCCTTCTGCAAGGACAACCCTGCGTTTTGGCTTCCGGCGGCGGCTCTTTTGTTGCTGCGCAGACCAGAGCCCTTGCAAAAACCAACGCCGTTACCATCTGGCTCAAGGCCGACATTAATGTTTTATATAAAAGGACAACCGGCAGAAAACACCGCCCGTTTTTAAGAGGAAACGACGCCGAACTGAAAAGCAAGCTGGAAAAATACATTCAGGAAGAATATCCCTACTATTCCGAAGCAGACATCATCGTCGAAACCAAAGAAGAACCCGTAGATCTTACTGTTGAACGTGTTATCGGAACACTGAAAAATTTTAACTGAAAAGCATTCTCCCGCTTTAAAATCCGCAAAAAAAGATTACATAGCCGGTAAATAAATGCAATAACGGTTAAAAAGGCGAAGAATGGTCTGGATTATCAATGGCCTCTTATACGGTTTTTTTACGGCTTTATATACTCTGGTCAACCAAAAATACAAACTCAACGGCTATCTGCTGGGAATCTGGCGCGGTTTCGGCATTGCTGTTTTTTTTATCCCTTTTATGCCGTTGTTTCCTGTCCCGCATAGTATGTATTATTGGACGTTGCTGATTACCCAGGGGCTTCTCATTGGTTTTTACGATTCCCACCTCTTTTTTGCTTCTGCCAAATATGGTGCCGGCCCGACTTCCCGGGTAATGGTATTGACAACACTGATAACAACCGTTTTATGGTGGCTGATAACGCCGCACGAATTTATTAAGCTTTTTGATAATGGAACAGTGTTTATTACTTTGATTTTAATTCTTTTTGGTTTTACGCTGAGTTATTGGCAAATGTTAAAAAGCCCGGTCAATAAAGAAATCATAATTTATATGGCGCCGGTAATTCTGGCTCTGGCTTTTATGAGCATCATCACCAAAGATATTTCCACCCACGGCTCAAGCACCTGGGCCGCCATGATTTATTATCTTTCCGTCTCAACTTTCGTCAGCGGCTGCTACAATACTTTTTTTTACATCCGCCGGGAAAAAGTAAAAGCCAAAGATTTTTTCAAAAACGTTTTTTCACCGGCTGCCGTCCGCGCCGGATTATACCTCATAAGCTTCAGCGCGGCTTTAATTACGGCCAAAAACCTGGCTTTGCGAATTGCGCCCAATCCCGGATATGTAACGGCTTTGCTGCTGACATCGCCGTTATTTGTCATGGCTTTTAACAAATATAACAAAATTCAGGATACCGCCTCGGCAAAAGCCGGTATTTTTATGATTTTTTTCTTAATAGCAATGATAATTCTGGTCAACGGCAAATTCGGCGTTATCGATTAAGGACAAAGCTGCTCGATTATTTCGTTCAAAACCAAAAAACCTTCACGTGTTGCCCTGATATTCTGCGGCGTATCAATCAACACCCCGGCATCACTAAGATATTTCAGGCGCTCCCGGTCAACAAATCCGTCAAAATCCAAACCGCAGTTTTCGGCAAAAAGCTTCTTGTCAATCCCTTCCGCCAACCGCAGCCCCATTAACAAAAGTTCTTCGGCTCTTTCTGCCTGAGAAAGCTCTTCCAATTGACAATTATATGTCGAGGCATAATATTTTCGATTTCGCGGTTCCTGCTCAGGCTCCCCTTCAAGGCACCTTTTTTCGGGTTTTAAGGTGGAAGATAGAGTGGAAACTAGAGGAGAAAAATTTTCAGCGTACAAAGAGGTACGTGAAATTTTCCAATCTCGCGGTTCCTGCTCAGGCTCCCCTTCAAGGCACGTTTTTTCGGGTTTTAAGGTGGAAGATAGAGTGGAAACTAGAGGAGAAAAATTTTCAGCGTACAAAGAGGTACGTGAAATTTTTCGATCTCGCGGTTTCTGCTCTAGGTTCCCCTTAAAACCCGAAAAACAGAAACGACCATGAGCAGACGGCCCAACCCCTATATAGTCTTGCCCCGTCCAATAAAGAAGATTGTGGCGGGAAGCATAACCGGAACGGGCATAGTTTGAAACCTCATATTTATAAATTTTTTTATCCGCCAAATAATCTTCGGTAAATAAATACATCTCCCTGGCCGCATCTTCATCCAAGGCCTTAATTCCTTTGCGGGCAAAAACCGTGCCTTCCTCTATTGTCAACTGATACAAAGACAGGTGTTTCATACCGAACGACGCCGCTTGTGCCAACTCTTTTTCCCAATCTGAAAGCTTTTGCTGCGGCCGGGCATAAATCAAATCCAGCGAATGATTATCAAAATTCTGCAAAACGCCGTCAATCGCCTGATAAGCCTGTTTCAGATTATGCGTTCGTCCCAAAAAACGCAAATCAGCGTCATTCAGAGCCTGCACTCCCAAAGACAGCCTGTTAATGCCTGCCCGCCGCAAATCGGCAAACATCTCGGGATAATCGGAATTCGGATTCGCCTCCAGAGAAATTTCAATGTCAGGAACCGTTTTCCACTTACTGGCAATGTAATCAATCAGCGCCGCCACATTCTCCGGTTTCATCAAAGAAGGCGTTCCGCCGCCGAAAAAAATGCTGCTGACAATGTTTTCGGAAGTGTATTGATAATAAAAATCAAGCTCATGTTTATATTCCGCAATAATTTCCTCTTGCGGCACATTCTTTTTAACCTCTTTATAGAAGTCGCAATACGGACATTTTGACAAGCAAAAAGGCCAATGGATATAAACGCCGAACCCCATCGCAAACCGCTACAAAATAAAGCGGGACAAATCGGACGCCTGGGTAAATTTGGAAAGTTTTTCCTCCACCATTGCCGGCGTAATAACCACTTTTTCTCCGGCTTTTTCAGAGGCTTCATAGCTGATGTCTTCCAACAAAACCTCCAAAACCGTATGCAGTCGGCGGGCACCTATATTTTCAACGTTTTCATTAATCTGAACGGCAACGTCGGCAATCTTGTCAATGGCCTCTTTTTCAAATTCCAGAGTCAGATTTTCCGTTCCCATCAGAGCGACATATTGCTCTATCAGATTTGCTTCCGGCTCTGTCAGGATTCGCACAAAATCATCATGCGTCAGAGCTTTCAGCTCAACCCTTATCGGCAGGCGCCCTTGCAGTTCGGGCAGCAAATCGGAAGGTTTCGACAAATGAAAGGCGCCGGAACAGATAAACAGAATATGATCGGTTTTAACCATACCGTATTTGGTCGAAACCGTCGTTCCTTCAATCAGCGGCAAAAGATCTCTTTGCACGCCCTCGCGCGATACGTCGCCGCCGCGGCGTTCATCCTGGCCTGCAATCTTGTCAATCTCGTCAATAAAAACAATACCGTCATTCTCCACCGATTTGATTGCCGCCTGCGTAATGGCTTCAGAGTCAATCAGCTTATCGCTTTCCTCATCCACCAAAACCTTATAAGCGTCGCCGACTTTCATTTTCTTCATTTTATATTTGTCGCCGAAAGGCTTGCCGAGCAAATCTCCCAAACTTATCATACCCATTGAGGCGCCCGGCATCCCCGGAATATCGATCGTCGGCATACTGGCATTGGAATTGTCCAGAACCTTAATCTCGATTTCACGATCGTTCAGCTGGTTTTCCCGCAGCAGTTTGCGAAATTTCTGGCGGGTTTCTTCACTTGCCCCATCGCCGACCAACACGTCCAAAACCCGTTCTTCGGCCGCTGCTTCTGCCTTAACAATCATAGTCTTGCGTTGCTTGTCGCGTTCGTTATGCAGGGCAATCTCCACCAAATCGCGGATAATACTCTCCACATCGCGCCCGACATAACCGATTTCGGTAAACTTGGTCGCCTCAACCTTAATAAACGGCGCTTTTGCCAGTTTTGCCAGCCGGCGGGAAATTTCCGTTTTGCCCACGCCGGTCGGACCAACCATCAAAATATTTTTCGGCACAATCTCTTCCCGCAGTTTTTCGGGCAGCTGCATCCGGCGCCACCTGTTGCGCAAAGCAACGGCAACGGCTTTTTTGGCCTCCTGCTGTCCGATAATAAACCTGTCCAATTCCGAAACAATTTCCCGCGGGCTGAACGTTGCTGCTGTCATTTCCATCAAACCTTTCTATTTTTCTATCTTCTCAATAATAACGTTATGATTGGTATAAACATCTATATCACCGGCAATTTTCAGGGCTTTGCGGACAATATCCTCTAAAGACAGCCCCTCAATGTCATAAAGAGCTTTTGCCGCCGCCATGGCATAGTTTCCGCCGGAACCTATGCCGATAATCCCGTCATCGGGCTCCATAACCTCTCCGGTACCGGAAATCACCAGCGAAACATCTTTATCTGCCACAATCATAAAAGCCTGCAGCTGCCGGAGATATTTGTCCATCCGCCAGTCTTTTGCCAGTTCCACCGCCGCACGCTTTAACTGATTGGCATGTTTTTCCAGTTTGGCTTCCAGACGTTCTATCAAAGTTATGCCATCCGCGGCCGCTCCGGCAAATCCGGCAATAATCTTTCCGTTGCCAATTCTTCTGACTTTCACTGAATTGGCCTTAAAAATAATAGCTTCTCCCAACGTTGCCTGGCCATCGCCGCCCATAACAACCTCATCGCCTTTGCGTGCGCACAAAATTGTTGTCATATCTCTTCCTTATTTTGAAATAACACCTGTTCTAATATGTAGTTAAATTTTTTCATTAATGCAATAGCGGCATTAAAACTGTTTTAAGACATTGCGAATATACTTGGCGCAAAGGAAAAAAATATGCTGACCAAAATTCTCTCTGCCGGAAAAATTTATCTTGACCGCCGTATGTTGGTGATGATTGCCTTCGGCTTTTCCAGCGGTTTTCCTTTTCCTCTGGTTTTCAATACATTAAGCCTGTGGCTTGGAGAAGCCGGACTGCCTCTTGCCGTTATCGGAACTTTTTCCCTGCTCAAAACGCCGTACAGTTTCAAATGGGCCTGGTCGCCGCTAGTTGACCGCTTGCCGCTTCCGGGACTGGCTTTCATGGGACGGCGCCGCAGCTGGACTTTCTTTACCATGTTTCTGGTCGGTATTTCGATTTTTGCCATGTCTCTGGTCAACCCGGCCGAAACACCGTATTTAATGGCGTCTTTGGCATTGGTTTTATGTATTTCTTCTGCTTCACAGGATATTGTTCTTGACGCTTATCGCGTGGAAAATTTCAAAACGTCCGAACAGGCGGCCGCTTCCGCCACATTCATTCTCGGTTATCGTCTGGGATTTATTTTTTCCGGCGCCGGCGCATTATATCTGGCAGACGTCATAAGCTGGAATTACGTTTATGCCGTTATGTCTTCCGGAATTTTAGTCGGTCTGGCGGCGGTTTTGCTCATCAAAGAACCCAAAGACAAAAGAAAAAGCTTCTCCAGTCGGAAAAAACGTTCCTCTCCGGAAAAAATCAAAGATTTTTTCAAAAATGCCGTCGTTTGTCCTTTCAAAGATTTTATGTCTCGTCCGGGCTGGGTCTATATTCTGCTGTTTATTCTGCTGTATCGCCTGAGCGACGCTTATATCAGCCCGATGGCTTATATCTTTTACAAAGATATGGGATTCGGATATTCGCAAATCGCTACCGTTACCAAAATCTACGGCACCATAGCCACCATTGCCGGAATGCTGGTCGGAGGTATGCTGCTCAACAAAATGAGCCTGACCCGCGGCTTGCTGTTCTGCGGCATTCTGCAGGGATTATCCAATCTGATTTATGTTGCCCAGACCTATGCCGGCAATAATTTATATATGCTGACTCTGACAATTTCGGTCGAAAACATCACCGGCGGAATGGGAACGGCAGCCTTTGTGGCATATATTTCTTCTCTATGCAATATCAAATACACTGCCACGCAATACGCCCTGCTCTCATCCCTGATGAGCCTGGCGCGCGACGTTCTTGCCTCTTCTTCCGGCTGGCTGGTTCAGCATATCGGCTGGAGTTCGTTTTTTATCTCAACCACGTTAATGGCCGTTCCGGGTCTTTTGATCTTATGGTACATTACCCGCCGCTATCCCCCGGCCGTCAAACCTTTGCTTTCGGAAACAAATCCGTCTGGCGCAAAGCCTCGCCGACAACCATAACTGCCGACACCGCAACATTAATCGAACGCGCTTTTTCATTCATCGGAATCAGCAGTCGGGCATCGGCAATATTATGAACGGATTGCGGCACACCGGCGCTTTCCCGTCCCATTAAAATAACATCATTCGGCAAAAACTCAAATTCCGTATATGGTTTGCTCGCATGGGTCGTCAACAAAACCAGCCGCCCGTATTCGTCGGGGTGAACTGCACGGTATGCCAAAAAATCTTCCCAGGAATCATGCCTGCGGTATGTTGCCAAATTAAGATAATCCATACCTGCCCGTTTCAATGCCCTTTCCGAAAAGACAAAGCCGCAGGGTTCAATAATATCCAATTCCACATCCAAACAGGCTCCAAGCCGCAGCAATGTTCCGGTATTTTGCGGAATATCCGGCTGAAAAAGCGCCAGTCTCATAGCAAATCTCCTTAAATAAACTATAATTCTAGCTACAGCAAAAGCCGCCGCAAAGCAACAAAAAAAGCAAGCCGCCGGTAAAGGCAGCCTGCTCTCTTACAATTTTTTCAAAAACGCCCGCGGCGATAAAACATATCAGCCAGTTGATACGGCGTCCGGCATTTCTGCATAAGCGAATAATCGGCCGAATACTTGAATTCCTTAATCAACGGATTAAGAATCTTTGAAAAATCAAAGAAAAAATTGACGGAATTCACATCTTCGCCCTTCAAAATCACGCTGTCTGCTGCGTAATTTTTTTTAGTGATTTCGTTAATTCTGCGTCGAACTTTTTCAAAGAATTCTTGTTTCCTAAGCTCTTCGGCATAAACCTCATCGGCAAATTGCTGCAAAGTAACAGCATTTATCGAATTTTTCAGCCGCAAATCATTAAAAACAACCCGCAAGGACTGAATAAACTGCCATTTTTCTCGCGGAGAGACTTTTGCCGACAAGTCAGCACTTGCATTTACCAATTTGTTAAAAGCAGAAACAACCAATTCTTCAATCTGTTCTTTTGTTCTCATAAATAATAATTTTTTTTAATATTTAACTTCTAATAATACAATCTCTGCCGGATAATATACATCGGATGAAAAATTTTGTCAATATGTCAAAAAAGCCCGGAATATAAAAATCCGGGCTTTCTCTCCAAAATATTTTATACATTAAACAAAAAATTCAGCAAATCGCCGTCCTGAACCACATAATCCTTGCCCTCGGAACGCATCTTTCCGGCTTCCTTGCATCCTTGCTCACCATTATATTTGATAAAATCATCATAAGAAATTGTCTCTGCCCGGATAAAACCGCGTTCAAAATCGGAATGGATAATCCCGGCACACTGCGGCGCTTTCGAACCTTTAAGAAAAGTCCAGGCGCGCACCTCTTTCGGTCCCGCGGTAAAATAAGTCTCCAACCCCAAAAGCTTATAACCGGCCTTAATAATCTTAGACAAGCCGGATTCCTCCAAACCTAAAGATTCCAAAAACTCTTTTTTCTCTTCTTCCGTCTCCAGCTGGGCAACTTCAGATTCGATTTCTGCCGAAATAATGACCGCCTGGGCTTTTTCCGCTTCTGCTTTTTTCATAACCAGATCAGAATATTTATTGCCGGAAGCTGCCGAAGCCTCATCCACGTTACAAACATACAATACCGGCTTGGAAGTCAGAAGCTGCAGCATTTTATACTGCTTATAAGCATCTTTCTCCGACGGATCGGGCGCAGCCGTTCTGGCCGGTTTTCCCTGCCGTAAAGCCTCAATAACCGGTTTCATAACCGAAACTCTGAGCTGAGCCTCTTTGTCTCCGCCGGTTTTGGCCTTTTTTTCCAACTGGTCAAACCGTTTTTCCAGAGATTCCAAATCGGCAATCATCAACTCCGTTTCCACAATTTCAGCATCGCGGATTGGATCTACCGAACCCTCGACATGGGTAATATTGTCATCGTCAAAACACCGCAAAACATGAATAATGGCATCGGTCTCGCGAATATTGGCCAAAAACTGGTTGCCAAGCCCCTCACCCTTGGAAGCCCCCTTAACCAGACCGGCAATATCAACAAATTCCAACTGCGTCGGCACCACGTTTTTCGGGTTTACGATTTTGCACAAAGCATCTAACCTCTCATCCGGAACAGCAACCCGGCCGGTATTCGGCTCTATCGTACAAAAGGGAAAATTTGCGGCCTGCGCGGCAATCGTCTGAGTCAAAGCATTAAACAAAGTCGATTTTCCGACATTCGGCAAACCAACGATACCACAATTAAATCCCATAAAAAAACTCCTCAAATATATTTATAAAGTTGAGGAGAGTTTTAGCCGAAAAATAAAGTTTTTTCAAGGAGTATTTTTATTTTACTTTTCGTAAAATACCAATTTTGTTTGAATAAGCAGCCATTCCGTCTTTCAGTAAAATGTCAATAGTATCGGCCACAAAAGCAATAGTATCATTAACCAATTCAGCATCTGTTTTTGAAAACCGGCTTAAAACATGGTTCACAACAGCTTCGCCTTTTTCTGCCGGATGTCCGACACCGATACGAATACGATGATATTCCGGTGTAATGGCTGCGTCAATTGACTTCAAACCGTTATGTCCGCCTGCCCCTCCGCCGGTTTTAACCTTCAGCTTACCTACCGGCAAATCCATATCATCATGAATCACAACAATATTCTGCGGCAAAATCTTATAAAAATTCGCCGCCTTAACCACCGAATTTCCCGAAAGATTCATATAAGTCTGCGGTTTAAGCAGAAAAACCTTTTCTCCGTCGATTTTCCCTTCGGCAATCAGC
Source organism: uncultured Pseudomonadota bacterium (assembly GCA_949300375.1). Taxonomy (GTDB): domain Bacteria; phylum Pseudomonadota; class Alphaproteobacteria; order RF32; family CAG-239; genus MGBC133411. Next base: position 98,524 of record CASGEB010000001.1, read on the forward strand.
CCGTCGAACTTTGCCCTAAAAGGCGAAAAACCATATTTTTTCCAAAGAGCATCGGCTGCGGCAAACCCCACATTATGACGGGTTTCTGCATATTCCGCCCCCGGATTTCCCAAACCGGCAATCAGAAACATTATAACACCCTTCAAAAAAAGGGAGTCAGTCAAACTCCCCTTATTTTATAAAAACGTCTTCAAAATAAAACTATTTACGAAGAAAATCAACGTGAATCGGCATATCGGAAACCGGATGGAATTGAACATCCTGACAAACAACCGAAATTGTTTTGCCGTCAAGCACAATTTTGATGTCAGCTTTATAAAATCCGGCAGTATTCAAAGCTTTTTCAAGCTCAACCGGATGCAGACTAATCATAACCGGCTCTTTTTTTCCGCCATAAATAACTGCAGGAATACGACCCTCACGACGACATGCACGAGCTGCCCCCTTACCTGCTTTCTCACGCTTTTGCGCATTAAAAGTAATTTCCATTTCAAAAATCCTCAAAAATTAAAATTGATTACATCCGCGGAGCCTCCAGGGGTGCTCCCGCCAGACAGCCTTTTGTACAACAATTATTTTTATTTTTCAAGGGCTTTTTTCAAAAAGGAACCCCCACGTAAAACGTGGGGTTCTTCATATGCGGGTATAACCCTAAAGGTGCCAGCGAACGCCTTAAGGGCGTATAACGGTCTGACAGGG
>CASGEB010000002.1 GCA_949300375.1 uncultured Pseudomonadota bacterium
TTTGTCTTCTACATTTATATATTTCCGTCTTTCTTTCATTACCGGCCTTTTTTATTGTCATTGCCGGCTGTTTTTTTTATTTCCGTCATCCCCGGGCGTCTTTCTTTCTCTGTCATCCCCGAGCTTGACCCGGGGATCCAGGTCAACAATATGGCTTCTTCTCGTCATTGCCGGGCATCGACCCGGCAATCCAAATCAATAATAAAGCCAATTTATTAACGAGGATTCTCGGGTCAAGCCCGAGAATGACAATACCTTAAACACAATCTCTCGTTCGGCACTTTTAACTGCCCTTTGCGAATGGCTTAGGTTTTGGAGCAAAAACTGAAATTGAAGCACAAGGTTAGAGAGCGTAGCGAGGTTAATTTTGCTCTGAAACCTTAGCAAATGAGCGTAGGGCTGCCTTTTTGGTTACTTTTTGGCACCCAAAAAGTAACAATGAAAAAAATAATTTCAGATGAAAAAACAAAACAAGAAATAAGAAAAGAACTTTGGCACTCAAAAATAACAATAAAAACAAAGAGTGAATTCAGAGGGAGGGAAGAGTTTCCCTCTATTTTACCCTACCGTAAGAATCTTCAAAACGGACAATATCGTTTTCATCCAGATTCTCTCCGGTCTGGATTTCGATAAATTCCATATCCTGCTGCGTATTGTTTTGGATTCTGTGCTTGGTTTCAGCCGGGATATAAACTGCTTCATTGGCTTTTTTAAGGATTTTTTCCTCTCCCAGCGTAACCAGAGCTTCGCCCTTGACAATAATCCAATGCTCTGCGCGATAATGGTGAAGCTGCAAAGAAAGAATATTTCCCGGGGTTACGCAAATTCTTTTGACGCAAAAGCCGTCGCCTGCGTCAACAACTTCCCAGGTTCCCCACGGACGGGTATCTTTTTGCCCGCGTTTATATAAATTTGCCATAATTTTTATGCTCCGATAAAAAATTGTACTTGATGAAAAACAATATAGGCAATATAACTAAAAGCGCAAGAACAAAAATATATTGGCGGCGGGAAAATATGCAATCACCAGTAGTAAATCAGGCAATGGATATCTTGAGGTTACTGAGAGAAGTAACCGAGGGACAAGATGCAATTTCGGAAAAGCTTGAAAAAATCGTAAAAATCATAGCCGGAAAAATGAATGCCGATGCTGCCGCCTGTTATGTTGCCGTTGATGACTATACATTGGAGCTTTTTGCATCTTACGGCTTCAACCACGGCGTATCGCATAAAATATCGCTGCGTTTTGGCGAAGGCCTGGTCGGAGAGGTGGCGCAAAACAATCGTTACGTTGCGGCGGCCGATGCCTGGAAACATCCGAAATTTTCATATAAGCAGGAAATGGGGGAGGATGACTACAAGTCTTTTCTCGGCGTGCCGCTGATTCGCTGGAGCCGTTCCATCGGCGTTTTAACCATCCAGAGCCGCGAAGTACACGAATACTCCCAGCTCGAGATAGACATTATGGAAACAATCGCAATGGTCTTAAGTGAGATGATTGCTTCCGAAGAAATGTCCGATTATAAAAAAATGCTGATAAAAGAACGCGGCATTATTGATAAAGAAAAAAGCAAAGGCGTGAGCCTGAGCAAAGGATACGGCATGGGTGCCGCCGTGGTTCACCGCCGCCGCCGCGTCGTTACCAAAATTTTTGCCGAAGACAAAGACAAAGAAATGCACCGGTTGGAAATTGCCTACCGGCAGATGAATGACGATTTGGAGAAAAAATTCACATCCACCCAGCTCGGTATTGGCGAACATGTTGAAATTCTTGACGCATACCGGATGTTTGCTCAGGATAAGGGCTGGTATAAAAAAATCTCCGGCAATGTTCAGGGCGGCTTAACGGCCGAGGCGGCTATCGAGCGCGCTTATGAAGATATGTGGAACCGGCTTTCCGCCACCACCGATGCCTATCTGAAAGAACGCCTGCACGACCTGCGAGATGTGTCAGACCGCCTTCAGTCTTATTTGAGCGGCGATTTCGGCACGATTGAAAAGGTTGACGCCAATGACATTATCGTCGTGGCTCAGACGATGGGGCCGGCAGATTTGATGGATTATGATTATACCAAAATCCGCGGTTTGATAATTGAAGACGGCACGCCGACCATGCATGTGGCAATCGTAGCCAGGGCTTTGGGGATTCCGGTTGTTGCCAAGATAAAAGGCATTTTTGAAGAAATCAAAACCGGCGAACTGGTTGCCGTTGACGGAAATGACGGCTATGTTTACCGTAATCCGTCGCAGCAGGTGCAGGAAAAATTCAAAGCGAAAATTCTGGAAAAGCAGAAACTGCAGCAAAAGCTTTCGGAACTGCGCACCAAGCCGTCGGAAACGCTGGACGGCGTAAAAATCAGCCTTTACATTAATGTCGGTCTTTCTTTTGATTTGGATTACATTGAATCGACAAACTGCGACGGAATAGGTCTGTACCGGACGGAAATACCGTTTATGGCGTCGGAGAATATGCCTGATGTTGAAAGACAGGTCGGCTACTACCGCGAACTAATGGACAAAGCCGGCGGCCGCAAGGTGATTTTCCGCAGCCTGGATGTGGGGTCGGACAAGCTTCTTCCTTACTGGAGCAATATGGGCGAAGAAAATCCGGCCATCGGCTGGCGTTCGATTCGCATCACGTTGGACCGCCGGGCGATTTTGCGCAAGCAGGTCAGAGCTTTTTTAAGAGCTGCCGCCGGCAAGGAATTAAACGTTATGTTTCCGATGATCTCCAACTTGAGCGAATTTGAAGAAGCCCGGGAGACGCTTATGCTGGAATTGGAAAAAGAAAAACGCAAGGGGCGTGAGGTGCCGGAAAAAGTCAATGTCGGGCTGATGATTGAGGTTCCCGCCATTGTTTTTCAGCTGGATGAGATTCTTCCCAAAGCCGATTTTATCTCTATCGGAACCAACGATCTGGCACAGTTTGTTTTTGCCTGCGACCGCGGCAATCCGCGTCTGACCGAGCGTTATGATGTTTTGTCGGGGCCGTTTTTGAGCATGATGGAATTAATCGTGAGCAAAGCTGCCAAATACGGCGTATATTGTTCCGTCTGCGGCGAAATGGCCGGCAGTCCGATTGAGGCAATGGCGTTAATTGGACTGGGATACCGCAATCTTTCAATGTCCGGTTCTTCTTTCGGCCGTGTAAAAAGTATGGTGCGAAGTTTGAATGTTTCGGAAGTCTCGGATTATGTCCGGATGCTGCTGAAATCGGGCAAGAAAAGCGTCCGTCCGCAATTAATATCCTATGCCTATGATCACGGTATTGAAATCTATTAAAAAATGTGCAACAATCAACCAAATTCACCAACAAGAGGATAAAGTTGTGACCGAAGAAATCAAAAAAGAAGAAAAAGCTGCCGAAAAAGGAGAAAAACCTGAGACAGCTCAACCCGCGGAAGATAAAATCGGCGGAATCTTAAAACAGGCGCGCCTCGGCAAAGGCAAAAAAATTCAGGATGTCGCGCAGGTTTTGTGCATCCGCAAGGCTTATCTTGAGGCAATTGAGGCCAATGATTATGAAAAAATCCCCCCGTTTCCGTACGGTATCGGCTTTATCCGCTCCTATGCCGATTATCTGGGGTTGAACAGTTCATTGATTATTCAAAAATATAAAGAAGAAACTGAACCGGAATCTGCCGAAAATGAAAACGCCGGCTATGTTCCAGAACCTCAGGCCGAAGCGGCTGTTCCGGGCAAAAAATATCTGACCATCAGCTTGCTGGCCGTCATTGCCGTATATGCGGCATGGCATTTTTACAGCAGCTACAAGAGCCTGCCGGAAAATGCTGCGTCGGACGTTGAAAAAGAAAGTATCAGCGACGAGACTGCCGCGGATGAAAGTCAGTATCCGCTTGTGGTTGAAGATTTTTCAATGAATGAAGGGGATTCTTCTGCTCCGGTTTCGCAAGAAGAAAATCTGCCGGTTATTGAACCGGCTCCGGTTGAAGAAAGTGCCCAGGTCAGCGTAACCGATGCCTCTTTTGAAGAAGAACCCGCTGCCGCGCCGCAATCAGAGCCTGAAATTTCTGAGCCTGCCGCACCGGTTGCTGAAACAGCTCCGGCCGCAGAATCCGTTCAAGAATCAAAAGCTGCAGCCAAGCCTGCAGCTCCGGGAAAATCGAATATTGTTTTTGAGATAAAAAAAGAAACATGGATTGAGGTTAAGACGGCAGACAAGCTTTATTTGAGCAAAGTTTTGTATGCCGGCGATTCTTATACGCTTCCCAAAGCCAAAGGTCTGATAGTATCTGTCGGGCGCTTTGACGGGGTAGAAACCTTTATTGACGGCGAACCGGTAGATTTTCTGCCCAAAGACCGCAAAATGAACATTGACCTGGAAGCCGCTTTGGCAAAAGTCAACCGGACGCTTTAGACGATAAAAGGACTAATTAAGAAAATAGCTGGCCTCTGGTAAGCTATTTTCTTTTGTTTTTACAATAAGGAAGAACGAAAATGACAAATCATACTCCGCAAATTATCCGCCGCAAATCGCGCAAAATTATGGTCGGAAAGGTTGCCGTCGGCGGTGATGCCCCGATAACGGTACAGTCAATGACCAATACGCTGACCTCGGATATTAAGGCCACGATTGAGCAAATTCAGCGTCAGGAAGCCGTTGGCTGCGACATTACCCGCTGCTCCTGCCCGGATGAAGATTCTGCCCGTGCGTTGAAAGAAATCACCAAGGCCGTAAGCATTCCGGTTGTCGCCGATATCCATTTTGATTACCGGCTGGGAATTTTGGCGGCGGAAAACGGTGCGGCCTGCCTGCGGATTAATCCCGGAAACATTGGCGGAGCGGATCGGGTTAAAGCGGTTGTAAAGGCGGCCAAAGATTACGGCTGTTCGATTCGTATCGGCGTCAACGGCGGTTCGCTCGACAAACGCCTGTTGGAAAAATACGGCGAACCCTGTGCCGATGCTTTGGTAGAGAGTGCCTTGGAACAGGCCAAAATGCTGGAGGACAATGATTTTCGCGAATTTAAAATCAGTGTCAAATCGTCCGATACGCTGATGATGATTGATGCTTATAAAAAACTGGCGGCAGCCTGCGATTACCCGTTGCATTTGGGCGTTACCGAAGCCGGCGGCCTGCGTACCGGCACAATTAAGTCGGCAATGGGTATCGGAGCTTTGTTGATGGCCGGTATCGGCGATACGTTGCGGGTTTCTCTGACTGCGGATGTGGAAGAGGAAGTCAAGGCCGGTTTTGAAATCCTGAAAGCGCTGGATTTGCGCCACCGCGGCATTCGCATTATCTCTTGTCCGACTTGCGCCCGCCGCGGTTATGATGTGCAAAAAACGGTTGAAACTTTGGAAAAGCGGCTGTCCCACATTGCCAAACCGTTGACTTTGGCTGTAATGGGCTGCGTGGTTAACGGCCCGGGCGAAGCCGGACATGCCGATTTTGGCGTCTGCGGCGGCAAAGGCGGCGATAATATGATTTTTGTTGACGGCAAGCCCTCTCATAAGGTAAAAAGTGAAAACATTGTCGACGAATTGGTTCGTCTGGTCGAAAGTAAAGTTGGTTAGGAAAAGAAAAATATGAATTTTGCAGAAAAACTCGCTAATGTGGTTAATCGTTACGATGAGTTGGAGGCTCTGGTCGTCAGTCCCGGATTAAGTTCCGATGAGCTGGTGAAAATGAACAAGGAGATTTCACAACTGGCGCCGGTTGTTGAAAAAATCCGCAATTATAACCATGCCGAGGCCAATATGAACGATGCCAAAGCGATGATGGAAGATTCTTCGCTTGACAAAGAAATGCGCGAAATGGCCGAAGCCGAGTTTTATGAACTGAAAGAAAAACTCCCCAAGTTGGAAAAAGAAATCAAAATTGCCCTGCTGCCGAAAGACGAAGACGACGAGAAAAATGCGATTCTTGAGGTTCGTGCCGGAACTGGCGGGGATGAGGCTGCCTTGTTTGCCGCCGTTCTGTTTGAAATGTATCAGCGTTATTCTGCAAAACAGGGCTGGAAATTTGAGATTCTTGATGCCGATGAAAACGGCTTGGGCGGCTATAAGCAGGCCTCGGCGAAGATTACCGGCAAAGACGTTTTTGCAAAATTAAAATTTGAATCCGGCGCCCACCGTGTTCAGCGCGTTCCGGTAACGGAATCCCAGGGGCGCGTTCATACTTCCGCCGCCACGGTAGCCGTTTTGCCGGAAATTGAAGAAGTCGATATGTATATCAATCCGGCAGATTTGAAGATTGATGTCTATCGTGCTTCCGGTGCCGGCGGACAGCACGTCAACCGGACGGAATCCGCGGTTCGCATTACCCATATTCCGACTGGTGTTGTCGTTCAGTGCCAGGATGACCGTTCGCAGTTTAAGAATAAGGAAAAAGCCATGAACCACCTGCGGGCAAAATTGTATGATATGCAAAAAGAAAGCATTGATTCTGCTTATTCTGAAAAACGCAAACTGCAAATCGGCAGCGGCGACCGCAGCGAAAGGATTCGCACTTATAACTACCCGCAGGGACGCGTAACCGACCACCGGATTAACCTAACGCTGTACAAGCTGGATGAGGTTGTTTCCGGCGATGCGCTGGATGAGATTATTGATGCGCTGGTAATGGAAGATCAGGCGCAGCGTCTGGCCGAACTGGATTAAGCAGCTTTTCTCCGGGGCAGTGCGGGACTCAGGGTATCGTATAAGCTGACGCCTCCCTGCTGGGTGCGCAGCATAAACTGAGCGCCGCCGACGTTGAGCCGCGCCTGCCGTGCAGGTCATCCCCGGGCATCGACCCGGGGATTCATCCTTCAAAGCACAATATCACCCATAAACCCCGCCATAGCAACGCGGGTCTCTTTAGCACTGCATAAACTGATGCCTCACCCGCCGGGTGCGCCGCGCGCCTGCCGTGCAGGTCATCACCCGGAGCCAAAAAAGGAGATGGCTAAAACAATTACTGACAGCGGAAATACATATAGTCGCGGTCATCGGCATCTTCGTAGCAACTATGGAAGTCCAATAAACAGCCCTGAGCCTCATAAGAGGCGATAACATCACTACAATCGTCAAATCCCCAATAACTCTTACATACCGAATAGTTGCTGCAATAGCGCCCGGTATTATCACAGCATTCGAAATATTGTCCGCTTAAATTATTCTTACACGTCCCGTTACTGCACGTCTGCCCGCTTGAGCATTTGGAAGAACCGCAGGATTGGTAATAAGTTACGCCGTTTCTGACGCAGGAGGAAGAACCGACATTTTGGCAGTTAGCCGCACAGCTTTCGGCAGTGTAAGTATAATTGCAGGTTTGCGGATTGAAACAAAAATATTTGCTGGTATCAAACGGACATTTAACGCCGCCGTTCGGACATTCTTCGGCAGTATATATGTATCCCATAGTTTCACAATCCGGCGTTTGGGTGCAGGCCGCTAAGGCATAACCGGAAGTAAGAGCGGTGCAGCATAAGACGCTCCCCAAAATATATTGTTTCATCAAACCTCTCCCGTCAAAACAAACACATAGGGATACTATACCACACCTCAAACTAATAGTCAACATATAATGAAAAGTATGACGGGAATTTTGGCTAAGAAATCCGGTATAAACCAAAATAAAACCGCGCCTGTTGATATTTTAAAACCTGCGCTTTTTTTTATTGAGTCCGTCCGTTAAAATCGCTATTATCTGAGCAAGGAATTTATAATAAATGTCAGAACCGAAATTTGTACATCTGCGGGTGCATACCGCTTATTCTCTGTCTGAGGGCGCAATGCTTGTACCCAAACTTATCCATCGGCTTCATGATGAGGGCGTGGCGGCGATTGCCGTAACCGATACGGCCAATATTTTCGGCGGAAAAGCTTTTTCCAAATATGCTTCTGATGAAGGGGTTAAACCGATTCTCGGTTCTCAGTTCTATCTGCGCAATCCCGATTCGCAGGATTTGCTCAAATGCAAAGGAAAAATCGTCGAACCGGATAAAATTGTCTTGTTGGTTATGAATGCCGAGGGGTATGGCAATATTATGCACCTGATGAAACGGGCTTATCTTGATTTGCCGAACCCGCAGGAAAAACCGCAGATTACCATGGCAGATCTGGAAAAATTCAATGCCGGACTGATTATGCTGACCGGCGGCGTTGAAGGCCCGATTGGCCGGCTGCTGCTGGAAAACCGCGCGCCGGAGGCAGAAAGCACACTGCAGGAACTGCAAAAATATTTCGGCGACCGCTTATATATGGAAATAGCCCGTATCGGCCTGGAAGAAGAACAAAAGACGGAAGATACGTTTATCGATTTGGCCTATAAATATAATATTCCGCTGGTTGCAACCAACGAGGCTTTCTTTTTTGATACCGATATGTACGAGGCGCACGATGCGCTGGTTTGTATTGCCGCGGGTGAAGTCGTTGCCAACCCGAACCGCAAACGTTTTTCTCCGAACAACCGCCTGCGCTCGCAGGAAGAAATGGTCGAACTGTTCAAAGACCTGCCGGAAGCGGTGCAAAATACCGTGAACATTGCCATTCGCTGCAATTATCTTTCTTCAAAAGTCAACCCGCTGCTGCCGATTTTTGAATGTCCGGACGGCAAAACCCAGGATGACTATATTGACGAACAGGCGCATTTGGGACTGCGCAAACGTATGGAAGCCACGGTTTATACGCCGGAGATGACGGAAGAAGAACGCAAGAAAATTGATGAAGAATATTACGCCCGCCTGGAATATGAGTTAAGCGTCATCAAAAAAATGGGTTTCCCGGGATATTTTCTCATCGTGTCGGACTTTATCCAATGGTCAAAAGACCACGGCGTTCCCGTCGGGCCGGGACGAGGTTCCGGTGCCGGTTCAATTGTTGCCTGGTCGCTCCGGATTACCGACTTGGATCCGATAAAATTAAACCTGCTGTTTGAACGTTTCTTAAACCCGGAACGTGTCAATATGCCGGACTTCGACGTTGACTTCTGTCAGGAAAACCGCAGCAAAACAATCGAATATGTTCAAAAAAAATACGGCTATGACCATGTCGCGCAAATTATTACTTACGGTAAACTGCAGTCAAAAGCGGTAATCCGCGATGTTGCCCGCGTTTTGCAAATGCCTTATTCTCAGGCTGACCGTATCAGTAAAATGATTCCGCCCGGCGTTCAGGGCAAAAACCCGACCCTGCAGGAATCTCTCGATCAGGTGCCTGAATTGGAAGAAATGCGCGTTAACGACCCGCAGGTCAACAAGCTTTTTGACATTGCCATGAAATTGGAGGGCTTGTACCGCCATTCCGGCGTGCATGCCGCCGGCGTGGTTATCGGCGACCGGCCGTTGGAAGAACTGACGCCGCTGTATAAAGATCCGCGTTCCGATATGCCGGTTACCCAGTACGATATGAAGTTTGTTGAAGAAACCGGCCTGATTAAGTTTGACTTCTTGGGCTTAAAAACCCTCACTGTCATTCAGCGCGCCGTCGACTGGGTAAAAAAGGATCATGGCGTTGAATTGATAATGAGTGATATCCCGCTTGATGACAAGCCGACCTACGAGCTGATGCAGCGCGGCGACACAATCGGCGTATTCCAGTTTGAATCTGCCGGTATGCAGGATGTCCATAAACAAATCAAACCGGACCGTTTTGAAGATCTTATCGCTATCGTGTCTTTGTACCGTCCGGGACCGATGGACAACATTCCAAGCTATATCCGCCGCAAACACGGTGAAGAAGAGATAACCTACCTTCACCCGGATCTTGCGCCGATTCTTGATGAAACTTACGGCATTATGGTTTATCAGGAACAGGTTATGAAAATCGCGCAGGCTTTGGGCGGTTATACGATGGGCGGCGCGGATAAGCTGCGTAAGGTTATGGGTAAAAAAATGCGCGACGAAATTCCGAAACAGCGCAAAATGTTTACCGAAGGCGCGGTTGCCAAAGGAATTGACGCTGATGTTGCCACCAAAATTTTTGACCAGATGGAAAAATTTGCGTCTTACGGTTTTAACAAGTCTCACGCCGCGGCCTATTCGCTGATTTCATACCAGACGGCTTATCTGAAAGCGCATTATCCGGTTGAGTTTATGTGCGCCATTATGGCTTTTGATATCACCAATACCGACAAGCTGCTTTTTTACAAAGAAGAATGTAAAAAAATGGGCATTAAGGTCTTGCAGCCGGACATTAACAAATCCGGCGCCGACTTTACGGTGGAAGACGGCAATATCCGCTATGCGCTGGCCGCGATTAAAGGCGTGGGCATGGCCAATATGAAAGTGATTGAAGAGATTCGCGAACAGGGCGGCCCGTTTAAGGATATCTCTGATTTCATCCACCGGATGCCGCTGGCCAACAGCAACCGCCGTCAGTTGGAAAATATGATTAAGGCCGGTGCTTTTGACTGCCTGGAGAAGAACCGCGGCAAACTTTTTGCCAATGTTGATACGATTATGCAGCATATTTCTTCCGCCAATGAGCTGAAAACCAGCTCGCAGTCTTCTCTGTTCGGAACGGAAGAACTCCAGTCGAAAGTCAAATTGGCGGAAAAGCCCGATTGGCCGGAATTGGAAAAACTCAAACTCGAAGCCGAGGCCGTAGGCTTTTATCTCTCGGCGCATCCGTTGGACAGCTATCGTTCCGGCATGGAGCGTTTGGGCGTTAAGAACTGTGCGGAAGTTATGGGCGGCGTAAAAGTCGGAGATACCGTTCGCGCCAAACTGGCCGGCTGCGTCAGTACTTTTCAAAAACGCATCAGCAAAAACGGCAACAAATACGCTTTTCTCGGTCTGTCGGATGCATCCAGCGGTTTTGAAGGGATTTTATTCTCAGACCTGCTTGCCAAATATGAGGACACAATCAATTCAGGGCTGCCGCTTTTGGTCGGCGTAACGGTTGAAAAGCAGGAAGAGGGAGCCAACCCGCGGGTTATGATTAACTCTGTCGAAACCTTGGATCAGGCAATCGCCGACGGAGTAAACGGGCTGGTTATCGGCCTGAACAGCGTTGAGGCCGTCGCTCCGTTGAAAGAAATTCTGCGCCATGATAGAAACGGCGTAAATAAGATATATTTAAAACCGGAAAACAACGACTGGGATATCCGTATTGAACTGGCGGGAGGCTACGCTTTTGCCAATGATATTTTGAGCAAAATCCGCGGACTCCCGGGTGTTTCTTATGTAAAGGAGCTGTAAAATGGCAAATGTTTTCAACAAATTTTGTTCCTGGTTCAGCCAAAGTTGCCCGGCGGTTTCAACGGAAGATGCCGACAGTAAAAAGTGGCCAAAATTAAAATTTTTGCCGTTGCTGTTGGATCCCTACCGTTTTTTTGTTGATTCTTTTCGGAGCTTTCTCGGGCTTGCCTTTCTGTTCGGCGGCCTGATGTCTGTTATTTCCTGTTTGTTGGGCTTTCCGTTTATCTGTGTTCTTGATAATCCGGCCGGAAATTATTTTTGTTCGTCTTCCTCAGGGCTTTATATGGCAAATTTTCTGCTCAAGCTGCTGTTGGGTATATGGTTTATTGTTTGCTACCGGCAGGTGCTGTCCGGACAAAGGCTGACTCTGCGTTTTATCTTAAAGCCCGGCCGCCGTTTTTTTAAAACGCTTTTGACTATTGTCGGCTTTTTGAGCCTGTTTGTTTTTCCGCTGATTTCTTTTTCTTATCTGGCGGCCCGGCAGCCCAATCCGGACTGGCGGATTGAAGTTGCGGTTTTTGCCGTTTTCTTTTTTCTGTTCATTGTTCCGTTGTTTGGACTGCGGATGTTGTCATTGTTGTCATCGGCGGCTTCGGGAGAAAGCAGTTTAAAATGGCGGGAAATTTGGCGTCGGACATCGGGCGCTAATTTGAAGATTCTGATATCATTGTTTTTTATGCTGCTGATTTTTGTATATCTGACCGGTGGTCTGTTGGGCAGCTATGCCGGGGTTGACGGCGGACATCCGCTGTATCTTGCGTTTACGTCCGAGTTTATGTACAATTTCATAATTCTGATGGTCGTTGCCTGGCTGACGGGGCTGAGTTACAGCCTGCAATTATTTTTAACGGGAGAAAAATGTAATGAATAAAGATTCCATAATCGTCCTGCCGTGGAAAGAATGTCTGAGCCGCAGTTTTACATATGTCCTGCTCAATCTGAAAATCATATTTATGATAATTGCTTTAGGCGTTTTGCTGACGGGATATGAGGCGCTGTTTGGCACGCCTCTGTTTTGTTCTTTGACCATGGCGGAAAATTGTACGACGACGCAGGGTGCCTATATCGGTGTCGTAGCTTTGACAACGCTTTTTTCGGTTTATGTGATGACTTCCTTTTCCCGTTTTATAATTTTGAAAGACGAACCGCGCCCGTTTTCTTTTCGTTTTGGCAGCCGTGAATTGCGGGTATTGGGATATCAGTTGCTGATAGACGTTGTTCCGGGAATAATTTTTGGACAGGTTATCGGCATATTGACGGCATATGTCAATATTTATCAGGATATAATGCTCAAACATTTGCTTTTGATTGTTCTGATTGCAATTCTGGCGGCAATGATAATTCTTTCGCGCTTTAGTTTGGTTTTGAGCGGAGCCGCCGTAGAAAACCGGAATATGACTTTGAAAAAATCTTTTGAGGTTACCCGCGGAAATTCCAATAAAATCTTCTGGGGAGGCATTGTTATGACTCTTCCGATAATCTTTCTGATGACCGCGCTGGGATTGGCAGGAAACATTGCCGGAGAAAGTCTGGCATTGCGTCTGGTCTTTTCGGCCGTCTTTCTGTTGCTGATTTTTTTGAACGTTGCCGTTAAAATGTCTTTTAACGCTCATTTATATCAGTATTTTGTTTACTTTGACAACAAGCGGACGGAAGATGCCGAGGCTCGGGCTTTGGAGGAATAATCCGCAGCCTTTTAATCTCCCCGGAACAGTTCGCAACATCCGGGGATTTTTTTATTTCGATAATATTTCGAAGATAAACGGACGGCGGATGTCATCAGGCATTTGAGGATTAAAGCCGGAAATTGCGGGCAATAAAAAGGGAGGAATAAATCCTCCCTTTTTAGCGTCCTGCGAACGGATTACGCTTTGCCGTAATAAGCGTTCAGATACATTTGCTTGATTTCCGAAATCAACGGATAAGCCGGATTGGCGCCGGTGCATTGGTCATCAAACGCCAGTTCTGACAGTTCATCCAGATTGTCAAGAAAAGTCTTCTCATCAACGCCCCATTCTTTAATGGAAGCAGGAATGCTGATGCTCTTCTTCAGTTTTTCAACGGCCTTAATCAGGTTGGCAACTTTCTCGTCGTCGTTCTTGCCTCCCAAATTCAGGAACTCGGCCACTTTGGCATATCTTCTCTTGCCTTCCGGATAGTGATACTGTGAGAAAGTTCCTTGTTTGGTCGGCTTGTCATTGGCATTGAATTTAATGACTTCGCTGATCATCAACGCATTGGCAATACCGTGCGGAATGTTATAAGCGCTGCCGAGTTTGTGAGCCATCGAGTGGCAAACGCCGAGGAACGCCTGAGCAAACGCCATACCGGCCATTGTCGCGGCATAATGCATATTCTCGCGGGCTTTCGGGTTATTGGCGCCGTCATTGACCGAGAGTTCCAGATTGTCAAAAATCAGACGGATGGCCTCATATGCAATACCATCGGTAAACGGCGTTGCCATAATGGAGGCCAAAGCTTCCAGAGCATGGGTCAGCGCGTCAATACCGGAAGCGGCAGCCAGGCCGCGCGGCATGGTCAAAACCAAATCCGGGTCGATGATGGACATATTCGGCGTCAGGGCATAATCGGCAATCGGATATTTGATGTGGGTATTGGAGTCCGTAATAACGGCAAACGGCGTAACTTCCGAACCGGTACCGGATGTGGTCGGAATAGCGACCATATAAGCTTTAGACCCCAGATCCGGGAACATGCAGACGCGTTTGCGAATATCCATAAAGCGCATAGCCAGATTCTCAAACTGAACTTCCGGATGCTCATACATCAGCCAGACGATTTTAGCAGCATCCATCGGAGAACCTCCGCCGAGCGCAATAATAACGTCCGGTTCAAAGCTGCGGCACATAACCAGAGCGCGGTTAACGGTATCGGTATCCGGATCCGGCGCAACTTCGGAGAAAATCTGATATGCAATGCCCATGTCTTCCAGAACGGAAGTAATTTTGTTGGTATAGCCGAGCTGGAACAAAGGTTTGTCAGTAATAATCAAAGCTTTCTTTTTGCCGCAGAGTTCACGCAGCGCAAAACCGACGGCGCCTTGTTTGAAGTAAATTTTCGGGGGAACTCTGAACCAGAGCATATTTTCGCGTCTTTCCGCAACATTTTTAATATTCAACAAGTGTTTTACTCCTACGTTTTCGCTGGCCGCGTTACCGCCCCAGGAACCGCAGCCCAAGGTGAGCGACGGGTCAAGGCGGAAGTTGTACAAATCGCCGATACCGCCTTGTGAAGACGGGGTGTTAACAAGCATACGCCCGGTTTCAATAACTTCGCTGAAACGGGCAATACGGTCTTTGTTATGGTCGGCCGTATAGAGTACGGAAGTATGCCCCGGTCCGGCAAAGTTAACCAGATCGCGTGCCATAAAGACGGCCTGTTCAAAATCTTTGGCTTTGTACATAGCCAGAACAGGCGACAATTTTTCATAAGAAAATTCTTCTTCTTTGCCGATTTTCTCAACTTCGCCGATAAGGACTTTCGTTTCCTGCGGAACTTTAACGCCGGCCATTTCGGCAATCTTGTAAGCCGGCTGTCCGACGATTTTCGAGTTTAATTTGCCGTCAATGACAATTGTCTGAGCAACTTTTTCTTTTTCTTTTTTGTTCAGGATATAAGCGCCGCGGTACTGCAGCTCTTCTTTAACGGCGTCATAAATGTCTTTGTGGACGATAATGGATTGCTCGGAAGCGCAAATCATACCGTTGTCAAAGGTTTTGCTCATCAAAACGGAGCTGACGGCCATTTTAATATCGGCCGTTTCGTCAATGATGGCCGGAACGTTTCCTGCGCCGACGCCGAGAGCTGGTTTGCCGGATGAATAAGCCGATTTGACCATGCCCGGGCCGCCGGTCGCCAAAATCAGGTCAATGCCGTCATGGCTCATCAAATGCTGTGTGAGTTCAATTGTCGGATCGGTAATCCACCCGATGATATTGTCGGGCGCGCCGGCCTTAACGGCGGCTTCCAGCATCAGACGGGCTGTCTCAACCGTGCATTTCTTTGCGCGCGGGTGCGGCGAAAAGATGATGCCGTTGCGGGTCTTGAGGGCGATCATGCTTTTGAAAATGGCGGTAGACGTTGGATTGGTCGTCGGAATAACGCCGGCAATGACGCCCAGCGGCTCGGCTATTTTGGTAATGCCGTTGGTCGCATCATGCTCAATAACGCCGCAGGTTTTTGTATGACGATATTTGTTATAAACCTCTTCGGCGGCAAAATGGTTTTTAATCACCTTGTCTTCCACAATACCCATGCCGGTTTCTTCCACGGCCATCTTTGCCAGAGGAATACGGTGGCTGTTGGCTGCAATCGCCATGGCCTCGACAATCTTGTCCACCTGTTCCTGGCTGAACGTCGCCATAATTTTCTGAGCTTCGCTGACTCTGGCAATCAAAGCATTCAAATCGTCAATGCTTTGGGCGCCGTTGTCAAACGTTCTTTCAGTATTCGCAACAACTTCTTTTTTCATGTTGCCACTACCCCTTTCGTTACTGTTAAAAACACAATTCTCTGCTATTATATAACAGAAATCTCCAAAGATTAGTTAATTTTTTTATACCTGCGGATTTATCCCGATACATTTTATTTCAAATTCTTACAAACCTCTTCATGGTCGCTGAAATGAAAAATCTGTCCGTTGATATACTGCCCGGTCTCATGCCCTTTGCCGGCAATAATCAGAATATCGTCTTTTTGCAGCGCAGCCATGGCGGTTTTGATTGCCTCGGCCCGATTCCCGATATTAATGCCGCGCGGACAGGCTGCCATAATCTGCGAACGGATTTTTTCGGCGTTTTCGGTTCTCGGATTGTCATCCGTCACATATACCACATCGGCCAGGTCATTGGCGATTTTGCCCATAATCGGGCGTTTGCCGGCGTCTCTGTCTCCGCCGCAGCCGAACAAAACGTGCAGCTTGCCGCGGCAATGGGAACGCATGGCGCGGATAACGTTTTCCAAGGCGTCGGGCGTATGGGCATAGTCAATGTATATGGCCGCGCCGCCGGCTGTTTTTCCGGCCAGGTCAAGCCTTCCTTTGGCACCGTGAATCTGTCCGATATGCTCTAAAACTTCTCCGGGCTTTCCGGTCAGTTCAGAAGCCATGCCCAAGGCGCATAAAACGTTCATCGCCTGAAACTCTCCGGCCAGGGGAACAAATATCTCTTTCTCTTCTCCGTAAAAAACAAGCTTTAATTTTTGCCCGTCAACAGTCGGAACAGCTTGCAAAAGCTTTAATTCTTTGCCTTTGTGTCCATAAGTTACGATGCGTTTTCCGCTTTTTTCGCAAACCTTGCGCAAATGCTCAAAAACGTCAATATCGGCGTTCAAAACGGCTGTCCCGCCGGGAACAAGCACTTCCCGGAACAAAATTTCTTTGGCGGCCAGATAGTTTTCAAAAGTCTTGTGATAATCAAGATGGTCGCGGGTCAGGTTGGTGAAACCGGCCACTTTCACGTTATGAACGCCGCCTGTGCGGTATTGGCATAAGCCGTGGCTCGACATTTCCATAACCGCATAGTCATAGCCTTCTTTTTTCAAGCCGGCAAGTTCTTCGGCAATCACGGCGGCGTTCGGCGTCGTGTTGGGGGAAGGAATAGGCGCTTCGCATCCTTTAATCAGCCCGAGCGTTCCCATACTTGCCGCTTTAAGATTCATCATGGTCAGAAGCTGACGGACAAAATCGGCAATAGATGTCTTGCCGTTGGTACCGGTAACCGCCGCAATATTTTTCGGCTGCGGGCCGTAAAATTCGGCGGCTGTTTCGGCAAAAGCTTTGTTCGGATTCTCTTTTGCAATAAATTTAACGTTCGGATAAGTTTTCTCGTCAACATATTCCGGTCTGCAGATAATAACCGCCGCGCCGTTTTGCACGGCCGACGGAATATATGCCGATGCCGGGGCTTTCTCGCTGTCTTGCGCCCCGAAGAGATATCCCGGCTTAATCAGGCGGGAGTCCGTCGACAAACCTTTAATTTCGATTCCGGCAATTTTCATGATTTTCTTGTCCCTTACTTCGATTCTTTTATCAAGAGTCTGAAATAAAAAAATGAAAGAAGCGTTTAAAATTTTCAAGCTTGCGAAATTATTTTTGCGTTTTATAATCAACAGAAAACGGAGGGAAAATGAAAGAACAGTACAGCCCGGAAGAATTAAAAGAAATGGAAATCACATACGAGGCTTTAAACAAGTCCCGCATTCAGGAACTGATAAACTATGCCAAAGGGATGGGATACCGGCGGATTGGCATTGCCAACTGTATTTGTATGCAAAAATATATTCCGAAACTGATAAACCTGCTGTCTGCCAGCGGATTGGAGGTCTTTCACGTCAATTGCCGGGAAGGCGGGCTGGATTTGTGCGACTTTACCAAAGACCATAAAGGCTCAAGCTGCGACCCGGCGTTTCAGGCCGATTATCTTAACTCGATGAATACCGATTTAAATGTCAATGTCGGGCTTTGCCTCGGACACGGTCTGATTTTTCAAAAACATTCCAAAGCTCCCGTTACCACGCTGATTGTCAAGGATTTTGCCACCGGACATAGCCCATTGGCTAACCTTGAATAACTTTTTTCCCTGCTTACTTATGAGAAAAAGTAATTTTGCAGGGAGAAGAAAATGGATAAGAAAAAGACTGGAATATATGTTGCCGGCGGCATTTTGCTGTTTCTGGCAGGAGTCGGTTTTTCACAAATGTTTATGTTTGCCGCTTCGGGGCGGGTTGACCCGCAGCAGATTGTCGTCGCTTTCAAAAATCCGGTTTGCACGGCGCCGACTGTCATCAACTGTCCGCATATCCGAAAACTTCCGGAAATGCGCCCGAACAGGGTACAGCCGGAAAGAGAAATGTCGCCGCTCCCGAAATGTGATTGTCCGCGCCGTCCTTGTATGGAAAGAAAATGCGGCGCCGGATTTCGAGCTTCGGTCTGGCCGGAACCGGACAAAGAAGAGCCGCTTCATCTGAAACCCCGCCGCCGCGCGGCCTGATTTTTAACAACAAAAGAAAACACAACGCGGCTCAGGCATTTATAAGACACAGTTAAAACTTTACTTCTGAAATTCAATATGCTATCAAGCGGTTATTATGATAGACATTAACGACATAACCGTCAGGATAGGAACAAAAACGCTGCTGGAGAACGCATCGGCGCATATTGCCGACGGCTGGAAAGTCGGATTGGTCGGAGCCAACGGCTGTGGAAAATCAACGCTTTTCCGCGTGTTGAAAGGAGAACTGGAAACCGAACACGGCGATATATCTTTTCCATCCGGCAGCCGGGTTGTGTTTGTTGAGCAGGAACTGTCCGGACTGGATATGCCTCTTCTCGATTTTGTTCTGGCTCAGGATAAAGAACGCGGTATGCTTTTGGCGCGTTTGGAAAATGCCGGGGCGGAAGAGGCGGCGGAAATCCATGAAAGGTTAAATATACTGGGTGCTTCGGCGGCCTCGGCCCGTGCTGCGGAAATTTTAAGCGGCCTTGGTTTTAAGCAGGAAGATTTAACACGTCCCGTAAAAGAATTTTCCGGCGGTTGGCGGATGAGGGTAGCCCTGGCCGCTGCATTATTTCAGCCGTCCGATATCTTACTGCTGGACGAGCCGACCAATCACTTGGACTTGGAGTCCGGTATCTGGCTGGAAAGCCATTTGCGCAAATACCGCGGTACCTTGCTGCTTATCAGCCACGACCGGAATATTCTGAATTCGTTGTGCAATTATATTATTCATTTTGATAACAAACATCTGATAACCTATGCCGGAAATTATGACGTTTTTCAAACCACCCGCGCCCTGCAGCAGCAAGTGCAGGCTCGGCAGGCAGAAAAAATTGAGCAGCGCCGCCGTCATCTGCAGTCTTTTGTAGACCGCTTTCGGTATAAGGCAACTAAGGCCAAACAGGCGCAAAGCCGCATAAAAATGCTGGAAAAACTGGAGAAGGTTGAACTGGTGGAAGACGCCGCCGCAACGGTTTTTGATTTTCCTGAGCCGGACGAACTGCCGCCGCCGCTTTTGACGATTGAAAACGGAACCGTCGGTTATGACGGTGTTCCGGTTTTAAAAAGATTGAATTTGCAAATAGTCGATAATGACCGGATTGCTTTGCTCGGCGCCAACGGCAACGGAAAATCAACTTTGGCAAAATTGTTGTCCGGGCGGCTGCCGCTGATGGAAGGCAGCGAACGCCGGTTGGGAAAATTAAAGGTCGGTTATTTTGCCCAGCATCAGGCGGAGGAATTGCCGATGGAACAGACGGCGCTGGAGTTTATGACAACTCTAATGCCGCAGGAACACGAAACCAAAATCCGTTCCCACCTGGCCAGATTCGGATTGGGTCAGGAAAAAGCCCTGACGCAGATTTCCCGTTTGTCCGGCGGGGAGAAAGCCCGTCTGCTTTTTGCCGCCATGACGGTTGAGCGCCCGGGATTGCTGATTTTGGACGAGCCGACCAATCATCTTGATATTGATGGGCGCGAAGCTTTGATAAGGGCGTTAAACGAATATAAAGGTTCGGTTATTTTAATTACGCACGACATTCACCTGATTGAACTGATTGCCGACAATTTGTGGCTGGTCAAAAATCATACCTGCAAGCCGTATGACGGGGATTTGGAAGATTATAAAAAATTGTTGTTGGAAGGCGATACGTTTAAAAAAGCGCCCAAAAACGTTGCCAAACCGGCCGAACCCAAAATTGACGCCCGCCGGTTAAAAAAAGACCTGTCCTCCCGCCTGCGCAGCATTGAACGTGAGCTTGAAAAGCTAAACAGGCAAAAAACCGAAATTGAAAACTCTTTTCAGAACCCGATGTCAACCGATGAATTGATAACCCGGCAGAAAGAGCTGTCCCGGCTGGAAAATCAGATTGCCGGATTTGAAAGCGAGTGGCTGGAAACAAGCGAGAAATTGGAAGAAATGGAAAAATAAGGCCTTAAAAAGGATTCTTGACAAAAAAACTTTTTTTTGTATTATAAAAATCCGAAATAAATTATTAAATTTTTACGCATATGAAAGAGAAATATTATTTTGTTATTGGAGAAAAGAATATTGTAGTTGCCGAAACAATCAAGGTTTTGGAAAATTGCGGTGCTGCATTCCGGTTGCTTGAAAAACCTTATATTTTTACCCGGGATGAAGAAGAAAAACTGTTGGCGCAAGGTTTTAAGCCAGTTTACATCGGGGTTTCATACCGTTCGGATACGGCAGAATATAATCGTGTGGAAGATTCTGTCTTGTATAAGGCTTTGCAATATGCCCAAAAAGAGTTTTCCGTCAGCGATTGGCAGTATATGGTAATGGAATACTATCTTGGCCGGTTTCATTTGGATTGGTCGTGCAATTTGCGCAAGCTGATTGCCGCCGGCAACACGAGAAAAGAAATTCTTGAACTGCAGAGAAAAAACCGCGAGGTGCTTGGTTTTGACGAAGAAGCTGAAAAATCTGCGCAGAACGCCGTTGACGAGGCCGTTAACAGAGCCGGCAGGAGAAAAGACTTTCTGGTGGTTAAATGGAATTACCAAACCGAAAACGGCGATTTTGAAAACTGGCTTCCGATATTGGACCGGGTTTTTTGGATTCAGAACTTTGTAAATGTTTTGATAATCACGCCGTATGACGCGGCCTATTACGGTTATGGCAGTATAGCCTTTCAAATTATCTGTCATTGCAGTTTAACCGGTTGTGCCGCCGGCAATATGGCGCATTTTCTTTATCCGTTGTCCGAAGATGATATCCTGAGGACAGTATGCTTTTTAAAAGATGAAAGCACAACTCTTCGCAAAGAAGGGCTTTTATGGTAAAACATTAAAAAAGGCTGTATTGAATTACGGCCTTTTTTCTTTTTGTCCTGATTGACAAGTCTATGCGTTTGTGGCAGGTTGGGAACAATATTTATCTGGAAGGATTCTGAATAATGCAGCCGGACAAAAACTCAAAATTTCTTTTGCTTTCATGTTGTGCGCCGTGTTCTTGCGCGGTTATCAAAACGCTGGCGGAACAATTTTATGATTTCAGCGTCGTGTTTTACAATCCGAACGTCCGCCCCCGTGAGGAATATTGCAAACGTTGCGAAGAAAACCGCCGGATATGCGGCCTTTATCAGATTCCCTTTATCGAATTGGAATATGATAACAACCATTGGTGCGAAATGACCAAAGGGCTGGAAAACGAGCCGGAACGCGGAGCCAGATGCTCTGTCTGTTTTTATATGCGCTTAAAAAGGGTGATGGAATATGCCAAAGCCAATGGTTTTGCCGGGGTTGCTTCGGTCTTGGGCGTTTCGCGTTATAAAAATCTCGCTCAGGTTAATGCGGCGGCGGATAAAGCCTCGTCCGAAACCGGCGTGCCTTATTTTGATATAGAAGGGCGCAAACACGGTATGCAGGAACTGCGCTGCCGGTTGATAAAAGAACTTGATTTGTATAATCAAAATTATTGCGGCTGCCGCCCGCGGACGGATGAATAAACAAAAAAGCCTTGCTCTTTGACGGAGCAGGGCTTTCAAACTTTTTGCAAAAAATAATCATACGCCTCGACCAGAAATTTAAATTTTTCTTCCAGGACGGGATTGCCGGAATTCTTGTCGGGATGATACGCTTTTGCCAGCCGCCGGAAATTCTTTTTCAAATTTTCTTTATTGAGCGCCTGTCGGGACAATTCCAAAATCTGCAAATATTGCTCTTCTTTATCTGCATCTGTCGGCCTGTAAGATTCTTTGCGTCGTTCGCCGGATGCGTTATCGTCTGACGTCGGGCCGGAAGCTTTTTCCTGTTTGTAGTCATATCGGCTGTAAGTATCTTCCGTCTGATAAGTTTTTTGCTGTCTCTTTGAAAAATATTGCAAAATCTCATGACACAAACCAAACAAAAATGCACCGATGTAAAAGATGCATTTGAACGGAAAACTCACAACCAGCCAGATAATGCGCAAAATTCCCAAAAGTATGAGAATGCCGTGCCAGATAATAGCCAGAAGAACATATAATATAATGCAGGCAAGAACAATATAAACAATGACTCCGATATCCATATAATAATTGCTTTATAATATGTTTTACCGGCAAAGATAATCATAGGCCGGAAAATTTGTCAATATCCAAAAAAAAACGGCAATACTCAGTATTACCGTTTTTTTGCTAATATTATCAATCCCACCGTTGCTGATAAAACATAGCTTCTTCGGGATTGTTGCGGTTGTAAAATTCCCGCAAGGCATACATTTCCAGCGGATAGCGGTCGATATACGCCATAACGATGTCATGCGAACCTTCTTGTGCCAGAAACTTTTCTTCTTCCGGAGAAAAGCGTTCAGTGAGACATTTCTTAAAGTCTTCAAGATTTCCGCTTTTAATAATATTCTTTCTTACCGTCGCGGTAAATGAAGGACTCTTCTGTCGATTCGCCAAAGCCAGCATCTCGTCAACCTTGTTTCTTCCGGTGCTTTGATAGGCGTTGACTAATGAATACAAATGCTCCGAAGGATAATGCTCGATGAGATGCATAACCAACTCGTCTTTTCCTGTTTTCAGAAACTCTTCAAGATGGTATATAACGGGATATAACGAAATATAATCTTTAGCCTCAGGCAAAGACCGTTTTTCAAACAACAAACCAAGAAGCTGGTAGTCAAACTGGTATTTGCGAATGTAGCTGTAGAACAATTCCGAAGATCCTGTTTCCAAAAGAGTTTTTTGCTTTTCAAACGGGAGTTTGCGTTGAGAAATCCACAAGTTGAAATAATCAGGATTGTTGCTGTCCAATAACATCGCGGTCAAATATTCGCACAACCCGTGTTTTTGCAAGTGCAGGGCAATTTCTTCCGTATTGCCGCGTTGCCAAAGCATCTGCTGCACCAGGGGCGAAAAACCATGCCGCCGGATGTAAGACATCAGTTCATCATGGTTTTGGCGGCTGACGACAATAGCCTGTCCGCTTTCGCCAAATCCCATATAAGATAAGAAAGCCTCCATTTCTTCAGGGTTGTTCCGTTCGGCAATCATCACTTGCACATCATTCGGCAGGGTTTTGCGCTGTTTGCCGTACCAGTGGATTGCAAATAAAATATCCTCATGATTCTGATAGAGCCTGAACCATTTGGATATCAATTCCGGACAAAGACAGTGCTTGTGAAAATGCAGGGCAATTTCTTCCATATTGCCGCGCTGCCAAAGCTTTTTCTGCATTTGGGGCGTAAAACCGTGGCGTTCGATATAATACATCAGTTCGTCGTGTTTTCCGCGTCTGATGACAACATCCTGCCCTTCTTCGCCAAAACCCATATAAGCCAAAAAAGCTTTCATTTCTTCAGGGTTGTTCCGTTCGGCAATAATAACCTGAACAGCAACCGGCAAAACAATACTGCGGGAACTGTAAGAAATGTGGTTATATCGAGATACAACCGCATACATTTCGCCGTATTTTTGAATCATAAGCAAGATTTCATCATGTTTTTGCCGCTGGGCAATCATAATGGCGCGCTCATCGGTAAGTTTGTTTTCAATCAGACGATAGGAGCAATACGAAAATCCTTCATAATCCTCTTCCCTGAAAGACTCAATATGGCATTCAAGCTTGTTCAACTCTTCCATAATCTCAATGTGGAGCTCACACTCTTTCCGTCCTTCTTCTAAAGAAGTCATCGGATCTTTTTCTGCTAATTTCTTCATAATATACATAATTTTTATTGTTTTCCCCCTGACTCATAACACAATTTTCTATAAAATCAATAAGAAAATAGAAAGGATATTAAATTTTGAAAAATTTGTCTAATATTATGCTTGACCTGACAGCGGATTTATGGTATTACTGAACCCGTGAGAGATATTTTTATGTTAAACAAAAAAATTTACAATTATGCAAAACGTTATTTTTATCATTTTAGCAGTTCTTGTTGTTTCCTGCGTTGTGTTGTACCTCCGATATAGAAAGGAAATAAAGTCGAAACAGGCGAAACGGAAACAAGAAAAATTAAATGAGGAATTGGCAAAAACTTGTAGGGGGTTTGATTACTACAAAGAAGATATCAATAAAGTAATCCGGCTGCTTGAAGCAGGGGCAGACCCTAATACAAGAGTACCCATTAGGGTGAATTATTCTGAAGATTCCTATGCGCCTGGTTATGCTACAGAATATGTGTCTTTATATTCTGAAACAGAAAATGAAGAGGTCAAAAAGCTTTTAAGAGCCTTTGGAGCAAAAACGCCTGAAGAATTGAAAGCCGAATGGGAAGAAGAGGAAAGAATCCGTAAAGCTAAAGAAGCTCGGAAATATGAACTCCGTGAAGCGAAGGAGGAAGCAGAAAGAAAAGCTAAAGCCAAAGCCGATAAACAAAGAGTTGATACATATTTAGCGGCAAGGTTGTCTCAATCTTAATATGCAGACTAAAAACGTTTCTCTATCTTAGGGAAACGTTTTTTTTACTCCGAATGCGAATACTTATACTTAAAAGAAAAATGCCTGTTTCAGGCGGAATATGTTAGTCTCTCTGATTATTTCTTAAAAAAATTTTTTTACGATGTTTCTGTTTGTTTTTTTATCCACATCATAATCAACTCAACAATATCTTCCTGCTGCTTCGGAGTCAATGCTGTCCCGGGACGGATGCCGTGCCATTTATAAAGGCATTTCCGGCAGCAGCAGGCTGTGGCATGCTGGGCGATAAATACCGGATGACTGCGCATTGGCGTTTGTTTGCCGTCATTCTCAATAACTGCGGGAGCCAGCCTGCGGGCAATAAAATCTTCGGCGTGGCGGCGGATGGTATCATACCCTTTCTGCCAAACATAGTCTTTATATTTCCGGGTCAATTTAAAACTGCTGCGGAATTTTGATTTTCCGAGTTTTTCCAAAATGCCTTTTTCCATAATTTTCTTCTGTCGGAATTATAAGACGTTATAATTTCTGTTGCAAATATAAAAATTAAACTTAAACTTTTATTCCAAAGGAAGAAATAATGAATTTAACCAAAAAAGAAATTATTGCTTTGCTGTCTGACAAGCAAAATGAGCAAGAGCTGTTTAACCGGGCAGATGATGTCCGAAGAAAAAATGTCGGCGATGAGGTGCACTTGCGCGGCCTGATAGAATTTTCCAACTTCTGCCGCAACAATTGTTTGTATTGCGGTATCCGCCGGGATAATAAAAAAGTCTGCCGTTACCGCCTTTCGGAAGAAGAGCTGATAAAAACGGCTCGTCAGGGTGCGGAAATGGGGTTCAAAACCATAGTAATGCAGTCCGGAGAAGATATGTATTTCTCTGTAGAGCGGTTATGCCGTATCATTTCGGCGGTTAAAAATTTTGACGTCGCGGTAACCTTGAGCATCGGCGAACGGAATTATGATGAATACAAAGCTTTTCGCGAGGCCGGCGCCGACCGTTATCTGATGAGGATAGAAACAACGGACAAAGAGCTTTATCACCGGCTGGATCCGCAAATGAGCTGGCAGCGCCGTTATGAATGCCTGCTGATGATAAAAGAGCTTGGTTATGAGCTTGGGTCGGGAATTATGGTCGGACTTCCGGGACAAACGCTTGAATCCATCGCAAACGATTTGCTTTTCTTGCAGAATTTGGAAATTGATATGGCCGGCATAGGCCCCTTTATTCCGCATCCGGATACCCCGCTTGCCGGAGAAAACGGCGGAAGTTTAAGCCTGGCTTTGCGGACAATGGCCGTTATGCGGATTATGCTGCCGGATATCAATATTCCGGCCACCACCGCAATGGAAAGCCTGCATCCAAACGGGCGGATAATGGCTTTGCAGGCCGGAGCAAACGTTATTATGCCGAATATAACGGAAGAAGAATATCGAAGTCTTTATGCGCTCTATCCGGGAAAAGCAGGCGCCGACGGCACGCCGGCAAACAGCCGCAGCCGTTTGGCGCAGAAAATAATAAATCTTGGGCGAACCATTGGAACAGGGTATGGCAGCCGGATTAAAAAGTCGCTTGTTGACAAATAGAAAATGTAATGCTAGATACAAAACTGTATAACTTTATTATTGTCTGTATTATGGATATGTTAGATTTAAGCACGGTGAACCGTACGATTCCGATAGGTATCAGACGGGCATGGCGAGGAGATAACGGAATGATATATTCAGGAATTCTCCCCGGGGACTATCTTTTGAAAGATGACAGCTTTTCCGCTTCCACCGTTTGGGGGCAGGAGAAAGGCATTTTTTTTGAGAACTTCGATTATCTGATTTTGGAGCATCTGACAACCAATGCCGTAACAGCGTCTGAGGCGCTTGGCTATTGCAAAGTTGTCGGTATGGCGTTGCCTTCTTGCAAAAGGCTTGAATCTTTGGAAAAATTCAAAGATATCGTAAATCATAGCTTAAAATGCATAGGCAAAGATGACTGTCGGCTTCTTTCAAATATTGTTAAAAACTATTGGTCAAAAGAAGCTGCCGAAAGCGGAGAACCCGGATGCCGCCGTATTGTAATGACGGGATATGCCGGATTTACGCGTTTTGATATTCCAAATATCCAGGGGGTTTGTATCAAAAATACATCGCCCCGTATTCCGGGTATTTATATTGCTGATCAGCATTATGAAGATGCTTCTTGGTTGTTGCAGGATATCGGGCAATGTTGGTATTACGTTTTAGAAAGCCGCTGCCGGCGGTATTCTTATGCGCCGCAGGATATAAGCCGTAACGGCCGCTGTTATATTAAAGGAAAGAACTTAATTGTTGAAAACCCAACCGGAGATGTCTTTTACAAAGGAACGGAAAGATATGCCAGAACCATAAAAGACTACTTCACAATGGACAATTATGGAATATACCGAAAAACTGACAGTATTGAAGGAAATGTTCTAGCTCCGGAAGCCGAAAAATAACGGATAATGCCGGTTGAATCTAGAAAAGCAAAACAATGTATGGCAAGGCCGGAGAGGCTTGCTTTTTTGCTTGGCAATAAGCTTCGTCATCTAAAGACGGGGCTTATTTTTTTATAGGAAAAAACTTTTGATGCTATTTGCACGCCCGGCAAACAGCCACAGCCGGCTGGTGCAAAAGATGAAACTTGACCGAACCACCAGAAACGGCCATATCAAAAAGCTGCTTATTGACAAATATTAAGTAAGGTGATAAAAAAACACCTAACGTTAAATTATTATTTGTATTATGAAAATTTCAGATTTAGCAACAGCAGACCGAATGATTCCGATAGGAAACAGAAGGGCATGGAGAGGGGATGGACGATTAGCCCAATGTTTTTATTCAGGCATCCTTCCCGGTGATTATCTTTTAAAAGATAACAGTGTATCAATATCCACCCAGTGGAACCAGGAAAAAGGAATTTTAATAGATTCCTCAGGGAATTATTTGTCGTTGATTAATTATCCTCATTTTGCCGTAACAGCAGCAGAAGCTCTGGGGTATTGCAAAGCCGTCGGTGTTGAGTTGCCGTCCGCAGAAAGGTTGAAAACGCTGGAAACTGTTCTTCCTGCAGTCAACCAAAGTTTAAAATATGTCGGACTGGATAATATGCTGGTACCGCAAAATCCTGTTCAGAGTTGTTGGTCAAAAGAAGATGCGATCAACAAAAACCGAGGCGTAAGAAGGATTATTATCATTGATACGGCTGAAAAATTTAATTTTTGTGATTTGAATGTATGGGGCTTGTCCAGTTCGGGATTTTTAAATGACATCGGAATTGAGGTAGTCAGCACTAATTATAACGAGCCGGTTTGGCTGTTACAAAAAATAGGCCCTTGGTATTATGTTCTTGAAAGCCGGTGTAAGTTTTATGCCTATCAAAAAGATGATCGTTCTGAAAACGGAAGATTCTATTTGGAAGGGGATCAACTTGTTGTTGAAAATCCGACGGGAGAAACATTTTATGAAAAAAACGTCAGATATGCAAAAACTGTAAAAGATTATTTCAAAAAAGATCAATATGGTCTCTATCGAAAAGTCGGAAGTGCAGAAGAGGCGGTGCTGAACCCTCACAGATATGAGGACGATTAACCGCCGTTAAAAAGCCAAAGGTATATGATGCCTTTGGCTTTTTTGTAACTTATAAAAAACCCCGGAAAACCGGGGTTGCAATACTTTACAAAAGTTCAGCCTATTTTTTTGTTTTTTTGCTGGCTGCTTTTTTTACAGAAGTTTTGCTGGAGCAAGCTTTGCTGCTGGATTTTGTAGAGCAGGAAGATTTGCTGGTGCAGCTGATTTTATTGGAGCAGTTGATTTTGCTGGACAGCTGTTGAATGGCGGCATTCCAGTTCTGCAAATCATTTCCGTTTTGGCAGCCGTTGTTCAGCCAGTTGTAGTAAGCAGCAACGCGAATATCATTTTCAGTATAGTTTTTCATCACTTGTAGTCCTCAAAAGTAAAAATTACCAAATACAACTGTAGAATATAAGCAAAGTGTTAAAACTTATTTAATTTATTGATTCGGCATAAAATATTTTTTGAGGGGAGGCGGATTAAAATGCGTGTTTTGTCTATTTATGAATAAATGTTGCGGCTTGTTTTTTTTATAAGGCGTATGGGTAAAAGAATAGAACAAATTTTGTGTTTTTGAATTTTGGGAAAATTTGGCACAAAATAATTTTTTTAATCCCTTTGTGTCTGAATTTTATAATAAACAGACCACAAAAAATATCTTGACTTAGAGCGCACTTTAAAAGTTATGCTGATATTATCTTAAATGAAGGGAGAATAATGATGAAACGCAGAGACTTTTGCAAATTGTCGGTAAGCGCTGTCGTCGCCGGCGTTTTAGGAAAAAACTTCGGCATAAATCCGGCTGGTGCCGCCTTGCCTGAACAACAGGAAAAGCCAAAGGTTTATTTTATCCGTGATATTACGCCGGAGAATCTGGTAAAGCTTTATGAAAAGGTCAACCAAAATATCAAAGGCAAAACTGCAATAAAACTTCATACCGGCGAACCTCACGGGCCGAACCTGCTGCCGCGTGAATTGGCCAAAGCCCTGCAGGCTCAGATTCCCAATAGCACGATTGTAGAGTGCAATGTCTTGTATCCCAGTCCGCGCCAGACCACACAAGGGCATTTGGAAACGTTAAAGACAAACGGCTGGACATTTTGCCCGGTAGATATTATGGATGCGGATGGCGATATTTCTTTGCCGGTTAACGGCGGAAAACGCCTGAAAGAAGTTGCTGTCGGAAAGCATATTGAAAATTATGATTCGATGGTCGTTTACACCCACTTTAAAGGACACGCGATGGGTGGTTTTGGCGGTTCGTTAAAAAATATTGCCATCGGTTGTGCTTCGGGCAAAAAAGGAAAAGCCCAGCTGCACGGCGCCGGCTGGCCGATTGGCAAGCCTTTTTTGGAAAGAATGGTGGAAGGCGGCAAAGCTGTTTGCGACCATTTTGGAAAACAAATTACGTATATTAATGTCTTAAAAAATATTTCGGTCGACTGCGACTGTGATGCCCACGGCGCAAAACCAACCTGCCCGGATATCGGAATGCTTGCCTCAACTGATATTCTGGCTGTTGACCAGGCTTCTGTTGATATGGTTTATGCTCTGCCGGAGAAAGACAAACATGATATTGTTGAGCGAATAGAATCGCGCGAAGGGCTTCATCAGCTGGAATATATGGAAACGCTGAAAATGGGCAGCCGCCGGTATGAACTGGTTGAAATCAGCTGATTTTTAATATAAATAAGCAATAGGCAGGTAAATATGTTAATGTGGTATATCATTTTGGCAATCACGATTGTTTTGACCGGAACCGGGTTGATTTATGTCAGCAGCCGGGTGAGTAAATTCGGGTTTGTCGAAAAACTCGGCAAGGGCGGCAAGACGCGGCGTCATTTGGCCGGAGCCGTTATCGTTCTGCTGGCGTTTTTTCTGCTCAGCCTTGCAATAAACCTGATGAATGCCGTCATCTGCCTGTTGCATTTTATGGTTATCTGGCTGGTATGCGATTTGTTTTTTGCCCTGGCCGGACGGATAAGAAAACAGCCGTTTCGGCGTTATTATGCCGGAGGGACGGCCGTCTTTTTGAGTATTGTTTCCCTGGCGGCCGGCTGGTATCTTGACCACCATGTCTGGACGACTTCTTATGTGATTGAATCTCAAAAAGCTTCTCAGAATTTGCGCATTGTTCTTTTTGCCGATTCTCATATCGGAACGACATTTGACAG
Source organism: uncultured Pseudomonadota bacterium (assembly GCA_949300375.1). GTDB lineage: Bacteria > Pseudomonadota > Alphaproteobacteria > RF32 > CAG-239 > MGBC133411. The sequence continues at coordinate 30,296 of CASGEB010000002.1, forward strand.
CCGGGGTTTTGCCGGACTTTTGGAACAGATGCAGCAGCAAAATCCCGATATGGTCGTTATAGCCGGCGATTTCGTGGATGACGGCACCAACCGTGCGGAAATGGTTGCCGCCAGCCGTGCTCTCGGAAATCTCAAAACAAATTACGGCGTCTATTTTGCTTTCGGCAACCATGACAAAGGCTATTACAGTCCGGCGCTTCGCGGCTTTACGGGCGGAGAGCTTATAAAGGAACTTGAGAAAAATAACGTCAGGGTTCTGCAGGATGAAAGCGTCTTAATCGGAGATTCTTTTTATATTATCGGGCGGAAGGACGCATCCGAAATGCAGCGCGGCGGCGCCCGGGCAGAAATGGCCGAATTGGTGAAGGGGCTGGATAAAGATAAAATGATGATTGTCTTGGATCACCAGCCGAATGATTATGATAACCAGACCAAAACCGGCGCAGATTTGGTGCTTTCCGGCCATACGCACGGCGGACAGCTCTTTCCGCTGAACAAAGTTGGCGAATGGATTGGTGCCAATGACAAAACCTATGGATTCGAGCAGCGCGGAAACAGCCGTTTTATCGTAACTTCCGGTCTCTCCAACTGGGCAATGAAGTTCAAAACCGGCACAAAATCAGAATTTGTTGTAATTGATATCAGAAAAAAATAATGTTTCTTCGTTGTTGAAACAAATATAAAATGCCGCTGTAAAAAAGCGGCATTTCGTTTGGGCACAGGGTTTTTATAACGGTGTTATCTCCGTATCCGGTTTTTTGAAAAAATGCATAAAGACAACCGGTTTGATGTCTGTAGCGGCATAAATCTTTTTGCGGATTTTGGCCCGGATATATTCTTCAATGGCGCTTTCGCGATAGTTCAGTTTGACCACTTCTCCCGGAATGGATTTTATCATATCCGCCCTGATTTCCTCTTCCAGTTTATTCCAGGCATTTTCTTCCAGAATGTCAATGGAACTTATCTGCAAATCTTCCAACTGCCATTTTTCATCAAAAAAGGCGCTGATAAATACGCTGCAGTTATAGGCAATGCGTTTGCGGTTTTTAATCAGTTGCGACCCGAGGCTGGTCAGCTGTTTGCGGTCGACGCCCAGAATATCGGTCGGAACGACGCCGACCAGTTCGTATCCGTCTTTATTAATCAACAGAACATCGCCGTTATGAACCTGGGTAACGTCTTTAACGCCGCATTCCAAAGCAAAACGCCGTTGCTCCCTGATGTTGCGCTTGTCGCCGTGAACCGGAATAACCAGCTGCGGTTTTAACAGTTCATACATGGCTTTGATTTCTTGTTTACCGCCATGCCCGGTGGTGTGAACATCATATTCTTCACTGGTTATGACGTCAACGCCGGCATCGCGCAGTTTTTCCTGCATCCGTTCTATTTTTTCCTCGTTTCCGGGAATAATCTTGGAGGAGAAAATAATGGCATCGCCTTTGCCGAGGCTGATATTTTTGTTTTCTCCGTTAACAATACGGGTCAGCCCGCTGCGATAATTGCCCTGCGACCCGGCACAGATATACAGCATCTTGTCCAACGGAATGTCCGTCGCTTGTTTGGCCTCCACATAAGACGGAATATCTTTCAAAAAGCCGCAGTCTTTGGCAATGTTCATATTCTGAATCAGGCTCATTCCGGCAATAACCGGCGTCCGGTCGGCGGCATGAGCAGCCAAAATCAGGCTCTCCATCCGGGTAATGTTAGAAGCAAAACAAGTGGCAACCAGCGTATTTTTGAAAGTCGGCACCAGCTTTATCAGATTTTCGCGGATTTCCATTTCCGACGGCGAAGGAGCTGTTTCCCGCATATTGGTCGAATCTCCGACATAAAGGATAACGCCTTCTTTAGCGGCTTCGTGCAATGCCTGATAATCCGTGACCGACAGTTCGTTTTGCCCGTCGTCAAAACGCCAGTCCGTCGCATGGACGACATTGCCGTAGCGGGTGCGGATAATCAGCCCGCAGCTTTCCAAAGTCGAATGCACCAGTCCGGCAAATTCAACGTCAAAATTTTGCAGTTTGACGCGCGGGTGCGCCGTGGCCGAATGCAATTCAACCTCGTTTTCCAGCTTATATTCCCTTAAACGGTAAGCAATATGTCCGAGCGTAAAATCAGTGGCATATATCGGGCAACGCAGTTTGGGCCAGATATGGGCAATGGCTCCGAAATGGTCTTCATGCGCATGCGTAATAAAAATCGCCTCAATGTCCTGCTGATAATTCTCCAGAAAAGACGGATCAGCCAGTCCCATTTCTATTCCGGGAAAGTCATCATTCAAAAAACCGTACCCGGCATCAACAACAATAATTTTTCCGTCAACGGCATAGGCGTACATATTAAAACCGACTTCTTCCGCTCCGCCTAAAGCAAAAAAATATATCCCCTCTTTGTTAAATTCGTTCATTTACAATTATTATCCTTGTTTGTCTTCCTTATAAAATACATCACCGGCATAAATTTTTTGCACTATATCACCTTTTTGCAATAATAACAATCCATTATTGTCAACGCCGGCAAACACGCCGCATTCCTCGCCTTTTTCCGTTACGACGCGGATATCTTCGCCCTGTCCCTTTGCCATTTGCAGCCAGCGGCGGCGGATGTTTTCAAAGCCGTCTTTATGCCATATATTGCGATTCTCGTCAAATTTTTTTAAATACATTCGCAAAAAATCCAACCGGTCAATTTCAATGCCGTTTTCTTTCAGACTGGCCGAGCGGTAGAGCAGGGTGCTCAACCGGGGTGCGTCCGTAATGTTGACGCCGATGCCGATGATAATATAGCCGTTTTCGCCGTTTTCCATCAGAATACCGGAGATTTTTCCGCCGCCGACCAAAACGTCATTCGGCCATTTTATTTTAACCTCGGCGCCTAACCCGGCAATAACGTCTGCCAGACTTAATGAAACGACAAAAACCAGCTGTCCCAGATCTTTCAGTTCTTCTTTAACGCCCAAAGACATAAATAAGTTCCCGTCAAGGCCGATCCAGCTTCTGCCCCGGCGTCCTCTGCCGGCATTTTGCCGGACGGCCGTTGCAACAAACTTTTCCGCCGGCGGGCACGCACTCAATATTTTTGCGTCATCGTTAGTGCTTCCGGTTTCTTCTTTATCCTGCCAATACCATCCGTTTATCGCGGTCATCGCTTTCTCCTAAAATACCCTTATCAGCATCCGTTCAAAACCGCTCATCAAAAAGCGCGGCTGCACCAGGCTGATAACAACCAAAATCAAATTAAGCGTCAGGCAAATATAAATACTCTTGTCAATTCGGTCAAAATTCATAATCGGCGAATCAAAATACACGGTTTTGACCACAACCAGATAAGCGTTGGCCATCAAAATCAAAGACAACAACGCCACAGCCACCAGATAAAAATGATGTTCCAGCACCAGATTGTTGATGACGGACAATTTACCGAGAAAACCAAGCATCGGCGGAGAACCGATTAACGAAACAAGAAACATCAGCAGAGCAGCGGCCAGATAAGCCTTCTGCTTGGCAATACCGGCAAATTCCCGCAGCTCAAACACATAGCGTCCCTGGCTTTTGAACCCGAGAAAAACGGTGTATATGCCCAGCATGGACATTAAATAAACAAGCAGATAAACAAACGAACTGAACAAACTGTCGGTACTGAAAGTTATCAGGCTTATCAGAATAAAGCCGACGTTAAAAACGCTGCCGTAAGCAAACAGGCGCAGAATATTTTTTTCGCCGTTGGCTCCGACGGCGCCAAAAAACAACGATGCGACGGCAAAAATAATCAACGGTTGCTGAAAATTCCCGTATATGGGAAAGAAGACATTGATTGTCATTGTGCAGAATGCGGCAAAATAAGCCAGAACCGGCGCCAACGTCAAATACCCGCCGACCGGCAGGATAGAATAACGGACGACGTCCAAAAACCAAAAGTGAAACGGCGCGGCGGCCATAAAGAACAACATCCCTGCCAGAATCATCGCCGCAGCATAAAGATAAATCCGTTCAATATCCGAACCCTGATGTAAAAAAGCAAAAATATCAAGATAATTCAGGCTTCCCGTCTGCCGGTAAAATATTATAATTCCTGCGGCCATCAGCAGCAAAAAAATTGCGGAAAATCCGGCATAACGATGCGCGATGACAAAAATACGATCTTCGTCAAGCCGTCGCAGAATTAAAAAATAAACCAAAATCGTATGCAAACCCAAAGCGCCCCACAACAAGGCAAAATTGTGTGCGGAAATTATAACATCGAGGCAAATAAGCGAACTGATGCTTAACATAAAATACCGAAAAGACGACCGCTCCTCGTGCAAAAACCAGCGGTATGCCAAAAAGAACCAGACAAAAGAAAACAAAAAGACTAGACATTTGAATAAGGTCGTGTAACGGCTGTTGTCATAAATTCCGGGCAATTCGCTTTTATCATAAAGGATAATGCTCAGTAGGACGGAAGCCAGCATAAAATATTTAGAAAGCGTAAAATAGGTTTTCGGGGTGGCAGAAGTCCTGAAAAGACGGATTAGTGCCAGAACAGGCAGGCAGCAGCACAAGACGATTTCGGGCAAAAATGTTATCAGCATAATGTTTCTCCTATCGGCCTAAAAACCATAACGGCCTGATAAACGAGGCAATCAGGACAAAAATAATAAAGGTCATAAAGAAAAAGTATGGTTTGGAAATATCTGTAATACAACCTTTTTCAGGGCAAAAAGCGGAACTGTCTTTCAGCCGGTACAAATCCCCGAGCAGGGCGCCGGAAGAAAGAACCAGAGCGCAAACAACCGTAATCCCCAGATTAAAGCTGTTTTCCAACAGGCTTGAAATAATCAGAAAGTTGTTTAAAAACAACGAGGAAACCGGAAGCCCGATTGCCGCCAGAACCAGAAAAGAATATACAAAAGCCAGACGGGGTACGGAGCAAAGCAGGCCATCCGTACCGAGTTCAAGTTTTTCCTGCTGGCTGCGGATATAACTTGAGACAAACTCCAGACCGGCGACAATAATCAGATAACTGAAAAAAGAAAAACCGACATTCAGCATAACCAAGGTATTTTTGGACATCAGCCCCAGCATATACATAATATAATAAACGGTGATATAAGAGAAAAATTTATATTGGGTATCCCGGTTGATAAAGCCGATAAGCGCAATAAACAACATCGTCACAACGCCGATAATCTCCAATGCCGTTATGTAAAAAGCCGCCGAAACCGGAAATGTTTGCGGTAAAAAGCGGATTAATCCGTAAATTCCGGTCAGCGGAATCAGGTTGACGATAATAAATACCAGCGGGTTTTTAATGCTCGAACTCACACTTGCAATCCAAAAATGAAACGGCCAGATCGGAATGCGGGATAAAAAGGAAATTAAAATCGATGCCCACATAAAGTGTTCCGTCCTGCCGTTAAAAGACAGCTGCGTTACTTTTGATATTTCAACGGCTCCGTTTTGGTAGTTGTATAAAATGATTGTCGCCAGAAACAAAACGACCGCACCCAGAAAGTTGTAAAGGAAAAAGCGATACATAATTCCCTGACGGCGAATGTCTCCGAAAATGCCGATTAGCATAAATACCGGAAAAAGCATTGCCTCAAAGAAAATGTAAAAAGAAAACACGTCCGCAGCCAGCAAAAATCCGGTAATCTGGCTCAAAAACAACAGGGCAAAAACCATCATCGATTTTTGTTGTATCCGGTTATGCCGGACCGCTATAAACCCGATAATAAAAGCAAGATGAATAGACAGCAGCAAAAGTGCAGAAAAAACGTCAACTCCGAGAACAATGTCAATTCTTGGATTCTCCAGCCAGGTAAAGCGTTCTACCAGCTGCAATGCGGAAGATTTAACGTCCAGCCGGGAAAACATTCGCAAAATGAGCACAATATTGGCAATAACCGTAAACAGGCTGACGTTATAAACATTCCTTCCTCCGGTTTTTTCGTCATTTTTGGCGGCCAACACAAAAAGCATCCCCAAAAAGGGCAAAACGATAATAACCGACAACAGGTAAAGATTGCTGCTCATCTCCTATCTCCCCGTATAAAGAAAAAGAATGCCCAGACCGCACAAGGCCAGCAAGATATAATTAATCAACGCCGGCTGATGAATCTTTTGTGAAACCTTGATTAAGAATTTTATCATATCAGAAAGAGAGTTAATTATGGTTCTTTCAATAATGACAAAATCTATCGTCAGCCATAAGATACGCCCTAAAACGGTTATCGGCGTTAAGACGACAAGCTCGTAAAATCGTTTGAAAAATTCTGCAAGCTGCAATTCTTCATCGGCATAATAGCGCGACAAACGGCGCAGCGGATGTATCGCCAGCAACAGCAGGAATACGGCAAAAGCCATGACGGCGGTTCGGGAAATTTCCGGAAAGGGAAAAATATACCAGCCGCAAATCAACACTGCCGGCAGCCAGCAGTCTGCATAAGGCAGGGTTTTCAATCGTGCGCAGACGATTTCATCGGCTTGAGTCGTTCCGAAAAAAGCTTCTCTCAGAAAATGCGCCAAAGCCAGAGCCGTAAACGATACAAACAAAACAACTTCAACGCGGGTTCCCGTTTGATTGTAATCAGAAGACAAGGTATTTTGAGCAAAAATTGCAAACCATAAAACAAAGAACAAAAACAACAGCCATAGATTTTTAAAAAAACCGCCCATTTTGGATATGTAAATTTCATCCGATGCCGCTGCGGACAAGGCGTGTATCAGCCCGTTTAAAGCCAGCATCAGCAAAAACAGCGAAAAATATGCCGAAAAGGAAAAATGAGGCGCCGCCAGAGCCATGGCATATAAAAATGCCCAGAACAGCATATTAAAACAAAGCGCCTTTTCTTTGATATCATCATATATCAACGTCCCGCCCAGGGCGTAAACGGCCGAGAGACCGGCTGCGGTACCAATTATCAAACGGCCGTATTCAAAGGCGGATAACAAAGGCAGCGTCTTTTCATAAATCAATATTCCGACCACTGGCAAACTGCTGAAACTCAAGAAAATGAGCCGGTTAAAATTCAGGTCGCGAAAACTCAGAAGTTGGTTATGAAATAAAAACAAACCGTTTTTTATCAACAGGCTTAAAAGGATAAGTCCGGCAACCAGTGGAATATGCTCGCCTTCGCGTGCATATTTTGTCAGAACGGAAAGTTCTGCCTGATGAAACTGGCTGTATATAATTGCGAAAGCCGTAAACAACGCCATATCGGAAATCAGATCATAAACAATATATGTTTTTTTCGATTCGTAATCGTTAATAATGTAAAGAGTCGTAATACTGATTAAAAAAGCGCTGATCATCAGGATAATCAGGTTATTGGCGCAAATCAGCAATAGTAAAAACGCCAAATTGACGCACATTAAACCGCTTAGGCGCAAACGGCGGATTTCCTGCCGTGAAAAAATATTGCAAAAAAGCGAAAACAACAACACAATGCCTGCCGGTATCAAATAAAGATAATTGTGCTGGTTGGCCGAAAGATTGATGTCAATATGCAGGCTTTTATATTGTATCCAGTGAAAAACAAAAGGCTCCGTGTTTCCGGACAAGTAAGCCTGCCAAATCAGCCAGGCATAACTAGCGGCGCCCGCAAAAACCAATAAAGAAAAGAATCGGGCATATTTGTCTTTGGGAAGAAAAAACGCGGCTCCGCCCGTTAAAGACAGCAATATAAACAAATTTATCAGCATATTATTCGTCATAAAGTCATTTTACTGCGACCAATATAACAAAAAATAAGGGCTTTTAAAGCCCTTATTTTATCTTGATTGTGCATAAAAGCTATTTTGCCAAAGCTTCCAGGCTTTTGACAATACGAAGCGGAACCTTATATTCGCGCGCCACTTCGTCGCCGTCAATTTCAGCAATCAGAACTTCATCCACGGATTTTAACGGGACTCTGGCTTTTTCATTAATGGCGTCTAAAAATAATGCGCTTTCGCGGCTGCGATACAAAAGAGCCACATCGCCGCCGTCATATACCATACGGGGATTCTCGGGGCCGCCGTTACGGTATTTTATGATAATCAGGATCTCTCCCGCACCATTTTGTAAAATATCGTATCTACCTTCTTGTTCTGAAATCGTATTATCAGCCATGGCTTTCCTCATCAAATTATTATTCTGTAATCTTCTGATATTTCAATCTGAAACTGATATTAACATATAATTATTAATAAATACAGCACAATTTTAATTTTTTTATTTTTTTTTGATTTTTTTTATTGACTATCGTTCTTTTATCCCTTATACATACCTTCGTATTTGATAAGGGTGCGTAGCTCAGTTGGTAGAGCATTTGACTTTTAATCAAAGGGTCTCGGGTTCGAATCCCGACGCGCTCACCACTTAAGGCCTTGTTTTTGCAAGGCTTTTTCTTTTATCTTCATCTTTTTATTTAAGATTTTCAGACTCTTTTTGAGTCTGAATTCAGACTCTTTTCTTGATGTCTGCATTTTTGGATGACATACGGAAGACTTTGTTTTGACGGATTTTTGCGATGTTAAAAGCCTTGTCAACCAATAATGATGACATAAATTTGCTTTTATCTGAATACGACAAACAACATTAGCTTGTATCTGAATATTAAGTTTGGGAAACTAAACTTATAAAAATTTAAGTTTAATTTTTGTGAAAAATGTAAACTTAGCAAATATCTTTGCGTAAAAAAAAAGCTGCGTTTTTTTTACGCAGCTTTGGAATATTTTTTATTTCGGGTCTTATTATAAATTATGTCGTTTGTTATTTTTTACCGAAATAATGGTTAAAAGGATTATTCCTTCAATAATAAGTTCTGTGCAGCATGCGACGCCGGCCGCTTCTATATCAGAAATAAAGTCGGCCGTGGTGAAGGCTTTTATTGAAAAGTGAAAAAATAATATAAAAAGTGTTAACATTGATTTTTCCTTCTTGTTCCCGAGCGGGAAGATTTTCTGATTGATTAAGAGGATTTTAATGATTTCTTCCTGTTCGGGAAGATTTTGAACTATTTCCATTTTGGAAAATACCACTTCTTTATTTCTTCAGCTTTCCTCAAAACCTCTTCCGGTTTTACAGCTTCCCGGCAGGTATCTTGCTGAGCTTTCTCATTAAGCTGGAACAAGACTTCATTCCGGTAATATATGAGCGTTGTTCCAGGGAAATAGATTTTTAAAGTGTTATATTCCGGAACGTCTATATCAAATTTATTTTGCTGAAGCTTTTGAATAAGATCATCAAAGGTCAGGTGTTCGGAATTTCCGAACTGTTCGCCCAAACGGATTGCCCAGACCTCCGGAAGCTGAAGGTCGTTTTTTTCGGTAGTGCGGACGATTTCCTTAATTCGAAAGCGGTATTCTCCCTTATAACCGCAGGTAAATACGGCAACATCATATTGTTTGCCGATTAACCGGCTGTTCCAATAGGGTTTTATTTCCCGGTATTCGGTTGTCTTCTCTCCGGAGAGGATTTTGGCCAACCATTCTTTTTTTATCGGAAGTCTGAGCTCTTTCATTTGTTTGCCCTCACTGAAGCCCTGTTTTAAGCAGCATCTCAATTTCTTTAACAGCTTCGTCCCTAACTTTTCTTAACTTTTTGGGAAGTTTCAACTCTAAAAAAGCCAGAGCATGGACAATATCTGCTTCTGGTCCAAACAAACCAAAGACGTTGTTGTTTGGTTCGTTTTTATAAAATGCCAAAAATACACCGTGAGAAAATTCTTCGAGATTAAGTGTTCTCCCTTGAAGTCCTGTGTCTAATTCTTCCCGGGTTACCATATAATTATTCATATCTTGTCCCAAAATGTTTTGATTGTCAGACATTACATTCTCCTTTGCCTGTGTGAATAAAGGTTTTATACCGCTTTTTCTTCAGAAAAATATTTTCGTTCTGTAAATTCAGCTTTCTTGCCCTGGTTAAATTCGGATTCCGGCCGAAAATATCCCATGACGCGCGTCCAGATTTCGCAGCGTTGGCGTTCTTCGTCTTTCAACTCGCCATAGCGGTTAATCAGCTCACGCTCAAGCAAAAACATGACACGATCCCAAATATCCAGCTCGGCAGGCGTTGCCTTTTCGCTGTCATGCGGATTGGCATTGCGGGCCCCGTATTTGCAAACAACGACAAGGTCTTCGGCCGTAATATCTTTATTGTCGACCATGTCGTTTAAAATCATTAAAATTTTTTGAAAATCAGTTTGTTGCTGCATTTTTTTGTCCTTTTAAAATCGGTCGGCCCAAGCTGTTTCTTCAATAGCTTCAACCTTGTTAATTGCATTTTTGGCCATGCGGCTGGTTCTCGGCAGATAGGTTTCGAGAATCTGCCGGCAGGTTTCTATTTTGTGGCCGGTTACCGAGGAAATCTCGGCTTCTGTGCATCCGGCCTCTGCCATACGGACAACGGCCGTCCGGCGTAAATCAAGGAATTTCAGTCTTGCGCAGGACGGCATTGTCTTGGCGGCCTCGTCCCGGACTTTTTGAAATTCGTGACTGAAATAACTTTGCCTCATTTTCCCGCCATAAGAATCTGCTTTAACAATCAGTCCTCCCACTTCCGGAATAAGACCGGCTAACCGCTCTTTCAGGGTTTTGTGTGCCGGAACTTCAATCCAACGGTCGGTTTTTTGTTGTTTTAACCTGAAAAAGCCATGGGAATATTTATTCCAGTCAAGGCTTAAGATATCGGCTTCGCGCTGTCCCAGGCAGGCTCCGCAAATTATAGCCGTGCCGATGGCTTTCTTTTGCATGTTGTCGGCTGTTTTGACCATGTGGTTTTGTTCTTGCGGCGTCCAGACAATATCGCGTGAATCCGGTGTTTCGGTTTTTGGCCGGGCAGCCGGATTTATCCGGATTTTTCCGGCGTCAACTGCATATTGCAGCAAAAGCCGCAATATGGCGATAACCGCGTGGCCCATACGCAGACCTTTTTTGGCACACAGAGCCTCATAAAAATTGTGGACGTTTCCTCTGGTAATTGCTTCGACGGGAACATTTCCGGCCCAGGCCTTTATTAAAGATATTTTATATTTGTAATCTTTTTGGGTATTGGCCGCACGTTTCTTAAACCGCGGGCTTTCCAAATATGCTGTGGCCAGGTCGTTCATGGTATATTCTCCGGGGCTTTTCTCCGGAGTTGCGGCATCGCCTTTGCGCCAGGCATCCAAAATCCGGTTTTGTTCTTCAGCTTTATCAATGGCTGCCCGGCGGTTGGTGCCAAGTTCAAGGCTTTCCCAGCCCAGGGTGCGAAGTCTTGTCGACGGCTGCCAATAGTAACAGTTTCCTTTTTGAATGAGATACCTTATTTTGATTCTGGACATTTTTAGCTCCTAACGTTTTTTCAAGAAATTAACGACGCCGGAAACGTCCTCGTCCTTCAAAAGATCCAGAAGTTCAAGTTGTTCCGGGCTGTATATCTTGTCAGCCGCAATTTCATTGAAAAGAATGGTGGGACTGATATTAAGCCCCTGGCAGAAAAGAACCAGAAACGATGCCGGTATTTTAGAAGCGTTTTGCTCATAGCGGGCAATCTTGCGTTCATATACCCCGGTCAGTTCTTCCAGCTTGCGGCGCGAAATATTGTATTTCTCCCGCAGGCTTTTTATCTTGTCGGCAATGGCTTTGTTGATTTCGGCACTCGACTGCATTCGGCACCTCACAAGTTTGCAGCATTGGCGTCAAGAATTTGCTGCCAGTATTTCTTTGGCTGATTATCGTTTACCTTTAGATAATCGGGCAGCTGCATATCAAGCCATAATTCGACCGCACGGGAATCCCAGTTGCAGCCGAAGCCTTCTATCGGAGCCGGAAACTTCCGCTCTTTGCAGAGCTTTCGCCAGTTTTTGTACGTCCAGGACGTCGTCTTATCAAAAATGACTGCCAGATCCGCAATTCCTAAAAGTCTGCGTTCCTGCATAAACATTACTCCTCAATCGTTGAATTAACAATCGAGGTTATAAATTATTATGACAAAAATGTCAACACAAAAATGTCATAATATTATTTATTGCTGACATTTTTTGCTTTTGTGTTGCTGTTTACTTTAGGAAGAAAAGATTTGACAATGCTTTCCAGCTGTTCTTTCTGACTGGGAATAACGTTACGATATGCCTGCAGTAGCAGCTTTTCATCATCTGCTTCTTCCCCGCCGAGCGCGGACTGTTGAAAAATGCGTTTATTTTGCCAGTTTGAAAGGATTATGCTTAACAGAACAAGGGTATCGTCAACCGACAATTCACCGGAATCTTCTATTTTCCGGTATGCTGTATCGGTTATGCCGAGGCTGGCGGCCATTGACGTGCCGCTGACGCCGGCGCTCAACCGGACGAAATGCAGCAGTTCTTTGGTGTTTATGGCTTTTTCCTGATCATTGAAGACGATTTTATTATCGCCGAAAAGATCGGCAAGGCTGCATTGCAGCGCGTTTGCTATATCAATGGCCACGCTGATTTTCATATCGCTGTATTTTTCATAGCGGTCTATATAGCGTTGGTCAACACCGAGCATTCCCGCCAATTTTGCTTGCGACCAGCCTCTTTTTTCTCTGATTTTTTTCAGGTTGTTTTGCATCATTGCCACTCCTTGTAAATTTTTATACACAATCTTAAACTGGCATTTTTGCCGTTTCCACCACAAATTTGACATTATTTTTTTATATTATGACATTTTTGTATTGACAATATTGTCATAATATGATTTGAATCGTTTACAGAGGTTAAAAGTAAACTTGATAAGGCTTAATAATGGCTGTTTTGCTATATAATAATCACAATCTTTCATCAACGAAATTGTCAGACAACACAACAATTTTAACAATAATGGAAGGTTTTTGTATGGCAAAAGACGACATTAATTTGCAGATCGGCCAGAGATGGGCCTCTGCACTGAAGAAAAGATTTCCGGAAAGAAACACGGTGAAACTGGTGGCCAGAAGTTTTGACATTGAGGTCAGAACGGCCAGATCCTGGCTTGAAGGGCAGGCACCGCGCTGCCAGCACCTGTTTGTGGCCGGACAGAAGTTTGGCATGGGGATTTTGTTTGAACTCTTTTCTCCAAATAGAAAAGTTGGTAAACTTGAAGACAGCTTGTTGAACCTGGAAAAGAAGATCTATCAACTCGGACAGGAACTCCGTGCCATTCGAGAGAGGGGCGACTTATGATTTTTAAGTTGCCCGCTCTCTTTTTTGTGTTGTTGGGACAATTTTTCAACCTTGTCGCATGTGGGTGCCTTTTCTTTGCAAGGAAATTGTATGGGAACAGAAAACAGAATTGAAATTCCGGAAATCGTCCATCTTCTGAGCAGCAAGATGGACTATCTTGTTGTTGCTTTGGGACTGCAGGGACGTTATGAGAATAATGATTTTGTCGCTTATAATCCGACAAGAAACGATACTCATCTGGGCTCTTTCCGGATTTGCGTCAAAGGCCCGAAATGCGGAACCTGGAAAGAATTTGCCGGCGGAGAGGCCGGCGGCGACGCCCTCGAACTGATTAATTACTGCCTTTTTGGCAACCGGCAGAACAAAGCCGAGGCAATCAAATGGGCAAAAGTCTTTTTGGGAATTGATAACACTCTGAAGCCCGGCGAGTTGAAAATGATCAAACAGGAAGCCCGGGACTATAAGGAAAAAGCTGCGGAGGCTGACAAAGAACGCCGGGAAAAAAGCCGTAAAATGGCTGAACGCATTTTCTTGTCTGCCGAACCTAACATTGCCGGAACGCCGGTTGAAGAATATTTGTTAAACCGGGGCATCGATCTGCGTGAACTCGGCAAACATCCAAAATCTTTGCGTTATGCGCCGAAATGCTGGTTTTCTCCGGAAGAACCGGAAGTCCCGGCAATGGTGGCCTGCATTAATGCTCCGGATGGCAGCTTTATGGCTGTTCACCGGACTTTTTTGCAGAATGACAAAGGTCTTTGGATCAAACGCAAAAAAAGAGTGCTCGGCGATTGTGCCGGCGGCGTCATTCGTTTGTGGCGCGGGGATACCAATGCTCCGGTCAGCCGGCTGGAAGCAGGAATGGTCAAAGAAACTGAAAATTCCGGCCTCTTGATTATTTCCGAAGGAATTGAAAATGGTCTTTCCGTTGCGGTTGCCTGTCCGGAATATCGCGTTTGGGCATCAATATCCAGTTCAAATATGGCGAACGTCAAAATCCCCGGATGTATTGATACCGTCATTATTGCCGCAGATAACGATGAGCCGGATTCTCCGGCTGACAGGGGCATTATGAAAGCTGCAGAGGAATTTGAACGCCAGGGCGTTATCGTCAAAATCGCACATAGCCCGAGCGGCAAAGATTTTAATGACCAGTTAAAAGCTTAAAAGCATTGGCGTGCTTGAAAGAAGGATAAAATGTCTGAAGAAAATAAAAAGGCGATAGCCGCCGCAATTAAAAATGCAAAAACGCTCAGGAAAAAAAGCAGGAATTTTCTGCCCGACGGCTGCCCGGTTGTCCCGTTAGGAACAAAAGACGGCCTCTATTATTACATTACGCCGTTGTCGCAGCTGCGCTGTCTGAAGGATAAAGACCACGGCGCCAAGCAGATTTTAAGCCTTTTTGAAATGGAAAGCAGTTTTTTGCAATCCGGCCGGTATGCCAGGACAAATGCCAAAGGCGAAGTAACCGGCTGGTATTCTGACGAAGTGGCCCGCGACCTTATGGCCAGCTGCGCCCAGGAAGGTATTTGGGAGCCCGGCGATAAAGTCCGCGGCGCCGGCGCCTGGCGTAATGATGACGGAAACATTGTCATTCACTGCGGCGATGTCATTTTTGAAAATAATAAAGAGTTTAAGCCAGGTATTCACGGCTCGTTCGTTTATCCTTCCGAGCCTAAACGCCAAAGACCTGCGCTTATAGGGGCGGCTCCCGGAGAGGTCAACGAGCTTTTGGAGCTGATAAAGACCTGGAACTGGAGCCGTCCTGACCTTGATCCGTTCCTTTTGCTCGGCTGGATTGGCGCAGCCTCTATCGGCGGCGCATTGAAATGGCGGCCGCTGATGTGGGTGACCGGCGATAAAGGAACCGGGAAATCGACATTGCAGGACTTGATAACGGCGGTTTTTGCCGGTTCTTTGCTTGCCGTTTCCGATACAACCCCGGCCGGTATCTGGCAAAGTGTTAAATATTCCAGTCTGCCGGTCGCTCTCGATGAGATTGAGCCTGAAGATGATAACAAAAAAGTCCAGGCAGTCATCAAACTGGCGCGGCAAGCCTGTTCCGGAGGTGTAGTCTTAAGAGGTAGCTCCGACGGCCAAGCCGGCACATTTAAGGCGATGAACTGCTATTTCTTCAGCTCAATCCTTATCCCGCCGCTGCTGCCTCAGGACCGGTCGCGCATGGCGATTTTGGATCTGGGGCACATCGGCGGGAAACCCCCGGTTATCAATCATAAGCATTTTGGCGAGCTGGGAGCTAAAATCTTAAGGAAAATGCTGGACTGCTTCAACACCTTTACAGACAATATTGAGATTTTGCGCGGAAAATTATCAGCTGCCGGTCTCGACAGCCGCGGCTGCGACCAATTCGGCGTGCTTTTGGCGGCTGCCGATATTTTGCTGACCAACGGCGATGTCATGGATTCTGACAGCGCTTCGATTTGGGTGGAGCGGATAAAACCGCTTATTGCCCAGGAAAAATACGAAAATGTTTCTGACCATACCGCCTGCGCCGAGCATTTATTTACCAGCTTTGCCGATATTTACAAAGACGGTGCCAAAAGAACAATCGGCGACTGGATTGCCGAGGCTGCCGGACTTGATTGTTCCCGGGCGGCTGCTAATGCCGATCCGCAGCAGGCCAATAAAATTATTTCAACCTATGGCCTTCGTGTCGAGAAGGTCAAAAGCTGCCGCGGTGAAGAGATTCCCGCCTTATTTGTCGCCAGCCGGCACCAGGGGCTTGCAAAAGTTTATGAAAATACGCATTGGCGGCAGGGCGTCTGGATTCAGGCCTTCCGCCGTTTTCCCGGTGCGACAAATTACAATACTAAACGTTTTAACGGGGTTGCAGCTAAATGTGTGTATGTGCCGCTTGACAATCTGCCTTTGCATCCGGACGTCGACGAGGTGGTCGCATTAATGAATGCTACAGCTTGATCACTAACTTTATCACTAACTTTATCACAACTTTATCAGTCGCCCTTATCCGGGCGGCTTTTTTATCTCTCCCCGGGCCCCTGAGGTCTCCATACAGCCTTTTTGTCTTTGGCTGACCATTTTGTCGGCTTCAGCAAAAAGGTCTTTATAAACAAAAAAATGCTTAAAAAAGGCACTCCAATGGCATTATTGCTATTTTTTTGCAAAAATCAGTGGTTATCCACCTGATTTTTGCAGCGTTATGAAAAAAGTTTGCGGCGCTGAAAGCGGCGGAAACAAGCCGGTGGAGCCCAGCCAGGACTCCCTCATCCCTTACCCGTACCCAAAATTTTTCTTGCAAACGCAAAAAATGCGGTGTAAATATTGTCTTGATAGATTTTCTTATTTCCCGGCTCTCGGCCGTAATCCGCAACCGCGCAACAATCAAGTTGCTTTAAAAGTTGCGTTACTTATCCCGAAAAATCAACAAGTTATTTAAACCGCAACCGGCGCAACCGCCGGAATGTTTTTTTCTTCACGCGCGCGCGCATATGGGAAAAAACCGGTTGCGTTGGTTGCTCTGGTTGCGGGTTCTATTCATTATTATAATTATTATTTTTTTTTCAGATATTTAAATAAATAAAATAAACATATAGAGGCGCAACTTTGCCGCAACTTTGCCGCAACCGCCGCAACTTTGGAAAAGGTAATTAAATATATGGTTGATATTGCTCAAAACCTGACTGGCCTTGCTACTGCGGTCAAATTGACCTCAAATTGCAGCGAGGATCAGAGAGAAAATTCCGCCGCTTCAAAAAATTTTGAAACAGCGGACCTTTTCTCGTGTGATGAGCAGCCCGTTTCTTTGCCTGCCAGGTCAGAAAACGGCGGTGAAGATTGTATTCCCGGGCTTCCGGGGACGGGTTCTGCCGCTCCGCGTACGCCTGGAAGGCCCAAAGGTGCACGCAATCGGTCAACTGAAGAATGGCGCAAGTATATTTTGAGCAAGTACAAAAGCCCGCTGGTGATGCTTTGTGAAGTCTACTCCAGGCCTTTGGCCGAGCTCAAAAAGGAAGTCAACTGCGATGCTTTGGACGCTTTTAAGCTCCAGCTTTCGGCCGCGCAGGCTGCAATTCCGTATTTGCACCAAAAGCAGCCTTTGGCTATTGAAGACAACCGCGACAGCGTTCCGGTCATCAATATCAATGTTTCAAGCTTTGATGCCAAGGTTTTGGCCGACCGTTCCGGTAATATCCGGCCGGAATTGACCTCGGTCGAGATGGTAACCGATGCAGAATTTGCCGAGCTTCTCGATGAACAGGAAGCGCAATGCAAAAATGACGCAGATTCAAACGATTAGTTTGTTTTATTTGTTAAAAGTCTGAATACAAGAGTCTGAAAGCCAGGCGAAACATTAGGAAAATCAAGGCTTTCAGGCTGTTTAAGCACTTGATTAAAAATCTTTTGTTCTGTCTGAAATATGGCTTTTTTGAAAGTTTTTAATCGGATTTATGGTTTTTGACGGGGGTATGCCGGCGGTTCGTTTTCGAAATTTCTTCTCCCAAAACGGACAGAGAAATTTTCTCGAATTTCAAAAGCACCCCGGAAACAAAAAAAGAAAAGGGTTCGGGCAGTGGGTTCGGGCTCGGGTTTTAGGGTTTGGGAATGGTTGTTGAAGACGCAATTATAAACGCATTGACTTTTGCTCCGGAAAAAACAATCGGGCCGGTGGCTGCTGCGTTTTATTATGATAATCACGAGATTTCGGCAATAATGGGGCCGGTCGGTTCGGCCAAGACGTCAACGGCCATGATGAAAGTCTTCAGACATGCGCTGCTTCAGGAACCAAACGAACGGGGGATTCGGTATTACAAACACACCATTATCCGGGACACCTACCGAAATCTTAATAAAACGACAATTCCTTCCTGGCTTCGCTGGATTCCAAAAGACTTGGGTACCTGGCGCGGCGGCGGCAGCGCGGAACCGGCAACGCATAATTTGAAATTCAAGCTTTCACACGACGGAACTTTTGTTGATTTGCAGGTCGATTTTATAGCCATGGGCGACGCTAACGTGGAAAATGCCTTAAAAGGTTTGGAAACAACGTCAATCCATATCAACGAGGCCGATTTGGTGTCTGAAGATGTTATGTCTTATGGCGCCGGCCGTACCGGACGTTTTCCCAGCGGCCCGTTCGGACGCTGCTCCTGGAAAGGAATTTGGTCGGATTTGAACGCGCCGCAGGAAGACAACTATATGGCGGATAAGTTTATTTTTAACAAACCCGAAAGTTTTGCTTTCTTCCGACAACCTTCCGGAGAAAGCCCCGAAGCTGAAAACCTGCAGAACCTTCCGGGCGGCGCAAAATATTATTTGGCTCAAAAAGATGTGCTGGCTCCGGATCTTTACCGCCGCCTTGTTTTGAATGAAATCGGTTATTCCCGCAGCGGCGAGCCGGTTTATGAGGAATATAATGACGACATTCATACCGCAAAAAAGGAATTGTCTCCGGTTCCGGGAATCCCGCTACGGCTTGGGGCGGATGCCGGTTTGACGCCGGCCTGCACAATCGGACAAAGACTTCCGGACGGACAGTTTATTGTATTACGCGAGGTCGTCAGCACCGGAATTGGCGTTTATAAATTCGCCGAGGCTGTTAACAAGATTTTAAGCGAAGAATTTTCTGGCTTTTCCGTTGCCTCGGCTGCTGCCGACCCGGCCGCCGCGGCAAAATCCTCGACCGACCGGGACGAAAAGTCCTGGCTGCAGATACTGAGAAATGAAACCGGTATTAACTGGCTGCCGGCACCGACAAATAATATTACGCCGCGTTTGGCCGCCGTCAAAGGTATGCTGACACGTTTAATTGACGGCAAGCCGGGGCTTTTGGTTTCTCCGGCCTGCAAGATCCTGCGGCGCGGTTTTATTTCCGGATATTGCCTAAAGGACGGGGAACCGATGAAAAACGAATATTCCCACGTCCACGATTCTTTTCAATACAACGCCCTTATGTCCGGAGAATATTTTGAAGTCATGAATCGGCAAAAAAGATTTAAGGATTTGGGCAAAACCTTTGTTGCCGATACAAATTTCGGAGTTTTCAGCAATGGCTGCTAGACAAGAACATACAATCCACAAGAAACGGGCCTGGGTTATTTTTGAAACCCACAACAACCGGCCGGGAAAATTTTTTGAGACGCTTCAGACCTGGGCTCTTAACCGGCTGAAAAAAGGTTTTTCGCATGTTGTTATTGTTAAAGAAAGCGAATTGGAAGGGGTTTTTACCATCATCAACCCGTATACATCGCAGCTTGAGATTACCGATATTTATGATCCGGATTTTATCTCAAGACTGGTTGAAAGCGGGCAGCATGTGGTTGAAACGCAGATAAGAGATGATTGCATTGCTTTCAAAGGGCTTATTACCTGCGTGAGCGTGGCAAAATATCTCTTGGGCATAACAAACTGGCGGATTATCACGCCTTTTCAACTTTATAAATTTCTGATGAAAGGAAATGAAAATGAGTAAAAAGAAAAGTAGCGGTTCAACAACCACTCAAAAAACCGACTATTCAGAACTGGAACGGCAGAAAGAGCTGCAGCTTGAAGAAGCCGACCGTCTGAAAAGACAAACCCGGGCCAAAAGAGTTAATCTGACGCGACGCAGTGCCAGCCTTTTGGGCTCCAGTATTGGAAAACTTCTGGGATAAGGAGGAAACTATATGGAAACGCAGAGCGACACGCTTCAGCTTTTTAACAAACTGAAAAGTCAAAAAAAGGTCGAGGACATAAAATCCGCGTACTATTACGCGTGTCCTCGGCGTTATCCTGACAATAGAAAAGTCGTTGAAAACCTGACGGATTCAACGGCAATCACAAGCGTTAACGACGCTGTGAAATCTATGCACAACTCAATTTATCCGCCTTTTCGTCAGTGGATTGTCCTGGTACCTGAGACGCCGATTCCTCCGGGAGAAGAAAACCGGTTTAAAAAGTGGGTGGCCGAAGCCGAAAAGAAAATGAGCCTGGCCGTTGAGTTGTCAAACTTTCATACAGAAATAGACGACACGCTGACAGACGCGATGATTAGCGAAGGAGCCCTTCTTTTGCATGAGGGATCTGATGAAAATCCTTTTATTTTTGAAGCGGTACCCTGGGACAGATTTTTTTCAAAACTGTCTTTTGACAAGCGTCCGGAAACAAATTTCTATTGGCGGACAGCCAGCTTTAACGAAATTAAGTATCGCTGGCCAAATGCCAAAGGGCTTGATGTGCTGGGCTCGCCTAAGGGCAGCGATTTGTTTGAGGTTGTCGAAGCAACGATTTATGACGATTTTAAAGATACCTATCGTTATGAAGTCTGGCTGAAAGATAAAAACGTCTGTATTTACCAAGAAGACGGTCTTGATTCCAGCCCCTGGAATGTTTACCGGATGGGCAAACAAATGTATTCTGACGTCGGATACGGTCCGGTTCGTGAAGTTTTGCCCGATATTAAAACCCTGGACAGAACCCAGGAACTGGTTTTGAAAAACGCCGCTTTCGCCATATCCGGGCTTTGGCAGGCTGATGACGACGGCGTTATCAATCCGCGCACAATCAAGATCATTCCCGGCGGAATTATTCCAAAATCGGCCGGCTCAAAAGGCCTGCAGCCGCTGGAAACGAACCGGAACTTTGATGTTTCGCAGATTGTCATTGCCGATAAGTCTGACAAAATCACAAAAGCCATTCAGGGCGACAAACTCCCGGATGCCAGCGACGGCGTGCGAACAGCTTATGAATATTCCACACGAAAAGAACAAGCTGCAAAGATTGAAATCCCTACTGTTTTGCGCCTGGCGCAACCAAACGCCCAGCTGGGAAAAAGAATGTTTGCCATCTTGAGCAGCCCGGGAAAACAAGGTTCGCCGTTTTATATTGAGCCTTTCAAATACACGTTGGAAGGCGAATTTGAAGAAATTTCGGTCAAAGTCAAAATGGCCAATCCTTTGATTGACCTTCAGAAGGAAATCGACAAGTCAAAAGAGCTGCAAACCCTTGGCAATGCCATGCAGCTGTTTGGAGATTTGCCGCTGCGGATGATTCAAAGGCCGGAATATGTCCGCGATTACATGGTGGACAATGGTTTTCCTGTTTCCCGGCTGCGGGAGCTTGACGAAGTCCAGGAAGAGCTTGCCGCAGAGCAGCAGGCCATAAACGAAGCCAAAGGCCGCGTCCTGGCTGAGGAGGAAAACAAAAATGCCAAACGCTGATTATAACGAGCGCAAAAGAGCATATAACAGCGCCGAAGTCGCATTGGTGCGCAAGGATTTGGAAAGCCTGGCGGATTCAATGATCGGTGATTTTGAAATATCGGACGAGCGACTGCGTACCTTATACGGCCTGCTTTGCACGATTAAAAGAATGAAAAACTTTACTAAAACGGAGGAATAAAATGCCAGATCTTGATAATACTCAGGAGAATATGAATGAAAATCAGGGAAGATTTGTTGAATACGACGGACAAAAGCTCGAAGTCGAAGAAAACTTTTGGGATAAGGAAAAAAACGAAGTCAACGTCGGGGCGCTGCTTAAATCACAGCAGGATCTTCGGAAGCAGGTCAGTAGCGATCCAAGCCCAAAAGACGGCTATGTCTGCAATATCCCTGAGGAATACAAAGAAATCCTTGAACCTGACGCTAACAGCCCGCTTTGGAAAGTAGCCGTCGCCTGGGCCAAAGAACACAAAATCAGCCAGGCAGACTTTGACGAGCTGGCACGTCCTTATTTTGACGAGCTGGCCGCTCCGCTTAAAAACTATAAAGAAGAGCTGGCTAATGAAGAAGCGAAGCTGGACAAGCTTTATGGCAACAAAAAACAGGAAGTTAAAGAAAGAATAAAAAATTTCTTTAAAAACAGCGGATTGTCAAACGATAATGAGGTAATGAATGAAGTCGGAATTTTGACGCAGACGGCTGCCGGCATTCGCGTTTTGGATACGCTGATCAAAAAATCGCCGTCCGGAATGGCCATGATTGCCGGAAGCAGCTCCGCTCCGGCCGAATATTCCAAAGAGCAGCTGCAGGCAATGATGAAAGATCCGCGCTATTGGCGTGACCATGAACCCGGCTATGTTAAAATCATAACCGACGGCTTTAAGAAACTTTACGGAGAATAGTATGACAGACGAGGATATTGAGGGCCTGGTTAAGGCTTGCGAGCGTTTGGGGGCGGAAATTGAGACCTGTATTAACCTCTTGTCCAGCCGGGACGAGATTGACAAGCGTTGTCTGTCAATTGCCAAAACAAATTTGCAAACCGGCGTTATGTGGCTGAAACGCAGCATTTTGCAGCCGGACGGCTTTTAGAAGGCAATCAGATAATCTTAAAAGAACACCCCTGTGGGGGTGTTCTTGTTTATGATAAAAAGTATTGTTGACATTGTCATCTATCTGAAATATAATGAATGACAAATGAATACATTTTAAAGGAGGGAAACATGCGTACAGTCGTTCAGGCCAGAATAGATGAGAAAAGCCGTAAAGCTGCGGAAGAAATTTTTCGCCGCATGGGTATGAGTTTATCTGACGGCATCCGTATTTTTATTCATCAGGTTGTTAATGATCAAGCGCTGCCGTTTCGGCCGAGCCTTGGTGACGAACCGAGTGAAGAGTTGAGGCGCGAGCTGTTGCAAGCTGAAGAGGATATTAAAGCCGGACGTTTAGAGCACTATGACAGCGTTGATGATTTTATTGCTGCTATGAAAAGGGATGACTAATGAGGACAGTAGAGTTTTCAACGCGCTTCCGTCGGGACTATAAATTGTGCCAGAAACAAGGCAAAGATATGGAAAAATTGCATACCGTGTTAAAAATACTGGAATCCGGAGAGCCAATCCCGAGCCAGTATCGGGATCATCCGTTAAGTAATAACTGGAAAGGGTATCGTGATTTGCATATTGAGCCGGATTGGGTGCTGATTTATAAAGAAATTGGCAATACGGTCGTTGTCGTTGTTACAACCGGAAGCCATGCAAAGCTTTTCAAATAAACAAAGGGCGGAATTCCGCCCTTTGTTTTTAATTGATTCTTAAATCCCGACGTTATATAAAGAAAAAGCCCGGTGATTGCAGCACCGGACGTTTCTTAACTTTAGAAAGGGGTTAACCTTACCTTAACTTCTTCCTGTGAGGTTAAGATAACCTATTTGGCATAAAATGTCAATAGGGAAAGGTTTTCCCCTTTCGCATGACGAAAGGAGTAATAATGAGAATAAAAATTATTCTGGTTATTCGGAAAATCCGAATTTTCCTGTCTATTAAAAGATAAGGAAGGCAAAGGGCGGAAATTCCGCCCTTTGTTTTTTACCAACGATAAAGTTTTGCGACAATCGCTAAAAGCAAGACTGATATAATTGCCAATAATATGTTTGTTGTTCCTGCTTTGATTGCCAAAGATTTGGCTTTTGCAACACCATATTTGAGCTTTTCCCAATAAGTATATAACCTTTCTTTGAGGTCGGATATGCTTATTTTCGGCAATGTTTCCTTTTTTCTTGCCAGCCTGACCATAAATCTGACGAAATAAAAAAGATATGCCCAGAAAAGGAAAACCGCCATTTGGACAATATATACCCTGAAAATGTTATACGCGAGGTGATACCGACAAGAGCCCTGGCAATCATCAAGTGCAAAAATAATTAATATTGAAACGCATACAGAGCCGGCAGCAATAAGCTTTAGCAACCGTTTATTTGTTTGCCTGAACCAAGCGGCAATAAATATAATAAACAAGATATAAATAAAATTATTTGGCGACATGTCTTTCCCTTTCGTCTATTATTGCAGCATAGGATATAATTAATTATTGACATTATCTTAAAGGCGTAGTAATTTCTTTGTCAAGAGGTTAAAAAACTCTTGCTGAGAACGGTACCCTCCGTTAAGTGGTTTTTTTTATGTCCTATTTGCCGGAGGGGGTGAATATATTGAATAAACCCACCCTGATTCTTAGCAGGTTTTTTACCTCCGGCGCCTTAGACGTTCTAAGGCAACCTTGTAAAAAAAAGGCTAAGAAAAATGAATGAAGTATCTATTTTTGATTTTAAAGAGAATCCTATCCGGGTTCAGACGATTGATAATTTCCCCTGGTTTTGTCTGGCAGACTGCTGCCGGGTTCTTGAATTAACCAATCCCCGCAAGGTCGCAACACAATTGGTTGCGGATGGGGTAACTAAAAGTTACGCCATTGATAAGCTTGGTCGCGAACAGCCGGATACATATTTTATCAACGAACCGAATCTTTACCGCTTAATTTTTCGCAGCAACAAACCGACGGCTCAGGCTTTTGCCGACTGGGTTTATTCCGACGTTCTTCCCACCCTGCGCCAGACTGGCGAATATACACTCAAAAAGAATGAGGAAATTGACGATATTCCGATGGAATATGATGAAACAAACATCCAGGTGGCCGAATTTGAGCTGCGGGCCATCAAAATCATCTGTCAGCTTTTTGGACGGGATGCGGCAAAACAGGCTTATCTGGCCTCGAAATATCTGCCAAAGCCGATTTATGCCGTTGACGGCAAGAAGGACGCTTCGGCTCTTGCCTGTCTGGAATATCTGAAAACAATGCTGGTCAGCGGTTATCCGGTTTGCCGCGTGATTGATAAAAAAGCGGTTGAAATGTTAAAACCGGCCGGAATGGATATTGTGGACGACAACGTCGCAATTGCGACTTCGGGCAAAGAAGTCGCCCGGCATTTTGCAAATTCCCGTTGGGCGAACAACTGGGCTGCTACGCTCCTGGAGCTTCCACACTGCGAGCGCGGCCGGGCCGCCAAGCGTTTTGCGGGGCTTACCGCAAAATATATTTTAGTTCCAACTTTTTATTTTAGGGAAAATGAAAATGCAAAAAATTAGATTTACCAAAATGTTTTGTTTCGGCCTGGTGGAAGAAGACAAGTTTATCGGCGGTTTTGAGCGCGAGCTTACCTTTTTGCCTGAAGTTTATCAGTTCTTTTTGTGGAAATTTGCCAGACACCGCGGCAAGGTGGCCTTTTTGAACAAACTGGGAAAGCCGGTATTTATCGACCCGGCAGACATGACGCCCGATGAACGCGAATATTGGGGCGTTGAACAAAAATAGTTTTTATATAAAAAAATGATAATAATGACAATTTTGTATTGACAAAGTTGTCATTATTCTTTTATGCTGTCGGTATGGGGCGGCGGAAAAGTATTTCCCTTGTAGTTTTTTCCATATAATTAGATTTCAAGGCTCCTGATCAAAAATCACCAATCCCTCCGCCCCGCCACAGGCATATCATTAGCCAGACCCTGTGCGTATCGGCCTCATTTTTGATAGTTTTTTTGAGGTTGCGCATGGGGTTTTTCTCCTTTCTTAAACCTCAAAAAAAAGTGTTTAACATTTTTTTAAGAGGTTTTTAAAATGCCCGAAACTCATGATATATCCGCCTCTTTTGTGGCGCAGTATGAAAGCGAAGTGTTTGTTGCCTATCAGATGAAAGGCTCCAAACTGCGTTCTACCATCCGCAGCAAAAGCAATGTCAAAGGCGAATCTACGACCTTCCAGAAAGTTGGCAAAGGCACGGCCGGCGCAAAAGCACGGCACGGCAATGTCCCGGTTATGAATATTGACCATACGCCGGTTAAATGTACGCTGGTTGACCGCTATGCCGGCGATTATGTCGACAAGCTGGACGAACTGAAGATCAACCACGATGAAAAGCAGGTGATTGTCGATGCCGGAGCTTATGCTCTCGGCCGCGAAACCGACGCTCAAATCATCACCGAGCTGGCCAAAACCACCAACACCATCGGCGCCGGCACCTCGGCCCTGACCAAAGACCTGGTTTTGCAGGCCTTTGCCCTGATGAACAGCAAAGACGTTCCTGATGACGGCCAGCGTTTCGGCGTTGTTTCTCCGGCACAATGGAACGATCTTTTGAAAATTGAAGAATTTTCAAAATCAAATTATATCGGTG
Organism: uncultured Pseudomonadota bacterium; assembly: GCA_949300375.1. Classification (GTDB taxonomy): domain Bacteria; phylum Pseudomonadota; class Alphaproteobacteria; order RF32; family CAG-239; genus MGBC133411. The sequence continues at coordinate 56,328 of CASGEB010000002.1, forward strand.
ATGATCTGCCTTTCCTGAAAGGCAGCGAAAGCCGCAAATGGCTTGGCATTACCTGGATTATGCACACCGGTTTGCCGATTACAGGAACCGTCCGCACCAACTTTATTTATCACAAAACGGCTCTGGGCCATGCCTCCGGACAGGATATTACCTCTGATATAACCTGGGTGGGTGAAAAAGCCTCCTGGTTTATCAACAACATGATGAGCATGGGCGCTTGTCTGATTGATTCGGACGGTGTTATTGCCATCAAATGCCTGGATAGTTCCGGTACAGCTGCTGAAGAAGACGGAGGTGCTTAATGCGGAATATGCAAAACCTTAATCTGGTGGTTTTTGCCGGTTCTTTCTCAATGTTTTATTATGAACTTGAAAAAGGAAAAACGTTTTCCGATGTTTGCAAGCTTGGCTTTTTCTATGACTGCCAGGCTCGCCCCGGCGATGTCATCTTTGTTAAAGACGGCGACAAAACATATCAGACCCGGCTTCTGAAGGGCGGCACCATTGAAAACATGGCAGCCGCCGCAGCTGATCCGGCAAGCCTGATTAATGACGCTTTGATTACGGCTGTAGCACAACGCCTGGCCGAAATTGCCAAGTCCAAAAACGGCAAAGACGAGGAAAACCTCGTGTTTGAGGCTATTCCGGACACGCAGATGCTGGTTGTTAAAGATGAAGCCGTCAGCACCAACTTCAAAAACCTTTCCGAAACCCTCAACGATGTTCTGGCAACCCTGCGGGCGGCCGGAATAATTGACGACGGCCAGGAATAAAAATCGGGAGCCGGTAGAATGGACAACATACAAATTGCAAATCTGGCCTTAATCGGTCTGGGATGTGAACCGATTTCCTCCTTTGACGAAGGAACAACGGAAGCAACCGTTATATCGGCAACGTTTGACGCCCTGCTTAATGCAACGCTGTCAAGTTATCCCTGGCGTTTTTGCACGGTGTCGGAAGACATAGCGCGCCTGAACGCAGAAACCAAAAGCGGGTTTAAGTACGTCTACCAGCTCCCGAACAATTTTTTGCGGGCCATTGCTCTGGTTGACCGCGGAGACGACGCTGATTTCGGCATTGTCGGCAATACGCTGGTGACCGACGCGGAAGCACCGACGCTGACTTATACGGCAAAGGTTCCGCCGGAACAGCTGCCGGATTATTTTATCGAAGTCTTTGTCGACAAGCTGCAGGCCAAAAACGCCATTGCCCTGACCGGCGACAAAGCCATGGGAACTTATTTTCAGCGTTGTTATGACAGCGACAGCGTTATTGCCCGTTCCCGGGACGCCCAGCAGGCCACAACCCAGGTCTTTACCAACGATATTCTTTTAGACTGCAGGAAATAGCATGGAAAATAAAGCGCCGGCACAACAGTTTACTTTAAGTTCCGGAATTTTGGACGACCCGATGGAAGCCAGGCAGGATCTGAAAACATATTTTTCCGGAGCCAGCCAGCTTTTGAATTTTATCTGCCAGCCTCTGGGCGGCGTGACGCTGCGGGGCGGGCTTAAAACCTATATGGAAATTCCGGAAATGGCAAACGGTGAAAAGCTTGCCCGTTTTGAGCTCAATGCCCAAACGGGCTATTTGTGCGTCTGCACCGACAAAAAGCTGCAAATTATCCGCGATGCCGTGGTCAAAAGCACCATTACAACGGATTATCTCGGCACCGACGTTCGGGATCTGGATTTGAATCAGTCGCTAGATACCATCATTATCACGTCGGAAAAATACAAAACCAAGACGCTGGTTTACAAAAGCGACACGGAATGGACTTTTGCCGATGCCAATTTTACGGCGCCGCCGCAGGTTACTTTCCCCGATACGACCGGCGGCCGAAACGAGAAACAACGGCTAAAGTTCAGCTCAGCCGCGGCAAACAACAGTTTTCGTCTGAAGCTTGAAGGGTATCAGACCGCTTCTATTGTCTGGTCTGGTGATGCCAATACAAACGCAAACCGGATTAAAGAGGTTTTGAACGACCTCGAAATCCTGGACAGTGTTAACGGCGGCGTTACAGTAACACCGAACAATGGCGAATATGATGTTGAATTTGTCGGCACGGACGGCAAAAAAAGCTGGGAAGACATCATCATTTCAATCGAAGACGCTTCCGACCAATGCCGGGTTTATACAAAATGCATTCAGGACGGACAGCCTCCGCTGGAAGACCTGTGGAGCGACACGCGCGGCTGGCCTTTTTCTTCCTGCTATTATCAGGGGCGCTGCGTTTTTGGCGGCTGCCAGGCCAGAAACAACCTGGTGGCCATATCGCAGACAACGCAGGCTTTCAGCTTTCGGCAAACCGATGAAATGCTTGATGACGAAGCCTGCCTTTTGACGGCCGACGGCGAAGGAAACTCCCACGTTTACCGCGTTTTGGGTATGGAAAAACTCTTTGCCTTCACCGATAAAGGCGTTTTTGTTGTTCCGGAAAGCCCGATTACACCGGCTTCGGCTTATACCGTGCAGCATACCGACGTCCCCTGCGCGCCGATCCGTCCGGTGGCTATTGACGGCGATATTATTTATGTGACGCGTTCAAACGACGGTGTAAACCTTTCTGTGGCCTCGATTTCTTATAATTACGAAGCCGAAAAGTATCGAACCGACGATTTGGCGCTGTTGGCTTATTCGGTGATGCGGACGCCGATTGCCATTGATGTCCGGCGTTCTACCCGGCGCAACAATGCAACCTATCTTTATGTCGTCAATGAAGACGGCACTTTGGCCATTTTAAACACCAAAAAAAGCCAGGAACTGAACGGCTGGACAATCTGCACCACCCCGAACGGCTGGTTTCGCGATGTTTGCGTTATCAATGACACGGCTTTTTTTGTGGTTGAACGCGAAATTTTGGGAGAGCGCCGCTGGTTTGTGGAAATCTGGGATGACGAAGCCCGGCTTGATCTTTCGGTTACGCTGAGCAGCGACACGGCAAAAAGCGTCTGGACTGACGAAAGCCTGGAAATTTACAACGGTCTGACCGTCGGGGTTTATGCCAACGGTTTGGCTTATGGCGAAGCTGTGGTTGAAAACAATACGCTTGAGCTTGATTTTCCGGTCAATGAAATTGAAGTCGGCTTTCCTTTTGAATGGGATATCACAACGCTGCCGGTTGTGGCCGAACTGACCGACGGAACGCTTATCGGCAACCGGCACCGGCTGCCGAAAGTGACGCTCAGGGTACAGAATTCGGCCGGCATTACAATCGGAAAACAAAAAATCTGTAACCGATTTTTCGGACGAAACAACATTTTCAGCCCGGAACAAGCCGTTATCAACGGCACGGTTACCGTCCGCCAGCTGGGATACGGCGGCGGAAACAGGGATGATTTGGGAAGAGTTAAGCTGACGGGCACCAGTCTGCAGCCGATGACTTTGCTTTCTATTACGGTGGAGGTGATTCAATGAGTTCAGTTAAAGATGGCATAACGGATGTGGCTCTGGTAACTCTGGGCGGCCCGATCGGCGCCGGATATGTCGGTTATAAATACGGCGGCGTCAGCGGCGCTTTGTCCGGCGGTTTGCTCGGCGGGCTCGGCGCCTGGAATGCCTATGGCAATTATCAGACTATGCGGCAGCAAAATGAACAGCTGCGGCTGAAGGAAGAGCAGGAAGCCGAAAATGCCAAGGCCGAAAAAGCTGAGAAAGAGCTAGAGCTGGCGCAAAAACAAAAAGAAATCCAGGAAAATCTGGCCCGGACTGTCGGCAGCCAGGTCAACCTTTTGGGGGCAACCGGGCAATCAGCCAGCCCGACCGGCGCCGCTTTGGTTAACAGCTCTTATGTGCAATCGGCCAAAGACGAAAACTATCTCAGCGATTTGGGAAAATATTACCAGAAGACTTATGACGCCAATGCCGCTTACCGGCAGCGGAGTTATGCCGCCGCCCGCAAAGCCAACCGTTGGAATATGCACAGTTCAAACATCAACAGTCTGATCGACTTCGGCGTTAAAGCCGGAAAAATGGCAATGGGAGGCTTTTGATGGCGGGAAGAGTTCCGGAATATTTTACCAGAATGCCGAGAGCTGAAGGCGTGCGCCTGGCGACAAACGCTCCGTTTATTCCGCGTCGGCAGATTGCCGGCAACGTAACGTCGGCCGCCCTGGAGCTTGCCGGGGCGTATTTGGAACAGGAAAGGCGGGAACAGCGAATTGCCGACAACCGGCAATATGAAGAAAGCTCCATTGCCCTGAATTCGTCTTTGTCGGAAAAAGCCGAAAAATTTCGTTTCAGCCGGGAAAAGTTTGACGCAGCCTGTCAGGAAGAGCGCGAAAAGTTTCTGGCAGATGTGGCTGAAGACAAAAAGGCGGATTACGGTTTGCTGTTTGACCGGACGGCCGCCCGTTATTCGCAAAATGTTTTTCAGAACGAACAACGGCTGAACCGGGAAAAACAGACCGCCGTTTTTCTGGATGCCTCCAAGAGGTATTATGACGGGGCAACAACCGCGGCGCGTTCCGGCAATATGGACGAAGCCCAATACAATATCAACCGCTTTATGGAAATTCGCGAAAGTTTAATGAATTCCGGCGAAATCTCGGCCGAAAAATATGCCGATATGGGACTGCGTTTTTCCGACGAGGTTGAAAAACAAAAGGTTTTGGGCGAATTTGACAGCATTAAGCCACAGGGCGACGAGAAAGTCCGGGAATATATCGGCAGTTTTTTGGAGCGCGAAGATATGCCGGTTGAGCGCCGGCAGAAGTTTGCCAACGCCATGATGTCGGATTACCGCACTTTTCAGGCCAACAAGGCCCTGACCGGCAGGCAGTTTCTTGAGCAGGCCGATTTTATTGCCGATGCTGTTTCCCGCGGGCTTGAACCGGGTATTGATACAACGGCCGTGCTCTCCGGACTGGAAGACAGCGGAAATTATGAAGCGGCCAAAAAACTCCGGCAAGTCATATCGTTAGGCGCCGAAACGAAAGAATTTGTTAAACTTGATCCGGCGGCCATGAAAGCCGAAATTGACGATTTGAAGAAAAATCCGCAGACTCCGTATGACCTAGCCAGGCTGAGCAGTTTTGAAAAAACAATGTCGGCCGCTCTGACCGAGATCCGTAACGACCCGATGAATTTTGCCATCAGCCGCAATATTGTTGACGACCAGGCGCTTGACTTTAGCAAACTGACGCCGGAGGCCGCGCAAAAAAGGCTGCAAAATGCCAAGCTGGTTCAGCAGTATTATCATTTGCCTGCCGCTCCGGTTCTGACCAAAAGCGAGGCAGCCGTTCTGACCTCGGCAATCAATGCCGGGGATGCACGCAGCAATGCGGCTTTGCTGGCAACAATCAGCCAGAGTTTTCCGGAAAATACCGGAGACATTGTTCGTTCGATTGCTCCCAAAGCACCGCAGTTTGCCCAGGCCGCCGCTTTGTACCGGGACAATCCGGCTGCGGCCGTCGATATTATCGAAGGCGTTGATATTATGAAGCACGAGCCGGAATATACGCCTTCTTCCGAGGACGATTTTAACAGCATTTATTATCAAAAAGTAAACAATGAGATGTTTTCCTACCTTTCTCCGGAAGGGCGGGAAAGCATCAAAAACACGGTAAAAGCCAATCTGGCAGCCAAAAACCGGAAAGACGGCAACACCAAACGCCAGGCGGAAAGCGACAAAATCAACGCGGCAATTAAAGATGTGGTCGGCGAGATTGTTAAAATCGAAATGGACGACACCGGTTTTATTGATAAAACGTTTAAAGTTCCGGCGCCGCAGGGGGTTTCCGGAGATGACTTTGAAAACTGGTTTCTGGGGCTTAAGGATGACGATATTCCCGCCGATGCCAGGACTTTGACCGGAAACCATATCAGCGCCTCGGATATTGTCGGCCAATGTGCGCTGCGCTACTGGGGAAATGGCAAATATCTGGTGGAGCATTATCAAAACGGCCTGATTTACCGGGCGGACGGAACACCGCTGGTTCTTGAATATGATGCCAGCCGTGTAAAACCACACGATAAAAACACTGTGGCTGATGCTGTTTCAAAAAGTCTGGTCTTTACCCCGGCCGGGGTGCCTTTGCTTGCTGCTGCCGTTATCCGGGGAGGCAAGTAGATGTATGTGGATAGCCGTGATCTTCAAAATCTTGCTGTTCAGCCTATCGCTGACAGTGGATATAATAATACTAAAACAGCATTTGAAAGCCTTAAAGACGCATGGTCTGAGCAGCGTTTTAGCGGCAATGCTTTTTCGGAACAGAATAATCTGCATGACGAGTATGAAGAATATATTGAGGAGATTGAAGCCGCAACCGGAAAAAGCCTTGCCAACCCCTTCCGAACCGGATGGGGCGAGTTTCTTGTTGAAGACGTCATTAAAGGCACTGCGTACGACCTCGTACGTCTGCCGGGCGCGAGCCGGGACAACGCGCCGTATAGTGAAGAAAGCAAGGAAAAACGCGATGCCGAACGGTTGAAAGAATTTTATGCCGAACTCGACGAAATCAGAAAAGAAAACCCCAACCTTCCTTATAAAAGCTTTGGCGACATTCAAAACAATATTTTGAAAAAAGCCGAAGAATGGCGGAAATATAAGGCTCTGGGCCGGGAAGGCAACGGCCTGCTGGAGTTTATCGGCACAACGGCGGCGGCAATGACGGATCCGCTCAATGCGACAGCCACTCTTTTGACTGCCCCGCTTACCGGCGGCGCAGGCGGAACGCTGCTTTCGGCCATCGGCCGGACGGCCGTGATCGAGGGCGGAATCAATATGGCGGTTGAAGCGGCCAACCAAATTGATGTTTATAAATACAATCAGAAATTGGGCAATGAATACACCGGCGGAGATGTTGCCGCGGCGATTGCCGGCGCCGGAATTGGCGGTGCCGCCCTGTCTTCGGCCGCCGTCGGGACTAAAGCCTTGTTGTCAAAGATTGTCGGCAAGGTCAAAAGCCTGAAAAACAAAGGGTATAAATTTTCGCCGATAGAAGAGGATTCTCTGCGCTTTGCCGAAGACCGCCTGCAGCTGCAGGATTTTCTTGACCAGACGACGCCTTATCCGCGCGGCGAAATTGACGGGATTTTTCATGAAATTGAGCTGGAGCGGGAATACAGCCGCCTTTTGCAGGCGCAGGAAAGTGCGGCTCTAGCGCGCGGCTGGGATAAAATTGCCGAAAATCCGCTGGGGCCGACGCACGAGATTTTGGCCAAAATCAGCCCGGAAGATATGGAACAGGTGGTTTTTGAGCGCGGGGAATGGAAAAAGATTACCGGCGGCGATTCAAAATCCGGTACCGGAATGGTCAAGTTCGTCTGGAAGCATGGAAACCCGGAATATGACAGTATTCCGATTATGAAGTCCGATGTGGTGGATTTTCCCCGGATTGTCCGGGAATTTGAGCCGATGATGGACGACCGTTACGGCAATACGCTGCATTGGTCGGTCAAACGGGCGGACGGCGTTCAGGTGATTTATGCCGCGCACAAAGAAACCGGCCGGGATGTCCGCACGATGGTAACGATTCACACCGTCAAGCCTGATCAGGATTCTGTTTGGAAAGGGATTTATTCTCCGAAAAAAAATGCTGCGCCGGATTTGGCCAAAGAGGCTACCCGAAAATCAGCCAGTGCGGAACCGACCAACCGCGACACCTCTCTTACCGATGGTACTACCCAAAGGCCTTACGATCAGCACAATGGGAGTTTGGATGCTTCCTCTGCCCACCGGCTCGGTTTTAAAGACCGAAGCCAAACTCCAACCTCCCCTGAACGGGACGGCGCAACTGATTTAAATATAACGCCGACTCCGGAAAAAGTCAAGGCCGGCGACGAAATCCGCTATCCGAAGACTGAAGACATTGAAAGGCTGCTCGCCGACGGCGACAACCTTATTCCTTTGGCTGAAGTGGACGGCAGGCTGGAAGTCCGCTCTGCGCGCGAGATTCTGGATGAAATCAAAAAAGAAGACGGTTGGATTGATGAGATTACCGACTGCATTGTGGAGTTTGGCGGGAAATGAGTGTAACGAAATGTATTTTGGGCAAAGCAGAAAGCGGCATTATTGACAAAGAATTTGCCGAAGCCAATGTCAAAAAAATTGAGCAGTTCGAAAAACAGCTCGAATTTGTCCCCGGCGGCAGCATTGAAAAAATGCTGACCGATTTTGCCAACCAGCTGAAGCATCTTTCCGATGTTAAAAAGCTGCAGCTGGTTAAAGAAATCCAGGCCAAAACACGACTGGAAGCCCAGATTGCCCAGCATAAAGGCGGCAAGGTTAAAGGCCTGATGGCGACATTAACCCACGATTTGAGCGGAAATTCTGCCGGTTTGAACGTCGATAAGCTCCGTGAAGGCGTCCGCGCCCAGGCTTTTGGCAATATGCCGGATGCCGTGACCAGGCTTAATTTGCAAAAACTGGGAATGAAACAGGATAAAAAACTGGCGGAAGATGTTGTCAGAGCCCTTTTCGGCGCTGATGACAACGAACTGGCCGGCCGGATAGGCAAACAGTTTGCTGACACGATGGAGATGCTCAGGCTGCGTTTTAACGCTGCCGGCGGCGATTTTCCGGCCCTGGACAATTATCATCTGCCGCAAAGCCATGACAGCCGGCTTTTGAACAAAGTCAGCGAAGACGAATGGGTGGAATTTATCACGCCTTTGCTTGACAAAGAAAAGATGATTGACCACACAACCGGATGCGCCATGAGCGCAGAAACGCTTGACCGGGTTTTGCGGGAATCTTACGAAACGCTGCGGACAAACGGCCTGAACAAACTTGAGCCCGGAAAAGGCGGCAAAGCGGCTCTGGCCAACAAATATGCCACGGAAAGCCGGATTTTGCATTTTAAGGATGCCGACAGCTGGCTGGCCTATAATCAGCGTTTTGGCAACGGCGACGTTTATAAAACGATGGTTGATTATGTTGACAATATGGCCAACGATATTGCTTTTTTGGAGATTTATGGGCCGAACCCGGAAAAAATGAAGCGTTATCTGGTCGACGAGCTACGGAAAGAAGCCGGGCTCGGCCGTGATGAAAAGCTGAAAAACAAGGCAAAATCAGAGCTGCACGCCTTTGAAATTCTGTGGCAGGATGTTTCCGGAGAAACGGCGGTGCCGGTTGACGCCCGGGTGGCAAAAGTCTGTTCTGAAATCCGCGCCGGACTGACTTCGGCTCAGCTCGGCTCTGCTTTTCTGACACAATTTTCCGACTTTACCTCAAACGCTCTGACGGCAAAGTTCAACGGTTTGCCGGCCACTGATCTGGCCAAAAATTATATCCGGTTGATGACGTCAAACAAATATCGGGATTTTTCAATTCATATCGGGCTGGGCGCCGAAGAGGTTACCCGGACGCTTTCTTCTGCCGCCCGTTATGCCGAGGGATTTTTTGAGCAGGGAAAGCTTGGCCGGCTCTCAAACTTCATTATGCAGGCTTCTTTGCTTGAACGCATGACAATGGCCAGCAAAAAGGCTTTCGGTTTGGATTTTGCCAAAGCGATTGCCGACAATTCAAAAACAGAATTTTCTAAGCTGAACAAGGGATTTAAGCGTGCTTTTGAGCGTTACGGCATAACCGAGGCGGACTGGAATGTTGTCAGGGCCTCGGCTTTTGATGATTTTGACGGCGCGCGGTACCTGAATTTGCGGACTTTGGCCAAAGAAAACCTGGACGTGGCCAACAAAGTGCAAAACATGATTATGACCGAACGCGATTTTGCCGTCATTGATTCAAACGCCAGGACGCGCAGCGTGATGATCGGCGGCAGCCAGGCCGGCACTTTCTGGGGTGAAGCCCGGCGTTTCTTTGCCATGTATAAGACTTTTCCGATTACGATGCTGACGCATCACATGAGCCGGATGTGGTCGCTTGATTCTGCCACGTCGCGCGCCGGATATGCGGCGGCTTTGTTTTTGCCGATGACGTTTATGGGATATTTGACCTTGCAGGCCAAAAATATTGTCAACGGCAAAAAGCCCCTGCCGGCAGACAATTGGAAAACCTGGATTTCGGCGGCGGCGACCGGCGGCGCCTGCGGTATTCTCGGTGATTTTCTGTTTTCGGACGAGAGCAGAACCGGCAACAGCATGATTGCCAATCTTGTCGGTCCGGGCGGCAGCCTGGTGGAAGACGTCTGGAAAATTACCGGCGGGGCAGCCAAACGCGCCATTGCCGGCGATGACGTTGCTTATCCGGCAGAAGTTTTGAATTTCATCCGGCGCTATATGCCGGGAAACAATCTCTGGTACACAAAGCTCGCGCTTGAAAGGCTGATCTTTGACCAGGCCAGCCTGGCGATTGACCCGAAAGCCCGGGCAAGATTTAGACGCATTGAAAGAAAATTTAACAAAGATTACGGCACAGGCTACTGGTGGCGTCCCGGCGAAGTCTGGCCGGCTTCTTAGAAAGGAAGGCAAATGACCGCGAAGATACAGAAAATTACTGATATATCACCGACAATCCAATACGTCGGCAATGGCGTTTTAAAATCTTACGACGTCCCATTTATGGTTTTTGAAGGCAAAGACGAACTTCAGATTTATCTGGGGGAAACACTGCTGGTTGAAGGATATGAGTTTACGGAATCTGATGTCAGCCAGGGCGGAACCGTCGTTTTTGCCCAGGCTCCGGCCAACGGCGTGCTGATTACAATCAGCCGGGTTTGCGCTTTTGAAGCCCTGGCAAGCTGGCCGGACGGCGGAGATTTGCGGCCGGAAGTCTTAAACCGCGAATTTAACCACGCGATTGCATTGTCACAGCAAAACAAAGCGACACTTAAAAGATCTTTTGTTCTGCCTGAATATGTTACCGGTGTCAGCGTCGAACTGCCGTCTCCCGACCCGGGACATACTTTTATTTGGAGCGAAGACGGCAAAAAGCTTGTCAACTCATCCGGAAAATTTGACACAATCGTTTCGGAAGCAACAGCGCAGGCTAAGGCTGCGGCCAGTTCCGCAACAGCGGCGGCAAATTCGGCTGCGGCTGCAGCGGCAACAGCGGCGGCGTTTGATGTCAATGCCGCCAACAAAACTGCGGCTTTTAATGAAAATGCGGCCTTAAAGCAGTCGGCTGTTGATGCCTCGGCTGCAGAGGCCGCTTCTTCAGCATCTGCTTCTGCCGGTTCTGCGGAAACGGCCAGAAAATGGGCCGTTGGTACGATTGAAGAGCAACCGGCCGGCAGTGCCAAATATTGGGCTGAAAAAACTCAGGATATTTTTAACGCCGCCGATGTGCAGTCTCAGTCCATTTATCAGGAGCGTGTTGTTATGGACAGCGCGGCCATTGTGCTGCAGGAAAGAAAATGCCGGTATTTTAGGAATGTTGCGTCCGGCGACGCTTTTACAATCAATGTCAGCAATGTTAAGCAGACGGGCAAAGATATTACGGTCGACCTTATTATCTATATGCCGGCGGTCATGCCGTTCAGCCTGGCGGCTATTGTTCCGGACGCTTCAAAATGGCTGGGCGGGGAAGCTCCGGACTTCTCGGAAGCAGGCGAACATTGGGTTGCGTTTATTTCTTCTGACGGCGGCGTTACCTGGCGCGGCTCTTATGAAGGGAAATTTACGATATGACGATAAGACGAGCAATCAGACCGCTGGGCGGCGGAATAAGAGATCCTTATAAAAAGGAAACAGTATTATTTGAGAGTGCCTCGCCCGGAAGCTATAACCTGAATATTTCCGGAGACGGAGTTTATCTGGTCTACTGCATTGGCGGCGGGGGCGGCGGCAGGCATGAAATTGATTATGATAGAAATTCGATGAAAAGTCGTTCTTCTGGAGGAGGTTCTGGGGCTGGATTTATTGGCGAATTATTATTGGAAAAAGGGAATCTGCCAATCACCATTGGAGCCGGCGGCGGGGAAAATAACGGTGGTGGAGCCTCAAAAATTGGCAGTATCATTACGGCTGGTGGCGGCGCCTCTAATTATACAAGTAATTCTTCTGGAGGGCCTGGCGGCGGAGGCGGCGCTATAAGCGTTAATTCTGCATATTTCGCCACTACTCCGCAATTGCAAACAAACGGCAATTCCGGAATATATCAATATACTCGTGGAAACCCTTTATATGCTAATGGCGGAGCTTCCGTTTGGGGCGGCTATGGCGCCGGAGGCCCAGGCCCGAGCAGCGCCGGATCGGCTGGTTATGTGAAAATTGTTTATAAGAGGTTAAAATAATGACAAAATATGCAAAATTTATTGATGAAGATACAATTGAAGAAGCTCCGGCTGTTAAAGACGGGAATTTCTTTAATTATAATTCGGAAGCCAACGAACCGATGCTTCTGGCTGACGGCTATTTGCCGGTTGTGCTTTCTGATGAAACGGTAACCGCGCCGCGCGTTAAAATGAAATACCGGCTTGAAGATGACCGGATTGTTGCCTATTGGGCGGAAATTCCTTTTTCTCTTGAGGAACTGAAACAGCGCAAGCTGGAAGAAATTAAAAGTTCTTTTAAGTCAGCAAAAGAATACGGTACCGCTGAATATAACGGCATGAGCTTTTCCATTGACGATACCGCACAGCAAAATCTGACGTCAATGATGGTCTTTGCCCAGACGTTTGAAACGAGTGTTAAATATCTGGAAAAAAACGGTACCCCTCACCTTTTTACTTTGGATGAATTTAAGCAGGTTGCCGCCGTTATCAGCTCGGCCATTCAGGAACTGACCTTTAAGTTTTATGATCTTGAAACTCAGATTAATGCTGCGGGAACCGAAGCAGATCTGGAGGAGATCCAATGGCAATAGTGGAAAACCTGACTTTTGCCATTTTGGGCAATGAATATGTGACGTTAAAAAAACTGCAATATATGGATATAGAAGTGCCAGAAGGTTTTGTTTTTGACGGGGTAACGGTAAAAGCACCGTTTACCTTCATTTTCAGCAATAAAGATTTGCGTCAGGGCATCCGGGCAAGCTGTTTCCATGATTTTATGTGCAGGGATAAAATCCGGTATAAAAGGAAACATGCATCCCTTGTTTTGACTGACCTGTGGAAACAAGACGGTCTGAATCCTTTTAAGGCCTGGATCGTCTTTTGGTGTGTTGAATTATATCAATGGTGCCGCGGTTGGCGCTAGAAAGGAGGCAAAATGCTTGAAAACCGCAGAAATCTAGGGGGGGGGGGAACGCTCTGCCGAGCTTCTGACTGAGCTGATTCCTAGTCGCAATCTCCAAACAAGGGGGTGCAGTCATGGGATTTAGAACAGGATTGCACCCGCTGGGCGGAGGAATAAGAGATCCTTATAAAAAGGAGACTGTATTATTTGAAAGCGCGACGCCTGGAAGCTACAACCTGAATATTTCCGGAGACGGAGTTTACCTGGTTTACTGCATTGGCGGCGGGGGCGGAAGTGCCCGTTCTTATTCTCACACAAAAAAGAAAGTTGCATTAGCAGGAGGCGGTAGCGGTTCTGGTTTTATTGGTGAAATATATATTAATTCCGGTAATTATTCTATTGTTGTAGGGAATGGAGGAAATGCTTCTTATACCGGTGGCAGCTGGTGTTATGGAGCGGCAGGTGGAAATTCTTCTATAAGCAATATTATAACCTGCTTTGGTGGGAATGGCGGAGCTGCTGATGCTGGAGGGCCTTCTTATATTGCTGGTGCCGGGGGGAACTCCCCTGCTATTATAGGACGAACTAAGAACATCGTGTTAAATTCTAGTGGAGTATCTGGTGGAAATGGATCTGGAGGGACAAGCTTATATAACGGTTATGGAGCTGGCGGAGCTTCTACAGGTAGCAATTTTTCTTCTGCTGGATCTCAAAATCCTGGAGTGGCTGGTTATGTGAAAATTATTTATAAACGGTTAACACTGTAAAGAAAGGAAAACAATGGACGCAAAACAACTGAGAAACGAAATTATAAAACCGGCGCTTGTGGCTGTCGGTCTTTATTCCAAACCGGCCGAAGACCTTGTCTTTGGAACGGCTTGTGTCGAAAGCAGCTGCGGAGAATATCTGCGGCAGATAAACGGGCCGGCTCTCGGGATTTTTCAAATGGAGCCGGCAACTCATGATGATATTTACAAAAATTTTCTAAAATATAAGCCGGAGCTGAAAGCCAGAGTGATGCGGCTTTTTTCTCCCGGTTTGTCTGTTTCTGAAAATCTTAAAAGTAATTTGATGTATGCGGCGGCTATGTGCCGGATTTATTATTTGCGGGCTCCCCAGCCTATTCCTGAAGACCTGCAGGGACAGGCAGAATATTGGAAAAAATATTATAATACCGCCAAAGGCAAGGGTTCTGTTGAAAAATATATTGCAGCTTACCGGGAGGAGCAATGAAAAAGATTTTTTACATCTGCACCGTTATTTGTCTTTTGGTCAGTCTGGCTTTTAGTTTTATTATGGATTTCAAAAACTTAAAAGATTTGCTTAAGACGCTGCTTTGCTCTTTGTTTGCCGGCGGGCTTGCTTTCCTTTTCTGTATGGACAAGGGATTAAGCGCCTATATGACGATTCTTCTGGTATGTGTTGCGTCCGGCTATGCTCGGCCGGTTGTCTTCGGCGTCAATAAAGTCTTAAAAGAGTTTTTTAAAGACCCGAAAGGTTTCATTGACAGATTTAAGGATAAATCCCTATGAGAACGCAAATTGAAATTTTATGTGGTGTTGCCGCCGTTGTTGTCGTTTCGCTTTTGTGGAGCAAAATTTCGTCCCTTAGCGCCGATCTTGAAATCACCAGCAATCAGCTTGAGCTCAAAACATCGGAGCTGAAGACTGAGAAAGCCGTCAATCATTCCGTTGTCGGTGAACTTAACAATAAGATTGAAGCACTGCAACAACGCAGCGCTTCTCTCGAAAAAGACAAAGAGGAGTTAGAAAATGCATACAAATTGTTATACGAACAAAGCCAAAAGGATCCACAGTATCAGTCTTGGGCTGTCTGTCCTCTTCCTGATATTGTTTCTCGCCAGCTGTGCGAAAGACTGCCGTCCGGCCGTTGTGAAACTGGCACCGCCGGAAGTGTATCTTCAGCCGGTAAACGCTGATTGTTCTGTCATGAAGGTCAATGATGACCTTTTGAAGTGTGCCATAAAAAAGGACATAGCTTTGCAAAGGTCTAATGAAGATAAAAAGAAGATTGTTGAGTGGCTTTCAGCTCAATAACTTTTCAGACTTTTAAGAAAAAAAATGCTAAAAATGCAAAATTTTAAAAAGTTAACTTATTGATTTTTATGAATTGTAATATAACTTTTAATCAAAGGGTCTCGGGTTCGAATCCCGACGCGCTCACCATTTAAGGCCTTGTTTTTACAAGGCTTTTTCTTTTATCGGTTGGTTCATCGTCAAATTTTAGGGGCAAGTTATCAAAAAGCATCATAATCAGTACACCGAAATTAAAATAAGTTAAGCACATAAAATCCGCACGCGCAAGCGGTAGTTTTCAAAATTTCTAAAACCATATCCGGCAGACATTGGGCAGTCTTTTATGAATCTTATATGCAAACCTATATTGAACGCGATATTAAAGCGCTAAGCGCGGTGGGCAATGAGCGGCAATATGTTTGAGACCTATGTTGTTTCTGAAATCATCAAAAGCTATTGGCATAACGGCAAACAGCCGGATATTTACTATTACCGCGACAAAGAAAAGCGGGAAATTGACGTGTTGCTCCATGAAAATGGCACGCTGTATCCGGTAGAGATTAAGAAAAAAGCAACCCGGACAAAGGAGGTATCAAGGCTTTTAACGTTATTGAAACGCTTAAACAAAAAAGAGGAACCGGGGCTGTTGTCTGTGTGGCGCAGACGCATTTGCCACTGACTGGTGATGTTAATATTATTCCGGTTGGATATTTATAATCCCGCCAGCATAATAGTTTTTAATTAAAATACGCAAAAACTTTGAATTTTTAAAAAGTTTCTGATTGAAACACACAAAAACTTTTCGACTAATCTTAAATGCCTCCTTAGGTTAAGCTACAACCAATTACTTAAATTTTAGACTCATTTCTTGTTCTTGAGGTTTAAAACCATAATCTTCATAGAATTTATAGGCGATTTTATTATCATTAAAGACACCAAGTTTGACTTCCTGAATTCCATTTTCTTTGCAAAATGTTAGAAACTCATTCATTAACATTTTTCCAATACCTTGTTTCCTATATTCTTGGATAACACCTAAAGTTCCAATATTACAAATGATCGGATTTTCTAAATAGGGAGCATTTTTTTTATTAGCAATCAACAAACCAACAACCTTATCTCCATCGACTGCAACAACAGCAAAAGCATTGTCGTTTCCTATGGTTGATAAAAGAGCGTCTTTTTCAAAATCACGATTAATTGGCGCGAAATAACCATTTAATATTTTACGATGGTGTTCTCTGATTTCATTACACAGTTCTACTGCTTGAGCCACATCTTTTTCTTCAAAACTTCTAATTTTTATACTCATGAAATATTCTTAAACCATAATTAACCCTATACAAAAATGCAGCAATACTAATGCATTGTCAATAAATTTAATTGTTCAAATAAAAGCTGTTATTGCCTGTTATTATTTTTGTATATCCGTTATACGAATGCTCTTTTTTTTTATTTGCTTTCTTTTGCGCCTGCTTTCACCCGGAAGCATTGCCGGCACTCTAATGCACAATCAATAATTTCAGGCAGATTAACCTGTTGTAATAAAAGTTTTTTCTGTTTTTTTCTGCTTGATTTTTAAAATTATTGGTATATTGTACACACAAACAATGTATTATTATTTTTCATAACTTTATTTTTTATAATTATGAAAGCTACAGGTTTATCCGCATCTAGGCAGATAGTCTGCTATGATGCAAAAAGTGTTGATGCAGGTTTACTGCAAAGTTCAAAATGTAAAGGAAGCTATTTGTTAAAGAATGGCGAGATTAGTGCTCAAACGGTTTATAATCAGGAATGGGGCATCTTTATTGATGAACATTTGTATATTCCGTTAAAAATGACAAAACAGCTGCTAACGGCTCACGAAGCCGAAGTTTATTACCACAGCCTGGGAGAACAGATACCTGATTTATATCAGATTGTCCGTTTCAAATTGGCAGTGGAAGACGTTAACGCATCTCTGAAGCGAATTGGAATGCAAGATTTTGTTTTTCCTGAAGATATTCTTCATAACGTATGGTATGAAGAAGCGCTGAAAGAGGCTAAATCCGGTGAAATGCGCCGCTGTGTTGTAATTTCCGGGTACCCGGATTATCAGAAACCTTCTTATCAGCAAATTGATGAAGATTATTTATTGTTTGCCGATACAATCCTCTATTGCCGCACCGAAGAATGTTATGAACCGGTCAGCCCTGTTTTAAAATTCAACTGGTCGGGAATTGATTTTCTTTGTGCCGAGATTGCAGAAACGAATTATAATTTTTACCGCGGAAAAGACCTTAAACTGGTTTATCTGGGGAGAGATATAAATATCCGTGTTTTGGATTATGAATTGATTGGCACTTCGGATACTTTATATCAAAACCTTGAGGGAAAATTGCATAAGGTTTGTCCTTTAAGCGATGATATGTCATATTCACGTTGTGATAAGCCCGGTCAGATTGTTATTGCCTCTTATAATGAATATGTTATGGAGGGGATTGTTGAATCAGCTTGGAATGATGAAACTTATTTCCAAAAAGATGAAAACGGACTGTTTGTCCAGGTGGATCGGAAAAGCGTTGATACCTATATCCATTAATCCGATATGAATATTAATCACAAAAACTTGCTTTCTTATGAACAAAAATCAAACTGAGGCATTATTGTCCTGCATCAGGGACAATGCCATCGACACATTGGAATTGTATGATTACCTGAATACGGTTCATCCCGGAGAATTCCATTTTACCAATGGAACGCATTTTCCGGTTTTGTTGCCGGGCTTGACGGCTGATGGCGTATTTGCCAGTGAAGAATACTATCTGACGGCAAATGAGCGTATCAATGGAAAGACGACTTTAGCCCGCGCTCAAAGATTTTGCAGCAACCGCGGATGTGTTTTGCCGGATTGGAAAGCCGGCCGCGCAATGAAAGAACATCGCGGCGAGATTAACGCTTCTCTTAAAATTCTCGGTTTTCCGTTGTTGGAGGACGGTGAGTATTGGACAGCCGGCGACAAAGCCGGAGAAGGCGAACCCGGAGAAATTATTTTCGGCGGGCCGGCCCCCGGAGATGACACTTACATCGGAGGTTCGTGGACAAACTATCACAAATATGTCCGCGGATGTATTAAGGTAACCAAGACATCCCAAAAACTGGATTATACCAGAAGTGAGTTCAAAGATGAACAAACAACGGTGTTAGACAGTATTTTTAAGGACTTTGGAATATCCCGCTATCAGTTCCTGTCGTATCAAAACAGCAAGAGCTGCTATCCGCAGCCCGGCCATTATCTTTTGAAGAACGGCACACACTCAGCGTCTACCGTTTATGACCAAGAGGCGGGAATCTTTGCAAATGCCAACCTGTATATTAAACTTGATATGCCAAAATCGTTGTTTACGGCCGAACAGGCAAGGGTCTATCTTAAGGCTTATGAAGCACAGGTGCCGGAATATTTTGCCTTGCGTCAGATTGCCAAAGCCGTGCCGGAGATTAACAAAGCTCTCACGGCCGTGGGAATGAAAGACTTTTGGCTTCCGGAAAACGTTCTGGAAGAATGTTGGTGCAAGGAAAGCCTGGACAAGGCATTCCAAAACGACGAAGAAGGCAGTACGGAAGAAAAACGTGTTCTGTTGGTCGGCAATCAGCCGAATGTCAACGACAAATATTTTATTATTGAAGATATTTGGGAACACATTTCTTGGGAACATTAAATTATTTTAATAAGAAACCCGGCCGGTATTTAAAATGGTCGGGTTTCTTTTTTTATATAAGAGGGAAGGGCAAAATATTATCTGACGTCATAAATTTTTATCGGTCTTTTGCCCGTTTAGCCTGAAAAAAACTTTTCAAAATTTGCGAGCATTCTTCCGCCAGAAAACCCGATTCCGTTTGCGGCCGGTGATGACAGGTTGGCTGCTCGTAGAATTTCACGCCGTTAAATACCGCTCCGCCTTTCGGATCTTCTGCCCCGATGTAAAGATGTTCAATCCGGGCAAAAGAGATTGCCGCCGCGCACATTGTACACGGCTCCAGCGTTACATACATGTCAAACCCGCGCAAACGGTTGCTGCCCAGCTTGCGGCAAGCTTCCTGAATGGCCAGAATTTCGGCATGAGCCGTCGCATCCAGCGAATGCTGGCTGAGGTTGTGAGCCGCTGAAACAATCTCGCCGTTCTGCGGATTGACAACCAGTGCCCCGACCGGAATTTCATCCGCCTCTGCCGCCAGCCGTGCTTGTTCCAGAGCCTTGCTCATATAAAATTCGTGATTCATCTTTGACCTTTGCAAAATTTGTGTGTATTATACGGAAAATATCAAAAAAGGAAAGCAAATTATGTCAGAAAGAATTGCCAAATTTATAGCCCGGTCAGGTGTTTGCTCCCGCCGCGCCGCCGAAGAATTGATTGCCCAAAAGCGCGTTACCGTAAACGGCGAGGTGATTGACAGCCCGGCTTTGAATGTTGATGGAACAGAAAAAATTATGATTGACGGCGAAAAACTTCCTGCCCGGGAAAGCAGCCGGCTGTGGCTTTATTATAAACCGGTCGGCCTGGTAACAACCCATAAAGACAATCAGGACAGGCCGACGGTGTTTGACAATCTTCCGGCCGGAATGCCGCGGGTAATCTCTGTCGGACGCCTTGACTTAAATTCGGAAGGCCTGCTGCTGTTGACCAATAACGGCGGGCTGTCCAGAAAACTGGAGCTTCCGGACAATGGCTGGATAAGAAGGTACAAGGTCAAGGTTCACGGTTTTCTTGATGAAAAAAAACTTGCCTCTTTGGCAAACGGTATAACGGTTGACGGCGTGGAATACGGAGCAATTAAAGTCGAGATTGAGAATAAAACCGGCACCAATGCCTGGCTGATTGTTTCTTTGACTGAAGGCAAAAACCGCGAGATTCGTAAGGTTATGAAAGCACTCGGATTAGATGTTGCAAGGCTTATCCGCCTGTCTTACGGGCCTTTCCAGCTGGGTTCGATGAAAAAAGGCGAAGTGCGGGAAGTTTCGGGCAAAGTGCTGAAAGAGCAGCTCGGAAAAGATTTTGAGCTATGAGGATTATTGCCGGAAAATACCGCGGCAAAAAACTCATCTCGCCGCTGACCGATAAAATCCGCCCGACATCAGACCGGGCGCGTGAAGCCGTATTTAATATTTTAAATTCCCGTCTGGAGCAAGATTGGGAGGCTTATTCTCTGTTGGAAGTCTTTGCCGGAACGGGAGCTTTCGGGTTGGAAGCCTTGTCCCGCGGCATCAGAAAAATCTGCCAGATAGACATAGACACTAAAACGGCGGCCGCCAATGCCGCTTTGTTCCCGTCCGAAAAGGAGCGGATAAAACTGTTGCGTTCTGACGCGGCAAAGTTGGGAAAAGCCCCGGAAAAATACAATCTGCTGTTTATGGATGCCCCTTATAACCAGGGGCTGACCGAAAAAGCCCTGAAAGCGGTGGCTGCGGGCGAATGGTTGGAAACGGGCGCTTTATGCCTGGCCGAGCTTGAAAAAAATGAACAAATCAAAATTCCGGAAGAATATGAACTGCAGGAAGAACGGATATACGGCCTTGCCAGAATTTTATTTTTGCGTTACCACGGCTAAAATTTTGCCACGGTAATGTTTTCTATCTGAAGTTTGCGGTCTTTGAAGTCTATCGGAGCGGTAACGGTCAGATATTTGTCTTTGGGCGAAAGTTTAAAGGCCTTGTTTCCAAGCAGAATTTTGCTGACAAACACGCCCTTGCTTTCCAGCCACTGATATTGCAGCATACTGTCCATGCTTTCGAGCAGACCTTTTGATGACGTATCCAAATGCAGGTTGGGTTCAAGTTTTTCGTTAAAATGCAAACTGCCGCGTCCGACCAAAGCCAAAGGCTTCCAGTTGAGGGAAACATATTTCAGATTAACAAAGCCGCCGGCTTCCAGCCATTCGTAAATTGCAGAACGGTACGATCTGTTGCCGCTGACTTTTCCCATAATGTCGGCATCAATAAAAATCATATCAATTTTGTCAGCCAGAGCGATTTCATATTTCTTGTCAAATCTCATTCCGCTGAGCAGCAGATTGCAGCCCCAGGCCGGCACGGCGCCGGAAACATTGGCCGGCGTTTTTCTGACGGCGGAAATTAAAAGGTCGCCGATTTGCATTGTATTGCGGATGTTAATTTCTTTGGCACTGGCAAGCAGATGAGCCATCCGGTCATGAGCATCAATATCAATCAAAATCAACGGATTCGGAATATCAAGATGATAAGTCTTGTTTTTATAAACAACATCCATCTCCGGTGCCGGGTTAACCGTAAGTTTTCGGGGATTAAACAAATCGGCGGAAACTTCCAGATACGGAATTTCGATTTTAAAATCCCTTCCCTGATACAGGCTGTAGAATTGAAAATCCTGCACTTTAATAAGTTTTCCCGGATAAGACGGCGAAAATTCAATACTGTTATAAGCCACGTCCCAGCCGGCTTCATTCAACGAGTTTTGAAGCCTGACAATTTCATTTTTAATAACGCCGATATAATATGCCCGGGACAGCACAACCCACAGGCCGGAAAAAGTAAGCAGGGCGGTAAACAAAAATGTACCCACACCCAGCCGGGAAATCCGAAAACTGAATTTTCTTTTGGAAATCGGCGCTTCTTTGTCAGCCGGCTTTAAACCGTCAAAAATGGCTTTAACCTCCAAAGCGTCTTCAACCGAGGCCTGTTGCGGGATATGTTCTTCCTGTTCTGCCAACTTATTTTGCCTTTTTATATTTTTTCAGCAAGTCTAACGTATAGGGATAATTTTTGAAAGCTTCCTGATTAAGTTCTTCGCACTTATTTTCAATTTTCTGTTTCAAAACATCCATAAATTCTTTCTTATCCAATCCGGGTTCAACCGGCGGTAAAAATTCAAAGATAACTTTTCCCGGATGCCGGAGAAAAGAAGCCTTTTCCCAAAACAATCCGGTATTAAGCGCTACCGGAACAACGGGGAGTTTTAAGTTTTGATAAAGAAAAGCCACCCCCGGCTTGTACTGGGTTGTCGTCTCGGGCTTTGTACGCGTCCCCTCCGGAAAAATAATGATGGGGCGTCCTTTGGCTATGCGTTTTTTTGCTTCTACCAGCATTTTTTTCATCGCGGCCGAACCGGCGGAACGGTTGATGGGAATCATTCCGTAAACATGAGAAGCCCAACCGAAAAACGGAATAAAATGCAATTCCCGTTTCAAAATAAAAACGCCGGATTTGATAACGGTTGTCAGATAATAAGTTTCCATTGCCGACTGGTGCTTGCAGGCATAGATAACGCCGCTTTGCCGGATGTTTTCCTGCCCTCTGATTTCAATGTCCAGTCCGCAGATAAGCTTGAGAAGATAGCGGTTGAGCGGTTGCATGATGTCATTCCAGAAATGAATGTATATTTTTTTCGGAAAAGGCATCAGTACAATCGAAAATATTGTCCCGGCCAGGATTAGCCCGTAACAAAAAAAGTTAAAAATTAAAGAACGAACAAAAATCATTTATTCCTCACCGTTAAAAATTTCAGAAAGAACATAAACTGTATAAACATACAAATATTTATTGTATTCTGTCGCAATCAGCCAGAAACTTCCGGGATTCTTCCACCATTTCGGATGCACTTTGTCCGAATACACCGGACTGGGTACAATCGAAACCCTCGGATTTTGGTGCCGAAATTCCAAAATGCTGCGCGGCAGATGATAATTAGAGGTTACCAGCCTGATGGAGCGGATTTTGTTTTTCTTAATCCATTCATCCGTTTCAATGGCGTTGCCGATAGTGTCTTTGGCTTTGCTGCCCATCTGAACTTTTTGCTTTTTGCTGACTCTGACATCATTAAACTGTTCAATCTGAGCCAGCGAGGTTTTTTTTGATACGCCGGAGATAAAAAGCTTTTCGGCAGCTCCGTCGTTAAGCAAGGCAATCGCGCTGCTGATTCTGTTCCTTCCGCCGGTCAGCGCGATAATGGCATCGGTTTTGATGCCGTCCGTATTTTCATAGGAATTAATCCGGTGGTTAAACCACAAAAAACCGGCAAACCAGACCAAAAGCAAAAATAAGGCGGCAATAATAAACAGTTTCTTCATATCATTTTTTCTAATGTGCGTTTAACGGTATAATAAGCGGTAAACATGGCAATCATAACGGCAAACAGCGGCAATATCAAGATTGTTATCCACGATTCTGCGGATAAATGCGCGCCGCTGATGATTCCGCCTTCAATTTGTTCGGCCAGCGAGGCAATCAAAAAAATCGTCGGAATGGAAAGCGCCACGCCGATAACGCCGCCGACCAGCGCAAGCCAACCGGTGCGCCGGGCATATTGTTGGGCAATATAAGCGTCTTTTGCTCCCATCGTATGCAGAATTTCAATAATATAATGATGCAGCCCAAGACTTGTCTGAGTGCTGTAAAAGATGGCGCCGGACGTTACCAGAATAACCAAAAACAAAATGCTCAGCGCCAGCATTTTCAAACCGTCTGCAAAGCGGATGAGTTTGTTTAGCCAGAGCTTGTGATTATCGACCGAAGCCTGTGGCGAAACCTGAGCCAGATTCTCAGCCAAAACGCCAAAATCAAGCGTTTCGCCTTTTTTTATCCTGACGTCGATTAGGCGGGGAACCGGCAGATTCCCGATTTCAATACCGTCGCCGAGCCAGGGTTGGATAAGTTTTTGCAGCTGCTCGTCGGAAAGCGGCGTTACTTTTTCGATTTCTGCCACCGATTCGAGGTACTCAATCGCTTTTTTCTGATTCTCCAGCGTATCGGCGGCGGCTTTGTCGCGGTCGCTGTCGTTAATCGGCATAATCTGCACCGTCAACGAGCCGAGAATGCTGTCATTCCAGTTTCTGAGCATTGAGTTTATGGAAAGAACGCCGGCCAGCGTAATGGCAAAGATAAAGACCGAAATCGAAATCATAATCTGCAAAAACACGCTTGAACTGTCATTGTTAAGGGGCAGTTCCTGTTTGCGGGCGATAAAATCGGCAGCGTTGTTATTGCTCATCGGCGCTCTCCTTTCTCAACCCGGTTTCCGATGTTAATGCCGGTAAAATCATAAGGTTCGTAAACTTTCAGCCCGTGATTCTGCAAATGCAGGCGCGGAAAAGCAAAATCGGTAATCAGCTTCTCGCTGTGCGTTGCAATAACGACCGTCGTGCCGAGCTTGTTGAGTTCGACAAACAACTTCATCAGTTTGGGCGCAATATCGTTGTCGACGTTTCCGGTCGGTTCGTCCGCCAGCAAAAGGTCGGGACGGTTGATGACGGCACGCGCGATTGCGGTGCGCTGTTTTTCGCCGCCGGAAAGGGTGGAAGTCTTGGCATACATATTGCGGTCAAGCTCAACCCATTGCAAAAGTTCGGTTACTCTTTTTTTGACTTCCCTTTCGTTCATGCCGCAGATTCTGAGCGGCAGGGCAACGTTGTCAAAAGCGGAAAGATGCTCCAGCAGACGAAAGTCCTGAAAAACCACGCCGATTTTCCGCCGTAGCAGAGAAAGGTTGTCCCTGTTTGTAAAATTAATGTTTCTGCCAAAAACCTGAACGATTCCGCGGCTGGGCTTTTGTGCCAGATACATCATGCTCAAAAGAGATGTCTTGCCGGCGCCGCTTCTGCCGGTCAGAAAATGAAAAGATCCTCTGGGCAGGCTCAAAGAAATGTCGCTCAAAACTTCGGGCCCCTGTCCATAGCGGATTCCCACGTTTTGCATGACAATAATTGCATTATTGCTTTTGCTTTCGTTTTTTTGCAACTTCGACCCTCCATGAATCATAAAATATTTTCTCTAAGATATAGCAATAAATCATTTAATAAAATCTTTTTTTTCTTTGATTAAATGCTTTTTGTGCAATAAGGTGCAGTATAAGGTAAAAAAGGTAAAACATAATGCGTATAAAATGTCCGAAATGCGGAAAATTATATGATGTCAGTGAAGACAAACTTCCTGCCAAAGGGTGCCGTATGCGTTGTTCAGCCTGTGGAGAGATTTTTTGGCGTCGCCCGGAAGATGCCGACGATTCTTTTACCGGCTGGACAGATGAAAAAACAGCAGCCCCCGGAGAAGATCCTCGGTGGAATGAGATAAAAGTCGAAACGCCGGATTCGCAGGAACAAAATTGGGAAGAATTAAAAACGGAAAAAGAAACCGGTGCTGCCGGAGAAAAAACGACGGAAGAAATGCCGCCTGCCGTAACCCCGGATGAACAGCCCGCCGAAAATGCGGAAACGGAAGAGGCCTCGAAAACCGAAACAGAAAACCCCGGAGCGGAAGAGAAAGCAAATACGGATAAGGAAAATACTGAAAATCCTGCCGCCGAAACTGATGGGATGAACGATATTTTCAAGCGCCTTTCCGAGCAGAGCGAAGCCCTTTCCAAAAAAGAAAACGAGCAGCCCGTACAGAAAAAAATCTGGGGCAGCATCCGCAAAAATACCGGCCTGATGAGCCGCACAACCCGCCGTTATATCTGTTTTCTGCTGTTTTTGGTTGTTTTGCTTTTATTGTATTATTTCCGGTACGAAATTGTCAGGACTTTTCCGTTTATGGAGCAGGTTTACAGTTCGCTGAATATTCATTCCAAAATCCTCGGCGAGGGGCTGGAATTCAAAAACGTCAGCCGCCGTAATTATGAGGATGATTATGTTGCCAAAATGGAAATTAAAGGCTTTATTGTCAACAATACGGAAAAAATGCTTGAAATTCCTGAAGTCAAACTTGAGGTCATGGATGAAAAAGGCCTGGTGCTGGATACGCTGATAACGCCGCCGCCTGCCAAATTTGTCAGAGAGAACGGCCGCATTGCTTTCAGCGTAACGGTAACCAAACCTTCTCCTCTGAGCAAATATATTTATCTGACGTTTACGGAAAAGAAAAAGTAAGAAAATCCCCGCCCTGCAAATGAACCGCCCAACTTGAGGGGGACGATTCGCAAGCAAAAGCGGGGATTTTGCTAAGCTGCGGCTTCCTGGCTTTTCAGCATCGCTTCCGGAGAGGCGATTCCCAAAAGATAAAGCTGCAGTTTCAGAATATCCCTGACCAGACGCGCCAGCTTCAGTCGTGAACCGGCCAAATCGGCCGTTTCGGCGTTAACAATGGAAGATGCATTGTAAAAACTGCTGAAACTCTGAGCCAGTGTATAGGCATAATCGGCAATAATGCCTGGCTCCTTGTCATTGTGCGCCCGCATGACGGTTGCGTTCAGCTGAGCGATTTTCAAAGCCAGATTCCGCTCTTCTTCATTGGAAATAACAATTTTGCTTTCTTTAATGTTGCTTTCCTGCGCTTTGCGGATAATCGAATTGATTCGCGCAATGGCATATTGAATATAAGGCCCGGTTTTGCCGTCAAATTTTGCAAAGTCTTCCAAGTCAAAAACATAACCGGAAGCAATATTGTTTTTCATATCCTGAAACTTGATGGCACCGATGGTAATATCGTCCACCAGTTTGGCAATATCTTCTTTGCTGTAGCCGGGCGCGCTTTCCGGCACGGATTTTCTGACGGTTTCCTTGGAAAGGGCAATCAGGTCGGCCAGGTTCATCACGCCGCCGTCGCGGGTTTTAAACGGTTTTCCGTCTTTTCCGTTAACCGTGCCGAAACCGATGTGCACCAGCTTTGTGTCCGGGCAAATGCCCAGCATTTTGGAGGCCTCGAACACCTGTTCAAAATGCAAAGACTGCCGCAGGTCGGTAACATAAATAATTTCGTCGGCCTTAAGGTCGTCGCAACGCATTTTAATGGTGGCAATATCCGTCGCGGCATAAGTAAAACCGCCGTCCGACTTTTCCAGAATAACCGGCGGCTTCGGCTTGTTGGATTCCTCCAGACGGATAATTTCCGCCCCTTCGTCTTTTTCCAAAATGCCTTTGTCTTTGGCAATTTTCATAATCTCTTTGCAGGTTTCATGCGCGTCGCTTTCGCCGAGCCAAAGGTCAAAGTTCACATCCAGCTCGCCGTAAACTTCTTTGACCGCGTCAACCGAAACATCGCGCAAATGCTTCCACAAAGCACGATACCCCGGATGCCCGTCCTGGAACTTTGCGGTAATAATGCGGGCTTTTTCGCGGGCGGCCTCGTCTTCTTTGCAATGCGCGGACGCTTTTTTGTAAAGTTCGGTAACTTCGTTAACGTCATAAGGATGTTCGCTTGGAAAACCATCGGTTCTGGCATCGTCAAAATAAGGCCAGTCGGGGTGCAGATTCTCAATCTCGGAAATAATCATTCCCATCGGCGTTCCCCAGTCGCCGAAATGAACGTCGGAAATCACCTTGTTGCCGACAAATTTTTCAATCCTGCGGATGGATTCGCCGATAACGGCCGGACGCAAATGTCCGATATGCATCAGCTTTGCCACATTCGGGCCGCCGGAATCAATAACAATATTCTGCGGCTGGCTCACTTTGGCGCAGCCAAAACGCTCATCGGCGGCAACCTCGTCCATATTGCGGGCAATAAATTCGTTTTTGAGCGTAATGTTGATAAAGCCCGGGCCGTCGACCGAGATTTTTTCAATGTCATTGTCCTGCTCAAGCTGCTCCGCAATTTTCTGGGCGATTTCGCGCGGATTTTTGCGCTCGCTTTTTGCCAGAGCCAAAGCGCCGTTGCATTGAAAATCGCTCAAATCGGGGCGGTCGGAGTTTTTGACGGCGGCAAATTTCTTATCCAGTCCCAGCTTGTCAAAAATAGTTTCAAATTTTTTGTTGATAATGTTTTCCACGGACAAATCCATCTTTTTTCCTCATCTTAGTCTAAAAAAATCTGCAATAGTTATAAATAAATTTCAGCAAAACTCAAGCGCTTATTTAACACATTTAAAATACATATGGTTAGGCAGCAGCAGTTTGCAGGTAAAAATGGTTTCTTTCACCATCACGGCATGGCTTCCGGTTTCTTGTTCCACACATTCGGCATCGGCCAGCTTTTGAATTTCTTCAAGCGTTGTCGTCAGCTTGTTATAGCAGATGGCCGGAGCATCGGGCTTTGACGCGCCGATATAAAGTTCGGCCGGCGTCTGGGCATAAACATTGCGCCTCCGGTCGACATAAGGCGAAAGGACGGAGCAGGCGCCCGCGCAAAAACAAACGGCCAAAATAAAACCGAATTTAAACCTAGACAATTTTAAAAACTCCATTAAATTAAAATAAATCTGCACTAACTATAAATGAAGAAGTCAAAAATGAAAAGTCAAAATAAGTATATTGGTGATGATAAATTGGCCAAGCTGCTTGAGCATTATAAATGCCCGACCCCGGTTGAGGTTGTCAAAGCGCGTTTTATCGGCTCCATCTGCAGCCCTAATTTAGACCTCCGTCCGACGGACGTTATCTCCTCCTTTTGGCCGGAAGGGCAGGAACCCCGGCTGGAAACCAAAGACGAGGCCGATCTGTTCTTCAAATTTTTTATGGGCGCTTGGGATGACGCTTTTGAAAAGGTCAAAAACAACAATGTTAAATTTCCGCCGTTCAAAAAAGACATAGAAAGCCTGAAAGAAACCTGCCGCCGCCGCTTTGACGAGCTGGAATGGGGTTTTATCGAAGGCTTCTGGGGCGGCCGTCAGGATTTGAAAATCCCGGCTTATATTGCGGAAATTATAGATTCTTTAAGCGACGTCGCCGGGTTATACCGCGTATTGTTAAAAAAACTTGACAAGAACCCCGAACAGGATGAAATTGCAAAGATAATAAGCCACAGCGACAGTATGGCCGAAAAAGCCATCAGCTTTATTATTGAAAATTCGGTTTTGCCGCGGATAGAGAGCTTAAAACGCGAGGTAAACTGACCCGTCAAGACAATTGGAGATTTTTACAATGGATTTAATGGAAGGACTGCTGAGCCGCCGCTCAATTAGAAAATACGCTGATAAGCCGGTTGAAAAAGATGTTGTAAGAAAAATCATCAAAGCCGCGCAATATGCCCCGAGCGCCCACAATACCCAGCCGTGGGAATTTTTGATTATTGATAATAAAGAACAATTAAAACAACTGCGCCATATTCAGCGTTCGGCTTCTTTTGCCGAGAACGCGCCGATGGCGATTCTGGTTTGCGGAGACGAGCAAAAAGCTTTCAGTCGGGAAAAAGAGGGCTGGAGCTATGTGGATATTGATTGTTCCGCCGCGACTCAAAACCTGCTTTTGGCAGCCCATGCCGAAGGGCTTGGCGCCTGCTGGTGCGGCGCGACGCCGATGACCAAACCGATTGCCGGATTAAAAGAATATTTCAAACTCCCGGAAAACATCAAGCCGTTTTCAATTGTTGTGCTGGGCTATCCCGCCGAGGAATCAAAATTAACCGGCGAACGCTATAACGAAGAACGCATCCATTGGGGAAAATGGTAGTTCTGAAAATATAAAAACACTTTGCCTTTCAAAAATCTGCCAGAGCATCGCGGTCTCTGAGGTACAATGCCAGAGCAATGCGGTCTCTTTGGCACAGTTTTTCAATTTGCCGCGCGCCTGCCGTGCAGGTCATTCTCAGAATCTTTTTTTATTATGTCATCCCCGGGCTATTTTTTTTCTTTTGTCATCCCCGGGCATCGACCCGGGGATCCAGGTCAAATAAATTAGCTTTATTGTCAATCTGGATTGCCGGATCAAGTCCGGCAATGACAGGAAAAATAATACGCCAGGGAATGAGCGAGAACGACTACTCGCATATGAAACCGGAATCGCCGATACAGTTACTGATACGGAGAGGGTTGTCTGTGTTGTTGTAGTTGGTTTTGTCGTTGAAGTTTGCCCCTTGTAAAAAGTGCTCAACGTCGTAATTGTTCAAGAAATTGCCACACAATTTGAAGACCGGGGTGCCGCCGGAGGCTCGACAACTTGCTTGCATATCGGTACAATCCGGATATCCCAAATATTTACAATATTCATAACAGTCCATGCCTACAAAATTTATGCATTTTTGTCTCCCGCCGGGATAATCACACACACTATACCCACAACACCATCCGTTTGTTGGTACCGGATTATGACATGTCCCGTTATTACAAGTCTGCCCGCTTCCACACTTACTGCTTCCGCAGGAGGCATAATAAGTTGTACCGTTTTTTGTGCAAGACTGAGAACCAACGTTTTTGCATTGCGAAGAACAATCGCTTGCCGTCAATGTATAAGTACATGTATTTTCCTTACACTTCGTACACTTTCCGCAGGAGTTTTCA
>CASGEB010000003.1 GCA_949300375.1 uncultured Pseudomonadota bacterium
GCGCCTGATGTGGGATGCCGGCAACGGGTGGATGCCGTATATCGGGTATAGCTATTATTGGAATTTGGTTGATGACAGCAAGGTTAAGGCGAATAATGTTGTTTTGCCGGAAATATCGGTTAAGCCATATAGTGAATATGCGCTTGGCGTGATAAAGGAATGGGACGTTGTGGACAGCTATTTCCAACTTGTTTATCGTAACGGCGGGCGCGAAGGCGTTGATCTCCAGGCCGGCGTCAGTTATGAATTTTAACAGGCTGGATTGTTGATGTGGATCCCCGGGTCGCAGCCCGGGGATGACCGGTGCGACCGGCGCGCGGCACACCCGGCGGGTGAGGCGTCAGCTTATATGGTGCTAAAGAGACCGCGGCCGAACGTCGGCAGTGTTCAGTTTATGCAGTGCCAAAGAGACCGCGTTGCTATAGCGGAAATGTGAAGGACATTGTGCTTTGAATTATGAAAAATCAGGGTAATTCTTTTTCAACGTAAGTTCCGTCGCTGTGAATTTCGATATGGTCCAAATTCTGGCGCGCAACAAAGTTTCCGGTTTTATGCAAAGCCTCATTGACGCCTGCCGCCAGATAATTGTCATAAACCCATTTGCCGCCATAAGCCAGACCGGCTAAAATTATCAGATATACTATAAGTTTCATCATTGTTCTCCTTTTTTTGCTAATTTTCTTTTAATACAAAAAAGTAAACAAATGTTTATTGACAAAAATTTACAAAAATGATATTGTTTTTTTATAAAAATATTTTTATGTTTAATAAAAAAATTGACTATTATGTATCAGATGCAACGAGAATGGATTACGACCTGTTGTCCTGAATTATCCCAATCACAAAAAGAGCAATATCTGGCAATTCTTGACAAATTGGAACAGCAAAAACAAGCTTTATCTCAAGAGGAGGTTATGGCTTATGCCGCAAAAATCCGACCGGTTTTGTTTGGCTCAAACGGGAAGGCTGTGCTTGATCCTAAACCGGAAGACAAAGAGATTTACTGGATTGAGAGTACGCCGATTGCTACGGTGAGCGCCGCTTTTTACCGCAAGGTTATTGGTCGGGCAGACGGGCTTAAAGAACTCGGGCGGATTGAATCGTATCATCCTTTCCACGGATATTATGGTTTCTTGCGGCCTTCGACCGCCGACGCAATTTATCAATGTCCGAAAGAAATTTTGAACAAGGTTTGTGCTTTTGCCTTTGTGACACCGGATTTGGATGTGAGAACCACATGTGATTTTAATCTGGAAATGCACAAACTGACAATTGTTTACTTTAAAGGGGAACTTCCGCAGGAAATTGCTGCAACGCCCATAGAATGGTAAAGAAAAAAAGATGCTTTATAAATAAGCATCTTTTTTTGTTATCTCTCGCGGCCGGAACGGGAATTGTCATATTCCAGCAGGCGGGCCACATTTTGTTCGACTTCCGGATCAAGCTCCCGGCGAATCTGGCGGGACGGCTGATATTTTCCGGCAGAGTTTAATAAATTGTCCAATATCTCCAACGGATTTTTGCCGGCAAGCAGCTGCTGTCTGGTCATTTCGTTAGCCAAAGACTGGACGATTGCATTGCGAAAAGCCTCTTGTGCCGAATCGCGGGCTTTTTCTTCTTTTATTCGTTCTTTCTCGGTATATTTGCGATGGAATCGGGCGAACTCGTAAATCGGATCGCCGCCGCGCTGAAATCCGTTCAGACCGGTCAGGCGCGTTTTTTCATCTATCAGCGATGATATGCCGAATCCTTCCCTGTCGCGGTAAATCATCCAGTCTTCAATAATTTCGGGATAAACGGCGGCGTCGGCATCAGCCGGGTGGATATTGCCGAAATCAACCATCTTTATATGTTCGTCGGCCTGATAAACATTAATGTTTTCAATAAAAAACTCCCGTGTTTCACGGTTACGGCGCACCGGATTGACCATTGCCTGCGACAAACAAAGGGCGACCAATGCTGTTTTGAACTCCTGAGAGGCCATATAATTGATTTTGCGCGGATCTTTCATCACCTCGGCATCTTTTAACACCTGATTTATGCAATAATTATGCAGATTTTTCAAAGCAGACAGCTGAGAATAGCCTAAAGGAACGTTTGAGGCTATTTCAACGGCCGCCGCTTTTTCGATAATATGATGAATCGCCTGTTGTAACTTTTTGTTATCATTCATTTCAAAACCTTTCCGTTCTGTCGGGATTATAGCACGGAATGCTTTGCATTTCCACAAAAAAATCTGCCCTGAAAATCACATTTCTTTCCTAAAAAATTCCCCAATATCTGAATTTCTTAATTAAATTATTGATTTATTAATTCTTTTTGAATAGACTACAGCTATCATACTTTCGGGTCTTAGACCGGAATATGAGAGAAAAAAACTACGTAAGGAGATCCTTTATGAATTATAAAACTATATTGATGGCTTCAGCTGCTGTTATGTTTGCAACTGCTGCTTCTGCTAAAGATATCACCAACCCGTTTTATCTGCCGGAACAAGGCAAAGTTCTGTCTGACACTTCTATTGAAATGTCCCGTACAAACTTTAAACATTATGGCAATGATGACAAGAGTTTGTATGCTAATGAAGAAATTACCTACGGCGTAACCGATAATTTCTCAATCTTCGGTTCTATCGGCAACGAATTCGACGGCAAGAAGTTCTCTAACGGCGAATATAACAATGATCATAACTTTGATTATATGCTCGGCGCTAAATATAATATGCAGGCAGGAAACTGGCTGGCACAGGTAGGCGCTCACTACTATACTTATGATCAGGAAAGCTGGTATGGCCACAACAGACCGAACGGCAATGACAGATGGTACAAAGAACTGGGCGCTCAGGTTAAGCTCGGTTATGACCTCTGCAACGGTTGGACTCCTTATACGAGTTTTGACATTGCCGGAAATATTGACGATGCTGAACGCGATCTTGGATATTCTTGGTTCGGCGGCGTTCACAAGAAATTCGACAAAGCTTCTGTTGATGCCGGTCTGCGTTATGACTTTAACCATAATGACGGCAGCGCTAACCAGCTGTATGCTCAGGCTGAAGCCAACTACTTCATTAAAGACAATATCGCTGTTGGTCTTTATGGCGATTATTATCTGGCAGGCAACGATGGTGAAAATTGGGAAGATGCTGACATCGACTATGATTACACCGCCGGTCTGCAGGCAAAAGTTTTGTTCTAATTTTAACAGACAAGCTTTTAACGGGGATCCTTTTCAAGGGTCCCCTTTTTATGTTCAAAAAAAAATTTTTTGAACTTTTTTTGCCGTTAAATCGTTTATAATTATGTGAGATTTATCAGATTTTAAATATTTAAAAATAAAAACACGAATAAGATATTGTAAAACAAACAGTTTTTGAAATATATAATTCGTAACTCAAAAAAAAACAAAGAACAGAGAAAAAACGATGGGAAAAATGAAAAAATTTGTGGGAAGAAATAAAAAACTTTTAATCTTTGCCTTTATTATCCTGGCCGGATTTTATATCTATTCCGCATATTTTAAAACCGGAAACGCGGTATCTTATATAACAGAACCGGTCAAGAGGCAAAATATTCAAAAAGTTGTGAATGCGACCGGCGAGGTCAGAGCCAGCGATTTGGTTACCGTCGGCGCCCAGGCTTCCGGTAAAATTGAAAAGCTTTATGTTTCCATCGGACAAGAAGTCAAAAAAGGAGATTTGATTGCGGAAATTGATTCAACAACCCAGCAAAACGAAGTTGATATCAACAAAGCGCGGCTGGACAGTTATCAGGCTCAGCTTAAAGCAGCACAGATTTCTCTGGATATTGCAAAAAAACAATACGACCGTACCCTTACTTTGAAAAAACGCAACGCGGCATCGGTGGAAGACGTGGAAAATGCCGAAGATACATTTGAAAGCGCAAAAGCAAGAGTTACGGAACTCGAATCGAGTATAAAAGAAACCGAAATTTCGTTGAGTACCGCAGAAACGAATCTGGGATATACAAAAATTACGGCGCCGCTTGACGGCACGGTTGTTTCTATCCCGGTCAAAGAAGGACAGACCGTTAACGCCGCAATGAACACGCCGACGATTGTTCAGATTGCCGATTTGAGCAGAATGGAGATTTTGATTGAGATTTCGGAAGGCGATATCGGAAACATCAGACCAGGCGCAAAAGTTACTTATTCTATTTTGGCGAATCTGGGCGATGTTTTTGAAACAACGCTGCAATCCATTGACCCGGGGCTGACTTCTCTGACCAACGGTGAATACACCGATACCGAAGTTGTGGATTCAACACAGGCTATTTATTATTACGGCCGGCTGAATGTTCCCAATCCGGACGGCAAGCTGCGAATCGGGATGACGACGCAAAACGTTATTTATGTTGAAAGCGCGGAAGACGTATTGACCGTGCCGGTTACCGCTTTGAAAAAAGAAGGAAACGAGACTTATGTGGAAGTTCTCACCCCGCACGGCATTATGAAATGTTCCGTTACGACCGGCGTTTCCGACGGGATGAATGTGGAAGTTACAAACGGTGTGGCCGAGGGGGATGAGGTTATTATTGCCTCGATGTCGTCCGATGAAATTTCGGATATGGCGGCCAATGCCCGGGGCGCAAGACGGAGACGTTTTTAAATGAACATTCTTGAACTGCAAAACATTAACAAATTTTTTGGTCAGGGCGCCAACCGCGTTCATGTGTTGAAAGGCATCAATCTGACAATCGAAAAAGGCGATTTTGTGGCCATTATCGGACAGTCCGGCTCCGGAAAATCGACTCTGATGAATATTATCGGCTGTCTTGACACCCCGACCTCCGGTTCTTACCGCATTAACGGCATTGAGGCCGGGAAAATGGAGCGCGACCAACTGGCTGAACTGCGCTGCCGGACTTTTGGCTTTATTTTTCAGCGCTATAATCTGCTCACCAGCTTAAACGCCCGTGAAAACGCCGCTCTGCCGGCTATTTATCTGGGAATGGGCGAGGAAGAAAGGACGCAAAGAGCCATTGGACTTTTGAAACGTCTTGAACTGGGCAACAAGCTTCGCAACAAGCCCAACGAACTTTCCGGCGGACAGCAGCAGCGTGTGAGTATTGCCCGCGCTTTGATGAACGGCGGGGAGATTATTCTGGCGGACGAACCGACCGGCGCCCTGGATTCAAAAAGCGGCGAAATGGTGATGGAAATTATTAAAGGTCTGCACAAGCAGGGCCATACCATTATTCTGGTTACGCACGACAGCAAAATTGCCGCCCAGGCCAGCCGGATTATTGAGATTAAAGACGGCGAAATTGTTTCTGACGAGAGAAAGGCCTCTGATTTTTATAAGATTGAAGAAGAAGTCAGAAAATTTAAGCGGAGCAAACTGGAAACTTTTAAATACCGCTTTGCCGAATCGTTCAGTATGTCTATTCATGCCATTTTGGCAAATAAAATGCGCTCGCTGTTGACGATGCTCGGCATTATTATCGGTATTGCTTCGGTGGTTTCGGTCGTGGCGCTCGGCAATGCATCGCAGGCCAAAATTATGGAGCAAATTAACTCCATGGGAACGAATACCATTGACATTATGCCCGGGAGTGGGTTCGGAGATATGCGGTCGGGTAAGGTTAAGACGCTAAAAGTCAGCGACTCGGATTATTTGAGCAAGCAGGGTTTTATTGACAATTCCACGCCCAGCGTCTCGGGCAGCGGCACGCTTGTTTACGGCAATACATCATCAACAGCGCAGTTAAAAGGCGTCGGCGCGTCTTTCTTTGATGTTAAAGGACACAAAATTGCCCTCGGCCGGATTTTTACGCAAGACGAGGTAAACAATATTGCCTCCGTTGTCGTGATTGACCATAACACCAAAAAAGAGGTGTTTGCGGACAACGCAAATCCTATCGGCGAGATTATTATCTTTAACAAAAAGCCGTTGAAAATCATCGGTGTAACGGAAGAAGAAAACAATCCCGGCCCAAGAGCTGACGCGATGAACCTCTGGGTGCCTTATACCACGGCAATGTATAAAATCAACGGCAGCACCGATATTAATACCATTACGGTCAAAATTTCGGACAAAGTCAATTCTCAGGTGGCGGAAACAAGCATTGAAAATATCCTTACTTCTTTGCACGGGCAAAAAGACTTTTTTATGATTAACAGCGACAGTATTAAGCAAACTGTTGAAAGCGCCACGAACACCATGAAATTTCTGATTGCCAGCATTGCGGTTATTTCTTTGATTGTCGGCGGTATCGGCGTGATGAACATTATGCTGGTCTCAGTTACCGAACGGACGAGAGAGATAGGCATCCGGATGGCTATCGGCGCCAAACAGGCCGATATTCTGCAACAGTTTCTGATTGAGGCGATTTTAATCTGCCTGGTCGGCGGCTTTATGGGGGTGGCGCTATCTTTGCTTATCGGCTTTGGATTCAACACTTTTTCCGAAGAGTTCGGAATGATTTTTTCGACCGCTTCAATCGTTTTGGCTTTGGTTTGCTCAACGGCTATCGGTATTGTCTTTGGATATATGCCGGCGAAAAACGCTTCCAACCTTAATCCGATTGATGCTTTAGCGAGTGAATAAGATGAAGAAAAATATGTTTAACATACTGCTTTTTACAACCACACTGCTGGTCTCTGGCTGCGCGACGCTTCAGCATTATCCGTCCGATACGGCGGAAGAACTTAACTATACCCGGGAAGTGCAGGAAAAATACAAGGCCAATGCCGACTGGTGGAAAGAATACGGCAGCAGCGAACTCAACCGGCTGGTCGATTTGGCCCTGGCAAACAATCCGGATTATCTGAAAGCCGCCATCAACATCAACAAAGAGCTTTATAACCTGAACCTCGTGACGGCGGATTTGTTTCCGACCTTATCCGGCAGTATGAGTACTTCAGCGCAACGGCGGATTGATACGGGGGACGGCTTTTCAAACAGTTTTTCCGGAGAGGCCGGGCTGAGTTATGAACTTGATCTTTACGGCAAAATCAGAAAGCTGCAATCCGCGCAGGAATTTGAATATCAGGCCACAGTTATGGACAAGGAAACAGCGCGGCTGAGCCTGATTAACAGCGTGGTTGATTTGTATTTTAATCTGGAATATCTGCAGAACACAATTGATATTACCAAGAAGAACATTAAGGCTTATGAGGATATTCGCAATATTACCGAGGCAAAATACAAAAACGGCAAAGCTGATGATTTGGAATTTCTGGAATCCAAGCAGAGTCTTTTATCTGAGCAAAACCGCCTGCTGGAGCTGGAAACCCAGTTCAAAGAAATGGAAACCAGCCTGAAAAATATTTTGAATATCCGGCAGGAAGAATCTCTTGGCATTAAATTCGGCGATATTCTTGATCAAAAGACACTCGGCGTTAATCTTGACGTTCCGCTTTCGGTTCTGGCCAACCGTCCTGACCTGCTGGCCAGCCAGTACCGTTTGGAAAAAGCTTTTAAAAATCTGGAGGCCGAAAATACAAACTGGTATCCGGGTATTTCTTTGCGCGGCGCTTTAGGCTCATCTTCCGACAAAGCGCGCACGACTTTTGAATTTCCGTATATTTTGGGAAGCGTGGCCGTTGACTTGCCGTTTTTGGACTGGAACCGCGTGAAAAACAATATTAAAATCTCGGAAGCAGATTATCAGATTGCGGCTATCGACTTTAAAGACACGCTTAATCAGGCGGTTAACGAAGTTGCCTATTATTATTATGCTTATGGCAAAGCCACGGAAAGCTTTGATAATATTCGGGAAAATTATCAGAATTCTGTTAAAATCACCCAATATTACAAAGATCGTTATAATAACGGCAAAACAGAATTTCGCGACTATCTGCAGGCTATTTACAGCGAAAATTCCCTCCGGAAAAACCTGATTCAGCAAAAGTATCAGATTATCAATTACGAGAACTACGTTTACAAAGCCATGGCCGGGAAGTATTAAGTTTTTTGGTTAGCGGCAGAAAAACAAAACCCCGCGGGATAAAAACCACGGGGTTTGGACTTGTAAGATAACAAAAAATTATTTGCTTTCTTCTTTTGCAGCTTCGCGAGCCTTGGCCGCAGCAACCAGATCGTCCGCAATACGGGCAGAACGGCCGCGCAGAGCACGCAGGAAGTACAATTTTGCACGGCGAACTTTACCAATGCGTTCAACTTCAATCTTGGCAACGTTCGGAGAATACAGCGGGAATACGCGTTCCACGCCTTCACCGAAAGAAATTTTTCTAACCGTGAAAGAAGAATTCAACCCGTCATTCTTACGAGCAATGCAGACGCCTTCGTAAATCTGAATACGTTCACGATCGCCTTCTTTTACTTTGGTGTGAACTTTCAGAGTGTCACCAGGCTTAAAACTCGGAACGTTTTTTCCTTCCATGAGCTTGCTGATCTGCTCTTTTTCAATATTTTCAATTATGTTCATAAGTTTTACCCTTTTTATAAAATTTTCTTATGTATATACCTAAGGCCGCTTAAAATCAAGATATTTTTTCATTAAGTCCGGCCGTTTCCGTTCGGTTATTTCCAAAGACTGCGCTTTTCGCCATTTGGCAATGTTTTCATGATGGCCGCTCAGCAGAATTTCCGGAACTTCCCTGCCCTCCCAGACAACCGGGCGGGTATATTGGTCGTGTTCCAACAAAAAATTCTCAAAGCTTTCATCTTCCAGGGAACTGCTGTTGCCCAGCACTCCCGGCAACAGACGGACAACCGCATCAAGCATTATCTGCGCGGCCTGCTCGCCGCCGGTCAGGATATAATCCCCGATGCTGATTTCCTCAATTTCATAAGCATCAAGAACCCTTTGATCCACCCCTTCAAAACGGCCGCAGACAACCGTTATCTCCTCCTCTCTGCTCAGCTCTTTTACCAGCTGCTGGGTCAGAGGCCGGCCGCGCGGACTCATATAAATAATCCGGCCTTTTGTATGGTTGGCCTTTATGGCCGCACCCAAAACATCGGGACGCATTATCATTCCGGCACCGCCGCCGCAGGGAGTATCGTCAACCGAACCATGCTTGTCAAAAGCATAATCCCTGATGTTGACCGTTTCCAAAGACCAGATGCCCTCTTTTAAGGCTCGGCCGGTTAACGAATAACCAAGAAATCCGGGAAAAATTTCCGGAAAAATGGTTAAGACCTTAACCTTCATCGCCCTCTCCGCTTTCAGGAGCAAAGCTCATTTCCCTGATAATAATAAACCCATCTTTGATATTGATTTGCGGAACATACTGCTTGTTAAACGGCAGCATTTCCAGCTTTGCGGTTTTATTTACTTTGATTTCAATAATGTCATTGGCGCCAAAGTTGTATAAAGCCGCCACTTTGCCGATAACCTCGGAAGAACCTTCTTCTTTAACATCCAGACCAATCAGATCCGTATGATAGAACTCGTCTTCTTCCAGCTCCGGCAAGGCACTGCGTTCTATGTAAAGCTCCGTCCCTTTTAAGGCTTCGGCCGCATTACGATCATCGCAGCCCTGAATTTTAACGCGCAAATCGTCTTTGACTTTGCCGGTGATTTTCAAAACAAATTTCCGGGAAGCGTTCTTGTCTTCCAGCGGGCCATAAGCCGTGAGGCTGCGGCAGTCTTCGGCAAAGCATCTGACTTTGACTTCGCCGCGGATGCCGTACGCTCCGCTGATTATTCCCAGACAAACCCGTTCCGACATTTTGAAAACCTTATCCTGCAAAATCCAAACGGTACTTATTCGGCAGATGCCTCAGAAGAAGATTCAGCGGCAGCGGCTGCAGCAGCTTCGGCTGCGGCTTTGGCTTTTTCTTCTTTTTCTTTAATTCTCTCAAGAGCCTTGGCTTTCGGAGCAGATTTCTTCGGCTGATTGTTGATTTTCGGAGCTGCGCAAAGGCCGAGCTTCGAGAACATTTTTGCCAGTCTTTCGGTCGGCGTTGCACCTTTGGCAATCCAAGCCTTTACTTTTTCGCTGTCAACAACGAGTCTTTCAGCGTGATCCTGCGGCAACATCGGATTGTATGTGCCGAGTTTTTCAATAAATCTACCGTCGCGGGGAGCTCTTTGGTCAGCTGCTACAATACGGTAGAACGGACGTTTTTTAGAACCACCACGAGATAGTCTGATACGTACTGCCATTTTTATTTTTTCCTTTCTTTGCGTTTTTTCAAACGCGGTTAGTTAAACAAAACTCCCGTTAAAACGGAAATTTCAGGTTCTGTCCGCCCGGCAAACCGCCGAACGACCCTTTTTTCATAAACCGGGAAGCCAGGGCGCCCATACCGCCCATTTTTCCCATTCTTTTCATCATCGTCGACATCTGCTCATATGATTTGAGCAGCTTGTTAACTTCATGAACTTCTACGCCGGAACCCGCCGCAATCCTTTTTTTGCGGGAGGCCTTGATAATGTCGGGATTTCTTCTTTCCGCTTTGGTCATGGAAAGAATAATCGCCTCTTGTTTTTTAATCAGATTATCGCCGCCGGCGTTCTCAATCTGATTCTTAAACCCGGAAAGCCCCGGCATCATGCCGATAATGCCGCCCAAACTGCCCAGCTTTTGAAGCTGCCGGAGCTGGGAAAGCATATCTTCCAGGTCAAACTTGCCCTTGAGCATCTTCTGCGCCATTTTTTCGGCTTCAGTGCGGTCAACGTTTTCAATGGCTTTTTCTACCAGAGAAACAACATCGCCCTGCCCTAAAATCCGCCCGGCCAGACGCTCGGGATGAAACTCCTCAATCTCATCAATTTTTTCACCGGTTCCCAAAAATTTAATCGGCACTCCGGAAACCATCCGCATCGACAATGCCGCGCCAGCCCGGGCCGAACCGTCTATTCTGGTCAGGACAATGCCGGTAAG
Source organism: uncultured Pseudomonadota bacterium (assembly GCA_949300375.1). Taxonomy (GTDB): domain Bacteria; phylum Pseudomonadota; class Alphaproteobacteria; order RF32; family CAG-239; genus MGBC133411. Next base: position 10,816 of record CASGEB010000003.1, read on the forward strand.
GCCGACTTTGGCATTAAACTCTTTAGCCACATTGCAGGCATCCTGTCCGATCATGGCATCGGCAACCAAAAGGGTTTCTGCCGGATTGGAGATTTTTTTAACCTCTACGACCTCGTTCATCAGAGTTTCGTCAATATGCAAACGGCCGGCCGTATCGAGAATAATCACGTCATAGCCGCCCTTTTTGCCCTCGTTCAACGCCCTTTTGGCAATCTCCGCCGGTTTTTCGCCTTTGACTATCGGCAGAGAGACGACGCCGATTTGCGATGCCAGCTGCGCCAGCTGCTCCTGCGCCGCCGGACGGTATATGTCCAGCGATGCCAACAAAACTTTTTTGCGGTTTTTGTCTTTTAAGCGTTTGGCAATCTTGGCCGAGGTTGTGGTTTTGCCGGAGCCTTGCAGTCCGACCATTAAAATGCAAACCGGCGGAACGGCTTTAAAATTTAAACCGCAATCTTCCGCTCCCAGCAATTTTACCAGTTCGTCATGAACAATCTTGACGACCATCTGCCCCGGTTTGACGGATTTAACGACTTTTTCGCCCAAAGCCTCGGTTTTAACCCTGGCAATAAAATCTTTGACAACCGGCAGAGAAACATCTGCTTCCAGCAAAGCGACGCGAATGTCGCGCATGGCTTCGTCAATGTCTTTTTCATTCAAGACGCCCCGTGAGGTTATCTTAGAAAAAGCAGCGTTTAATTTATCCGTTAAAGCGTCAAACACTTTTGTTCCTTTGCCTACATACTATTGCACACCCGGCGGGTGAGGCATCAATGTCAACTCTCTGCCCCGAGAACCGCGTTGCTCCGACATATTTTTTGAACAACTATATGCCTACATACTATTGCACGCATCGGCGGGTGAGGCATCAATGCCAACTTTCTGCCCCGAGGACCGCGTTGCTCCGACATATTTTTTGAACAACTATATGCCTACATACTATTGCACGCCAGTGTGCGAACCCTCGCTGACTGGCGGCACTCCTCGGAGTGTTATCAAAAATTCCATACCTTTAAAAGGAGAAATCTGTTTATATTTATGCGCTTTTATACCGGTATTCTTTTTAACAGTCAAGAACTTTTTGTATAGATTACAGCATATTGTTTCAACAAATTCTGCCTTTATACAAATGTCCGACAAAATCAATATATGATTTTTCAAAACGTATTGGATTATTATTGTTTTTGTGTTATACTTAGAGATATATAACTTTTTAGGAGAACAGAAATGTTAACACGCGATGAAATCAGAGAAGCCAGAAAAGGCAGCATTACAGAAATGATTACAAACATGGGTTTTAACCGGGATTCATTTTTATATTTGAATATGAACGACCAAAGACAAATGGATTCCGGACAATCTATCGGCGGTTTTGAAGATGTTTTCAAAATGGATGGGCAAGTCTACGGTGCAAATTCTCAGGCTGTCGGCATTACCGGCTCCAACAACGGAACTTATGCCGCTTATCTTCCCGGCGGACAATATATTGTTACGCAAGACCGGAAAATTATTGAAGCTTTGCAGGAAAAATGCCATTTTCAAGACGGCGGGCTGGGCGTTATCCTTTCCAACGGCGAACGTTTTTCTTCTTCCTATGATAATGAGCAGTGGGAAAAAGTCAAAACAGAATGCGCCCGCATTAACCGCAACAACGAATGGGAGTATAACCGACAGCAGGAAGCCAAGGCTTTTGACGGCGTGAGCTTTGAAGGTTATACGTTTAAGTACCGTGAAGGAAAAGAAGGAAAACTGTCTAATACGGCCGGAGAAATCAAAACACCGAGCGGAAAGACATTTTCAATAAACAGTTTTTATTTTGAAAATGACAATAAATACGGAAAAATGGCGCAAGAATTTTCTTCCAAAGAATTTGAGGAAAAAATTTATAAAGGCGAAATCAGCAAAGACGAGGTTATGAGCCGGATGGACGGCGCCGACAAAGCCGGAAAAGAGTTTGAGGAAAGCAAAGGACGCTTAAAAACGGCTCAGGAAAAACTGGACAGGGTTCAAAAAGAACTTGATAACAGCCGCCTTGAAGAAACAAATCTGAGTCAAGTTGATGAGAAGATAAAAGCCGTACAAGCCAAGCTTAAAGATTATCTGGACAAGAATCCGAAAAAAGCACCGGAACTGCAGGCTTATATTTCAGATATTATAAAATCGGCTACACAGGGCAAAGACCCCGAAATGAAAAATCCACTGGAACCCAAAGGCTTTTTCGGAAAAACAAAGGCTTTTCTGTTCGGACGGAAGATAAGTGTTGAGGGTGTGGGGTTGGAAACGGCTATGAGTTCTTTGCAATCTACCCTGAAAAGAAACCCCGATGCCGTTAAAAATACTGCCGAAGATAAAGATTTTTCTTTAGACGGCTTCGGCAAAAAAATCGAGAGCCATTTAAAAGAGGTTTCCGACAAAGTGAAACAGAACACAAATGCCAGAGAAGATGCCGGGAAATCTCTGGAAGCCACGGAAGACGCCGTGGCCAGAAACGCTTTTCACGTGGCAAAATTCAACAAATTGAAAGACACGGTATCAAAAATTTTCGGCGACAAGGAAGCAGCCAAAGAAATTGAGCTTAAAAGCACCGCCCGCGATACGACCGGCATAAAAGACATTAATACCAACAGCGGCATTGACAAGCTGGCGGAAAAAGCGAAAGCAATGGAAGGAATGACTGCCGGACAGCGCTTGGAGCAAAGGATGAGCCAGTTGCGCGGCATGGCAAAAGAAGAACCGAAAAAAGCCGTTGCCCGCAAAGTAGATTCCAACACGGTCAAACGGGCAATGGACAACAAGATGAGAGATTGATTTTCTTCGGCAGCCCTGCCCCCAAGACTTGAACTTTTCCGGAGTTTGGAAAAGTTTTTATCCTCCGTTATTGATAACCACAAATTCGGACATATTTAAATGGCAATTGCCATAAGAGGGGAAAAATATGAAAGTCGTGATTATCGGAGGCGGAACGGCCGGGCTTGCCACAGCAACAAAACTGCGACGACTGGATGAAAATGCCGAAATCGTCATTCTGGAAAAATCTGCCGAGTTTGCCGTATCAAACTGCGCGCTGCCTTATTATCTTTCCGGTCAGATTTCCAAGCGCGAGAACCTTATCGGAATTTCAGCAGAGGGGCTGAAAAGCCGTTATAACATTACCGCTCGAACCAATTGCGAGGTTATTGACATTAACCGGCAGGAAAAAACGCTCAAACTTGCAGGCAAAGATAATGAACTTTATGACAAGCTGGTCATTGCCACCGGAGCGGTGCAGCTGCGTCCGGATATTGCAGGTATTCTTTCGGAAAAGGTTTTTACCATAAAATCTTTAGGTTCCATTGATAAAATCAAAGACTTTATAAAATACAACAAGCCGGGACGCGCCGTTATTCTCGGCGGCGGGTTTATCGGGATTGAAACCGCCGAAGCCCTTGCCCGTCTCGGCATTAAAATTTTAATTATCGAAGCAGGAAAACACATTCTGCCGTTTCTGGATGCCGATACGGCCGCTCTGGTTCAACAGGAGACGGAACGACACGGCATCAAAGTTCTTACCGGATGCAGCATTGCTTCGTTCGGCGACGAGGACGTCCGGCTCAGCAACGGCAGCCGCTTGAAATATGATATGGCTATTGTCGCAACCGGCGTTCGTCCGGATGTGAAACTTCCGGTTTTGGCAGGCATTCAGCTCGGCGATAACGGAGGCATTGCCGTTAACGAACAAATGCAGACAAGCGACGGCAATATTTATGCCGTGGGCGATACGGTCGAAATCGGCAATTTAACGACCGGGCAAAAAGAATTGCGCTATAATGCCGGTCTCAGCATTAAAGAAGCGGCCTGTGCCGCGGCAGCTTTGGCCGGAAAAAAATGTCGTTTTTCGCTGATTGCCGGAACATCCGTTACGCCGGTATTTGATTTGACAGCGGCCTCTGCCGGCTGCAACGAGGCTCTTTTGCAAAAATCCGGTATTGCCTATAAAAAACTGCATCTTTGGGGCAGAACATCTTCTCCGCAGATGGACGACTCGTCTGAAATTCTGCTCAAGCTTTTGTTTTCCGAAAGCGGTAAAATCCTCGGACTGCAAGGAGTTGGAAAATACGGCGTAGACAAGCGGATTGACGTGGCGGCGCAAATCATCAGAAAACAAGGAGATTTTACTGATTTGGAAAATGCCGAGATTGCTTATGCTCCGGCTTATGCCTCTGCTTTTGACACCATTAATCAACTCGGCTCTCTGGCCGGCAGTGTGCTGAACGGTTCGCTCAAACTGATTATGCCGGAAGAGCTTGACCTTATCAGAGAAAAGGCCATGTTAATTGATATCCGCGAGCCGGAAACCTTTGCCGAAAAACATCTGGATGGCGCCATTAATCTGCCTTTATATGCCATCCGCCAAAATCTGGACAGTATTCCACACGACAAGATGGTTATTGTCTACTGTATGCACGGCCGAGGTTCTTATCATGCGGCAATTCTGCTCAAAAACCGCGGATTTGATAATGTATATATGCTTTCCGGCGGAATGAAACTTTATGATTTGATATCTCAAACATATTTTAACAAGAAAGGATAAAAAAAATGAAACATCTTTTTTTAGTTCTTCCCTTTCTGGTGGCAGCCTGCGCCAGTAATGTGGAAGTTACGCGCGAAACCGAATATAAATGCGGAGAAAAAATCGTTCAAGCCGATTTTTTGGATGACGATTCAATGATTCTGCGGATTGACGGCATAAATAACGTGTTGGTAAAAGTTGCCGCGACTTCGGGAAAACGTTTTGAAAATTCGGCCTCTCAAGTTACTTTTATGCAGCAGAACGGCGATTATTATCTTTCCATTTCCGGACATAATTATCCGGTTTGCCAGGAAATCAGCCGTTAGCCGGAAACGAGGAACGCCATACATGAGTAAAGAGAAACAAACTTATTTATCTTTAATGAATAAGTTTTAATCATAAGAAAAAATAAAGGATTAAATATTATTCTAAACTAAATTTTGGATAATAAAAAGGAGTTCAAACAATGAAATTATGGTAAAAAGAAGCTCTTGTATTGGGCGGTATATACGGTGTTTTAGAAACTCCTTTTTCTTTGTTAAGGTTTGAGCTTATTTCCGATGTTGTATTTTTATCGTTCATCGTTTGCGCAATAATGCTCCTTTTTAATAAAACACCGGGATTTATTTCTTTTGTTATGAGCAAATATCCGCAAACCGCATATTATCTGGCTGCGATTGGCTGGATTCCTTATCTTATGATTATTATCGGTTTTGCAATAATAGGCTGTTATCAGATTTTCGGTTATACGGGCGTTATGTTGGAATATTTGTTGTTCGGATTAGCTATTTCAGCACTTCTTGCCGCCGTTGTTTCTTTGATTGTCGCTTATATCGCGACCAGCAAAAGAAAGACGAATAAAAAGTAAATTTGAGCTGAGGTCGTCTACGAGTTCAAATCTCGGAGCTCGCATACTAAAACACCAAAACCCTCCAACGGAGGGTAAATATATTGGCGCGACCCCAACGGATTAGGGACTCCCGCTGGCGGGGCCTCCTTGCGCCGTAAGCCTCGCGCTTCTTAAAATCGCGCTCGCCAACTACCCGCTTCGAACTCTACGAGTTCAAATCTCGGAGTTCGCATACTAAAACACCAAAACCCTCCAACGGAGGGTTTTGGTGTTTTAGTGGCGATGCTTAACTCACGGTTTACGAATTAAATGGATAAACAATTATGTTGTTTTAATTTTTGATTAATGATAATGGTTTGAATATGTTGCTTTCCTTCTTTTTGTAAAATCAATCCATTCATAACATCATCTTTAGGCATTCTAATTATATCAGCTACCGCTTTAGTTTTATCCTCCCAGTTATAATTATCAATTTTTGAAAATTCGTTCAGCATAAAATTTGTAGCATCAAACTTGTTAAGCCCATATATGTTTTCTACTCGTTTTGTATATGCCAACATCCATAAATAAACTGACATATAAGATTTTAACTGCTGTGTTTCTCGCCCATCCATTTCATCGACGGCAAACATTCCTTTTTGGTTGAGAAATGTCATACTAAGCATATTTTCTTCTTGAAAAGAAGTAATTGATTTTTGGTGTTTTAAATTTCTTTCCTCATATCCCATTAAATAATGGGGCACTAATTCTGCAAATCCTTCACTTATTTGTCCTAAATTACGAAAATACCCGCCATGAATAACGTGTGCAAGTTCATGAGTTAATCCTATCCTAGATTGGAAATCAGGATTTTTAAATCCATTTGCAAACCAATTATAATCAACACATAAACTTAATGGATAATTTTTATCAAGCTGAATAGGAGCTTCACACATTCCTTCTTCAATAGGTAACCCAACGGTGGAAGAAAATTCTTTTCCAGTAGGAACAATCAAAAAACTAAAGCACAATGGTTGTTTGAAATTAATAGGTAAATTGGCAATATTATTTGCTAATTTATCCATAGTTTTTACAAAATCTTTTCCAATAGCATTTATATTATACTGCTCTATCATATTATTTTTTAGAGCAATTCGTATATTATCTGTAACATCAAATATTTTGTAATCTTTTATTTGTATCATTAAGTTAACTTCATAAATAGGAATTATTATATCGACGAATAAGTATATTATATCAAAGGATATAACAAATTTATATAAAAATTTTTTAAATTTTCATTTTAGTAGAAACTAATCCAATGTTTTAAAAATCAGAAAATCGAATAACACATTGAAAAACAAATAAACAAGATTAAAAAAGTTCGGACAAATTGAAAAAATGATGATTTTTGAAAATTAAACATCCGAACTTGATGAAAGCCTTGGAAATAAAAGAAAAAGCAGCCATTTTCATGACTGCTGTTTGAATTGGTGACCCCAACGAGATTCGAACTCGTGTTCCCACCGTGAAAGGGTGGTGTCCTAGGCCTCTAGACGATGGGGTCTTTAGAAACTAGCTGCATATATAAAGGTTATTTTTATTCCGGTCAAGATATTTTTTCAGATTTTTGTATTTTTTTTGTTTTTTACTGCGGAATGCCCGTTACTTCAACGATTTTGCTCATCGGCACCAATTTTATTCCCTTTTTTTCAAGTTCCGGCAGCCAGGCCGCCAAAGCCTGATATGTTCCGCTTTTCGGATGCCCGATTGCCACAGCATAGCCGTTCTTTCTGGCAATCCGTTCCGCCAGGCGCAACTGGCCGTTAATATAATCAACGTTGTTTTCATTATCCAAAAAAACATGCCGGTGTGCATAAACTACACCGTGTTTTCCGGCTTCTTGTCTACCGACAGAACGAGCCGACGTTTTGGAATCCAAAAAAAACAGCCCATGTTCTTTTAAAACTTCCATAACCGCACCCAGACGTTCCGAATCTTCCGTAAACAGGCTTCCCATATGATTATTGATACCTTTGATGCCGTCAAATTTGGACAACATTGCTTCAAGGCGCTCTCTGATTTCTTCCGGCGGCATTTTTGTAGTCAGAACATCCGGCGCCGCATCTTTGTTGCTTTTGGCCTGCATCGGAACGTGAATCATAATCTCGTGTCCTGCCGACCGGGCTGCCGCCACTTGTTCCGGAAGCTTGCGGGCATAGGTCAGAAAAGACGAAGTCAGCGGCGCTTTCAAAGATATAATATCCGACGTGCGTTTCGGGCTTATTCCCATATCGTCAATTACAACGGCAATGACCGGCTGCGGCCCGAAATACAGAGGGCGCTTGGACGGTAATATTCCCATTTCACGAATATTGCGATGACCATGGTAAATATGATAATCTTTACCATATTGGCGTATGGTTTCAGCATCTGACATTTCCTCTTCTTCCAGATAAGCTTCCGACGGGAGTTCTTCTTCATAGGTTTCTTCAATCTTATCCATTTCGGTAATGTCATTGATGGTGGCAGGGTCTTCTTCTGGATTGAGAAGCCTGACTGCCAAATCGGCATTAAAATCTTCAGAATTAATGATAAAAACTTCTTCATTTTCGGGGACATTTTCAGGATGGGAGAGAAAAGCCGCACTGCTGTTAATACAGCTCAGTCCTTCAGGACATGGCTGTGTTTCTGTTTTTTCAGCGTCATTCATTTGGTTTATTTCTATTTTTGCGCCAACACTTTCAGGAACGCTTTCAGGATGCACGTTCTCAATAGTTTCAAAGAAAAACCAGGTAAAAGAAAAAGCCAAAAAACTTCCCAGCAAAATCCGGCACAGCATCCGAATCCGGTTAAAAAACATTGAGCGTTCCCGCCAGTCTTTTTTTTGAAAAAACAAAAGTACAATCCTTTTTTGACACAGAAATTGCGTTTCTGTGCGGATTGTAAACACTGTCTTGAAAATTTTCAAGAAATATATCTTTTTTTTGCAAAAAATGACTGGATTTAAACGGTTTTTAAGACTATATTGTTATTGAAAATTAGAGGGATAAGAGATGAAAAAGAATGTAAAAGGATTTTTGAAAGCCGTCAGAAACAAAATGCTGACATTGGGGTTGACCGTATCCGGACTCGGAACGGCAGCGACGGCAGCAGCAAACCCGGGCGGGAATGCTCCGACAACAGATGACGCCCGTGTGGAAAGTTCGTCATTTGACTACAAAAAAAATTCAGTTAACGTGGCAGAGTTTAAGACAAGCGGTATTTATAAAGGCGGAATTGAGATTAATTTTGCCGAATGTACGCCGCACCATCTGGGGTGGGTTTTTGAATCCGGCATGAAACCCGGCATCGTTGATCCGTCAAATTCTTACATCGGTCTGTTCCAGATGGATTTGGGCGCGACGATGGCAAGCTTTTTGAAAGAAAACAAAACCAAATATCCAAAACTGGCTGCCCTCGGCAAAACAAAAGAAATGCGCAAGATTAAAAACGGGCCTTTTCAAAAATTATGGAAAGAACTGGACAGCCCGGAATTTCGTAAGGCTCAATCCGATTTTATGGACAAGTATAAATATGCTCCGATTTTTGAGGAATTGCGCAGTATTGACGGACTTGATATCGACAAACGGGGAGATGCTCTGCGCGGCGCCATTATGTCTGCCTCCAATCAGTACCGCAAAGATGTTGTCATTAAAATGTTAAAAACGGCATATATTGAGGCTGCTAAAGGCAAAAATCCCAAAGACGTCAAAACAGAAGACATTATCAGCAATTTTTATGACCAAAGGGTTAAACGCTCTCCCGGCTTAAAAGCTCGTCTGCTCGGCACTACCAACAAAAAAGGCAAGAAAGTTATCTTTGGCGAGAAAGATATGGCTTTGGACTATCAGCATTATCTTGAAAATATACAGATGCTTTTGCTGGCAGAAAAAGAGAAGGAAAAAACGCTCGCCATTCCGCTTAAAGAATGGCCCAAAAGCGTGGTGGACGTTATGCCGAAAGATATGACCAAAGAAGTTATTTCTCCGTTGGCGCTTGATCCGGTTTTGCCCGAAAACAATCTTTATAAAAAGCGCGCCCTCGTCAACCGATTAAAAAGATCACGCTGATTTTTTGATTAAGCTCCTTTTGCAAGGAGCTTTTTTCTTGACTTTTTTGCAGAACTAAAATAGAACGTTTATATATATTCCAAAATTGAGGATGAGGATTGATTTTATGCTGACCCAAAAACAATACAAGCTTTTGATGTTTATTAATAAAATCATTAAAGAAACAGGCTGTCCTCCTTCGTTTGATGAAATGAAAGATGCTGTCGGACTTAAATCAAAATCAGGGATTCATAATATGATTGAGGCTTTGTGCGAACGCAATTTTATCAAGCGCCTGCCTCATAAAGCACGCGCCCTTGAGATTGTGCGGCTGCCCAAGCTCAAGCCGAGTTCCGTTATTGAAGAAGAAAAAAAACGGGAACAGGCTATCCAAAACGGCATGGTTGAAATTCCGCTTTATGGAAAAGTTGCCGCCGGACTGCCGATTGATGCAATTGCCGATGAAAATGAAAAGATTTTTGTTCCGTTTGATATGGTTTCGCGCGGGTCGCACTATGCTCTTCACGTTTCCGGCGATTCAATGAAAGAAGCCGGCATTCTGAACGGCGACGTCGTCATTATCAAAAAAACAGAAACTGCTGAAAACGGCGATATTGTCGTTGCCCTGGTTGATGATGACGTGGCAACGCTGAAAAAATTCAAACGGGAGAAAGATACCGTTATGCTTATTCCGTTTAATGAAAACTATGATGTGCAGAAATATCTGGCTTCCCGCGTTAAAATTCAGGGAAAACTGGCTGGACTCATTCGTAAATATGCCTGACCAGAACCTGTATCATCCTGAAATCGGACGCGGGCCGGTATAAATTTTGCTGTCGGCAGGAATTTCTTTACCGATACCTTTGCTCAGATTATTCAGGCGGACGAATCCCATCTCTCCGTTATCCAGCATAATCCTGGCCCAAACGTCGTCAGGCGTTTTTCCGGTTAACCTCACGGTCGTTTGCCCGCGCAGTTCGGTTATCATGTCAAAATCGTCCGACGGGCCATACATTATTTTGGCGGCATTTTTCAGATGATACAGATTATTCAGGCTCGAGGTATCGGCCGGAATGTTTAAAATTTTGCTAACCATCATATCATCAAAAGTTTCGCGCCCATCGTTAAAGCGAACCTCCTGATTGTAAATAATTTCTTTTTTGGCGGCAAAATAGCTCAGCAACTCACTTTCCGATACAAATTTTGCGGTTGTCGGAATCAAAGCTCCCAACAAAATTATGCCAGGGACAATCAGCTGAATATATTTTAGCATTGAAAAATTAAATTTCGGCAAACTGACATCAGGATTTTTGCCCAGAAAATAAATCAGCTTTCGAAGCAGCCCCTGCTGATACGGATTGGCGTAATCTAATGCCTGGACAGCAGAATCCAACGCTTTGTCTTTTTTATTTTCCTGAGCGTAAGCCAAAGCATTATGCACCAAAAGAGTCAGATTTTTCTGACGGTTTTGGTTTATACCGGAAAAATTGGCTTTTATTGCCTGAATATTGCGCGCAAAAGCCGGCCACCCCCACCAGCCGAGGAACCAGTTTTTTAACGAAGTTTGAAAGATTATGCCCGTTGCTTCTTTGGCATTGCAGATTTCATCATGTTCTTCGTCCGAAGTTTTTAAAATTTTTCCAACCACCCGGCGCAGCGAAAAAACACGCAAATACGGATTTTCCTGTCCGGCGCGATCCGAATAGGGTTTTAGCGCAAACATATCGGGAAAATCCTTTGCGGTATAAATTTGCGTCAACAGGTCGTAAAACAGCCGGCTGTCCGCTTCTTTTAAAATATCATAGGCGACGGAGAGCTTTTGAAATTTTTCTGTGGCTTCCGGCCCGGAATTGTGATCCGGGTGCCACATTTTTGCCCGTTCGCGATAATTTTGCTTTATCCGGTTTTCATCCGCATCAAAAGGGACGCCCAAAATCTGATAGTAGCCTAAAGCATCTGCCGTGTATTGCGTTGTCATATAAAAATACCGTCTTCCAAAGTTGCATTTCTGTTATCAGTTTCGCATATTTTTATAAAATTTTCTTTAACATTAATCTTTATATTCCCGCTATAGCCGACATCTTCCAATGATTTTTGAAACAGGCGCATCATCTCGCTGCAAAAATCGCGTTCCATATCTTTTTCCGTGCGGACAATCAGGTCAAAGCGCTTGTCTTTTGTGAAAGAAAAGCCGTCAAGCTGAAAAGCGCCCAGAACAGAAAAAGAGGTATCGACCACGAAACGGACGGCAGACTTCTCTTTGCGGCGTTTTTCCTGCCGTTGCTGTTCTTCATCCTCCATCTTTTTTACGGCAATCCGAATCCGGTTAAAGATATTGTCGCCGTAAAACGGAATGTTGATAATTTTCCAACCGGCGTTTTCCTGAACCTGAGCATTCAAAACCGTATTCAGCTTTTCCAAAACTTCTTTACCGTCCGTTCCGGCTGCATTCAACCTGTTTACATTGTCCGTTCCCAGCCAATGTTCCGCATTGCCGCTGCGGGCTGCCCTGACAAAAGACATTATATTGGCGAGCATTTTATCGTTATTTTGCGGAATTTTTTCCAACAGCCGCCCTTCCATCTCAGGCATTTCTTTGTTTTGAAGAAGTTCAAAAACATCTTTCAAACCCGGCGGAGTCAGTTTGGAAATATCGGTTCCGCTATTTTGAAGCAATCCGACGATTTGAAGCAGAATTTTTGCGTCCTCAGGAATTTTTAAAGGCGTTTCCGGGACAAGCTGCCCGAGAGGGCTTTGCAATGCCGGCCATAACTTTCCGTCCGATTTTAACATTTCCGCCGGCAGAGTTAATTTGTCCGACGATGAAAGAACTTCGATAATTTCGGTTGCCATTTTTTGTATGGCATTTTCAGGCAAAGCCCCACCATCCGACGGAAGGTTATTTTTTACCAAAGAGACAATCTGCCGTAACGTTTCCGGCAGAGCTGCATTTGACGGAGTTTGCACATTCAGGCTGCCCGGGGATTGCATCGGAATCATTGCAATTTGCAAGCTGAAACGGTTTAAGCTTTCGGCCAAAACCGATGCCGTATTCTGCGGGATTTGATTTTGAATGAAAATATTTTCCAGCGCCGTTCCCAATTTTACCGGCAGCATTTTAACCGCGGCAGACGCCGGATTGTTATTGCCGCCTAGCAAAACCCCGTCCGAAACAGCCGGATTTTTTACGGTCTCAGCAAACTGAACGCCTGTCCCGGAAAGACGGTTGTTTTTAACAAAACCGGCGGCAGGATTTTCTATGGCTGCTGCCTGCGTTCTTTCTTGCTGCGGCTGCGTCGGGCGAAACACAAAGTTTTCCGGCTTTTCATTATTGATTGTCAGCACTTTTAGTTCAAAAGCCTGCGGATTTTTAGAAACCAGGCGGGCGGAAATTTCCTGAATCTGATTATCGGACAAACCGGCATTTTTTAATCCGGTCAGAGATACAGGAATATCCAACAAAACCTCTGACGCTGCTCCTTTGATAACGGCCCGGAGTTTTGAAATATCCGTCTGTCCGCCGGATGGCAGCAGCTCCAGCCGGATGTTTTCTCCCAGCCCCAGTTTTTGCAATTCCGGCGGCGGATTTTCTATTTGTATCGTCAAACCACCGCCAGAGGCATAATTTCCGAGTCCGGGAATATTTATTGAAGGAATCAGGCTATCCATTAATCAGTTTCCCGGCAATGGCTATCACATCTTCCGCGGCCTCCGATGTCGGATAACGCGTTAAAATAGACGCCTGGTTGCGAATAGAATCGCGGACTCTCGTATCGCGGCGGACAATTCCCAACAACGGCGGATTAATCTTTAGGAAATTGCGGCAGGCTTTTAACAGCGTATCATATGTCCGCTGCCCTTCCCGCAAAGAATTTGCCTGATTGACCACGATATTAATGTCGCTGCGGCTATACTGCATACTCATAATCTTGATAAAAGCATAAGCATCAGTCAGCGATGTCGGCTCATCGGTGCAAACAACAATGATTTTTTCCGCCAGCCCCGATAAAATGCGCACCGGTTTTTCCACCCCGGCTCCCATATCCAAGATTACCTTATCATAATTTCCGGACAAGGCGCTCAAATCCTCGCCCAATATCTGCAGCCGGCCAATCGGCAAAGAAGCCAGTCCGGCAGAACCCGACCGGCCGGCGATAATATCAAAATGCCCTTTGTCGTAATGATAAACAGCCTGATTCAGCGTCAGGGCGCCGGTAACAACACTGCCCAGATCATATTTGGCCATTAATCCGAGCTGGATATCTATATTTGCCAGGCCTAAATCGCCGTCAAACAACAGCGTCCGCTGACGGAATCCGCTTAAAGCGTGAGCCAGAGTTATTGAGAACCAGGTTTTGCCGACGCCTCCTTTGCCGGAAGCCACCGCAATCATATTGCGCCCTTTCCGGGCGGTGCGGGTTCCGGTGCCTCGCGGCATAATTTGTAAGGTTTCACTTATATTCTCCATATCCACCTCTCTCATTCCAAAATTAAGCGGGCTAACGACTGCGGCGTGATTTCCGCCAGGCCTTTGGCAATGCTCGCACTGACGCCGGCCGAACAAAATCCGAGTTCACAGCAACTGGCTACCGACAGCAGGGAACCGATGCGGCGGGTCAAATCCATACGGGTCGGCATCAGGTAGCGCGCTCCCAATTCCGTGAAAACTTCGGCTATTTCTATTGCTTCATAGGTATTCAACCCCGATGCCATGGTCAAAATCATATCGGCGTTGACAGCTTCAACAAAGGCATTGACCTTTTCAACATCTTCCGGAACAAACGGATTGATGCCGGGCGTATCAATTAAAAACACGTTATATTTATTTTCAATTTCTTTTATGGTTTCAAACAAAGCACGGCCGTTTTTACAAAACAAAAAATCAACTTCCAGAATTTCGGCAAAGGCTTCCAACTGGCGGTTGGCGCCGGCACGGACATTGTCCGTTGAAATAACGCAGGAAGAAACGCCTTTTAATTTTGCCTGAGTGGCCGTCTTGGCTATTGCCGTTGACTTGCCGCTGCCGGACGTACCCATAAAAAGTTTGATTTTTGACGGCGTTTGCAAAGGGGCGGAAAATTTGAACATTTCCTGAAAGCAGGCGGTCAGAAGTTTTTGATCATCAAAAATTTTTTGAGCTTTACTGATACTCCTGGCGCGGGATAATATCCGTTCTTTTACCAGATCCAGCACGGAATGGTAATCCAGACATTCACGAATAATGCTGTCATCAAAAACCGTACGGCTGTCCAACAGTTCGAGTTCATCATCTTCGTTAAAGCTAATCTCTTCTTTTTCTTCCAGCGCGGCGGTAATCCGAACTTTTCCGTCGTCCAACGTTTCCGTAGAAATAATGACGGCATCGCGCCCTAAAGTTTCCGAAGCCTGGCGCATGGCTTCCATTGAGGTGGCGGCGACGAAACTTTTTATTTTCATTCTGCTGCCCCCTGACTAAATCTGACCGACGGTTTTGATTTTGGCTTTAGGATAAATTTCATTCTGAGACATTACAACCGTTAACGGGCGAAAACGCTCGATAATCGAACGGACAAAGGGTCGGATGTTCGGGCTGGTCAGCAAAACGGCCGTTTCGCCTTTTATGGCTAAATCTTCCAAAGTATTACGAACCTTGGTAATAAATGTTTGCAATGCCGACGGCGCCATAGCCAACTGGCGGTCATCGCCTTCGCCGACGATTGACTCGGCAAAAGCCTGCTCCCATTCCGCAGACAGCGTTACCAGCGGGATAATGCCAAACTCATTCGTATTGGCATTTGACAACTGGCGGGACAGACGGGTGCGGACGTGTTCGGTAATCAGCATCAGGCTGCGGGTTGAGGATACGGCCTCGGAAATACCTTCCAAGATGGTCGGCAAATCACGAATGGAAACACGTTCCTGCAACAGATTTTGCAAAATCCTTTGAACGGCGCCGAGGCTGATTTTGCTCGGAATAAGCTCTTTGACGAGTTTTTGCTGTTCCTTATCCATTTCATCAAGCAGTTTCTGGGTTTCGGCATAAGAAAGCAGCTCGGGCATATTGTCTTTGACCAGTTCGGTAATGTGCGTCGTTACAACCGTTGCCGGATCAACCACGGTATAGCCCCGGAACATGGCTTCTTCCCGGTAAGACTGATCAATCCACATGGCTTTTAAGCCAAAAGTCGGCTCGGTTGTTGCCTCGCCGGGCAGTGTTATCGGCTCGCCGCGCGGATCCATAACCAACAGCTGGGTCGGACGCAGTTCGCCCTTGCCGGATTTGACTTCTTTGATGTAAATATTATATTCGTTGGCCTCAAGCTGCATATTGTCCTGAATGCGGATAGACGGCATAATAAAGCCAAGTTCGGAAGCCAGCGACCGGCGCAGCGCCTTAATCTGGTCGGTTAATTTTTTATTGGTTTGTTCGTTAATCAGCGGCAGCAAGCCGTATCCGATTTCCAGACGAATCAGATCCATCCGCAAAGCCGTGGCAATCGGCTCGTCGGCGGCTTTGGCAACTTTACCCTGCTTTTGTTCTTCCTCAAACACTTCCTGCGCCCTGGCCTGAGCCGCCTTTTGCTGCTTGTCCAGGTAATAAGCACTGGCTCCGGTTAACATTGCCAGCAGGACAAACGGTATGGCCGGCGTTCCGGGCAGCATTCCCAAAGCAAGAGCCAGAAAGGCGCTCATTCCCAGAGCTTTCGGATAGTTGCTGACCTGTTCAAACAAGACTTTATCCGTCGAATCGGTCATACCGGCCTTGGAAACAAGAATACCGGCCGCAACGGAAATAATTAATGCCGGCACCTGACTGACCAGACCATCGCCGACCGTTAAACGGGTATAAGTTTCGCCGGCGGCCTTAAAAGTCATATCATTTTGAACCATTCCGATGATGATACCGGCAACAATATTGATGAATGTAATAATCAAGCCGGCAATAGCGTCTCCGCGGACAAACTTGGAAGCACCATCCATGGCTCCGTAGAAAGAGCTTTCTTTTGACAAGTCTTCCCGGCGGGCGCGCGCTTCATCTTCCGTTATCAGACCGGAAGACAAGTCTGCGTCAATTGCCATTTGTTTTCCGGGCATGGCGTCCAAAGCAAAACGGGCGGCAACCTCTGCAATACGGCCGGAACCTTTGGTAATGACCACAAAATTGACCAATACCAAAATGGCAAAGACGATTACGCCGATAACAAAATTGTTGCCCATAATAAAGCCGCCAAAAGCTTTAATCACCTGACCGGCGGCATCCGGCCCCATATAACCGTCCGACAAGATCAGGCGCGTTGAAGCCAGGTTCAGCGACAAACGGTATAATGTCGTAATCAGCAAGACCAGCGGAAAAGCGCTAAACTGGTTTGGTTTTTCAATAAAAATCGCCGTCATCAGTACTAGGCATGAAACCGTGATGGAAAAGGCCAATGCGATATCCAACAACCAGGCAGGCATCGGCATAATCAAAATGACCAGCATTAAAATAATGGACAAAGCAAAGAAAATATCACCGCGTTTGGTTGAAGAAACCAAAAGGTCTTTAAAAGATTTGCCCCCAAACACCGAGGCGCTGATATGTTGCGGATTCTTGGCCATTTTCAGTTACACATCATCCCATTGAAACCGGCGGCACCTGATAGCCGGCTTCTTCATATTGCTTTAGTTTGTTGCGCAGCGTCCGGATAGAGATGCCCAGAATATTGGCGGCCTGCGTCCGGTTGCCGAAAGTATGTTTCAGCGTATCAATAATCAATTCCCGTTCCGCGCCGGCAACCGTCTTGCCGTAAAGGGACGCCTCCTCAGTTTTTTCTCCTCCCGACATTGCCGGAAGACTGACATCAAAATTGATGACGGCGTTCGGGTCGGTCAAGACGACCGCCTCTTCTCCAATCTCATCGCCGGCAGCAAGCAAAACAGCACGGTGCATGGTATTTTCCAATTCGCGGACGTTTCCCGGCCAGAGGTAGTTCAACAGTTTTTCCTCGGCCTCTTTGGAAATATCCCGAAGCGGAACGTCGTTTAACTCGGAATATTTTTTTACAAAGTGTTTGGCCAAGACGGGAATATCGCCGGGGCGGTCTTTTAAAGCCGGAATGTTAATGTTTACAACATTCAGACGAAAATAAAGATCCTGCCGGAATGTTCCGTTTTTGACGGCATCGTCCAAATTGCGGTTTGACGTTGCGATAATGCGGGTGTTGATTTTTATCGGGGATTTGCCGCCGATGCGGTCAATTTCTTTTTCCTGAATGGCACGCAGCAGTTTGGCCTGAATCCGGATATCCATTTCTGAAATTTCATCCAACAGCAGCGTGCCGTCGGTGGCTTCTTCAAACTTGCCGATACGACGGGAAACCGCACCGGTAAAAGCCCCCTTTTCATAGCCGAAAAGCTCTGATTCCAGGAGGGTTTCCGGAATAGCCGCACAGTTGACAGCCACAAATTTTTTATTGGCCCGTTTGGAATTGTCATGAATAAAGCGCGAGAAAACCTCTTTACCGGTTCCGGATTCTCCCGTCAACAAAACATTGGCTTCCGACGGAGCAATCTGTTTGGCCATTTTCAAAACAGCCTCGGTTCTTTTGTCGCCGTAAATCAGGGCATGATTTTCACGGGTGGCTGCGGCCAATACCGCCCCAATCAGTTCGGGATCCGGCGGCAGAGGAATATATTCTTTGGCGCCGGCTTTGATTGCCTTGACGGCAAGCGAGGTATCGTTAGCAACACCGCAGGCAACCACTAATACATTTATCCTTTCGCTCTCCAACGAACGGATAAACTTGTGGATATCCAGCTTGACATCTATCATTACCAGTTCAATATTCCTGGTGCCGGAACGCAGAATCTCCAGCGCCGTTTCAATCTTATCGGCCAGCGACACTTTTCCGCCCTGGCTGATGGCAATTTTACTGGCAGCCCCAATCTGTCCGTCTAATGTGCCAACAATTAAAAGTTCCATTTCCCCTCTTTTGACTTTTATTTATTTACCGTCTTGACAATTTCCGTCATCGTAATCCCCAATTTGTCATCCACCACAACCACTTCTCCGCGGGCAACTAGATTGTTGTTGACATAGATGTCAATTGCTTCACCGACTTTGCGATCCAGTTCAATAATCGTTCCTTTGTTCAGCTTCATCAACTGGCTGACTTTCATCTGGGCTTTTCCCAAAATGGCAGACACTTTTACCGGAATTTCATAAACCGCTTCCAAATCGCTGGTAGAGCTCGGAATATCAAAATCTGTCTCACTGCTGCCGGCTTTCAAAATCGGGTCGTCGCCGATGATTGAACTCTCGTTTAACTCGTCTAATTTCAAATCTTCGCTCATTTAAGCCCTTTCTTTTATATAAGCCGTTTTTTCCTAAATTTAAGCTTAGTTTTTAGCGGCATTTTCTTCAAGTAAATTGTCAACTTTTTCCAATAGTTTGTTGCTCAAATGCTCAACGCCGCCGTTTTCCCATTCTATGCGGCAATCAGCCTTGGACAAACTTTCGTCTTTATGTAATGCGATTTTTCCTTCAAAATCGTGGAGATGCGCCAATTTGGCAATCTGCTCCTGCACCTGGCCGATAACTTCCGGGTTCAGATAAAAAGACAGTTTGGCCTCTCCGCTGAAATTGGCAAAATTGTCGGCAATAAACTTGTTGACAATCTCTACGCACTGTTCTTCCAGCAAATTGGGCATAAGTTTTTTGAACACGGCCCGGTTCAACGTCAGATATTGCTCTTCAACCTGTTTTTGAACTTCTGCGGCATTGACAACAAGATTCATCAACTTGGCATCTATATTGCCCAACAAATCGGCAATCTGCCGTTCCGAACTTTCCTGCGCCGAGGCCTGTCCCATGGCATAGCCCTTTTGTTCCGCTGAAGAAACCGCGGCATCCAGTTCGTCCTGCGTATAGGTTTGCACCGGAGGTTCAACCAGTTCGGGGGCAGCATCGGGTTCTTCCGCCGACGGCTCCAAAATATCTTCTCCGGAACCGTCTTCCGGTGTTTTTTCCTCTTCTTCCGGCTCCGGCTCTGTTTTTTTGATAATTTCGTTCTCGTCAACGATTATGAAATTATCAAACATAAATTTCTTAAAATCCCCCATCAGCAAAACCTAAAACTAATAAATAAGCTCGTCATTGTCTTTGCCTTCACTGATGACGATTTCGCCATTGTTAGACAGCTCTTTGGTCGTGGCGACAACATATTGCTGGGCTTCTTCCACATCACGCAGACGAACAGGCCCCATAGCCTCCATATCTTCTTTGATGATTTTGCCGGCACGCGAAGACATATTGTTAAAGAACAGCTCTTTGATTTGCTCGGACGCACCTTTCAAAGCAATCGCCAGTTTGTCTTTATCAATATTGCGCAGTAAAATCTGAATCCCCTGGGCGTCGACGCGGATAAGGTCTTCAAACGTAAACATCAAAGACTTGACGCGTTCCGCGCTCTCGCGGTTGCGCTCTTCCAAAGCCTCCATAAAGCGGCTTTCGGTGTTGCGGTCCAAAGAGTTGAAAATATCAGCAATAAGCTCATGCGAATCGCGGCGGGTAGATTTGGAAAGGTTGCTCATAAACTCTTTGCGCAATGTTTTTTCCAACCCGTCCAAAACTTCTTTTTGCACCGAATCCATCCGCAGCATACGCATAACGATTTCCATGGCAAAATTTTCCGGCAGCAGCGCAATTACTTTTGCCGCGTGTTCCGCCTTGATTTTTGACAAGATGACGGCAATCGTCTGCGGGTATTCGTTCTTTAAGTAGTTCGCCAAAACGTGTTCGTTGACATTGCCGAGCTTATCCCACATTGTGCGTCCGGCCGGACCGCGGATTTCTTCCATAATTACAGACACGCGGTCTTTATCCAAAGCCTTGGACAACAGCCTTTCCGTACTTTCATAAGTTCCGATCAAGGTTCCTGTGTTCGACAGCTTGTCGGTGAACTCCTGAAAAAGCTGCTCTACCACCGTTGAATTGACTTTGCCCAACGAAGCCATAATGACGGAAAGTTCTTTGATTTCTTCATCGTCCATCAACGAAAACAACGAAGCCGAGCGTTCTTCATCCAAAGAAAGCATCAATATCGCCGCTTTCTGCTGACCGGAAATCAGATTATAATCGTCTATTACATTTTGTTTCATTGCGTTCTTCCCGTCTTTTAGTTCTCATTCTGATACAACCAGCCTCTGACGACATTGACGGCAGCATCCGGATTTTTATCGACAAGTTCGTTAATCCGCTTGATTGAGGCCGCCTTAACCCGGCCGTCAACCTTGTTCATCGTTACCAGTTCGTCAAGATCAGAATCTTCATTGTTCAGGAAATTAGACAACAGCAGATTTTCCTCTTCGTTTTCACCCAAAAGCCGCTGTGTTGTATTGTTGGTGTCGAAAGCGTTGTTTATCAGCGGCCTGATAACCAGTAAGATAACCAGCACCGCTACAATTGCAACCCCTAAGCCTTCGGCAATGCGCATCAGTTCTTCTTTGGTAAAGCCCATAATCAGGATTTCTTCTTCACCGGCAACTTCCGGCGCTACTTCAACAAACTTCAGATTTTCGACCTCGACAATATCGCCGCGGTTGGCATCATAGCCGACTGCCGATTTGACCAAAGCGCTCAGCTGCTCCATTTCTTCCGCCGTACGGTCGCGATAGACTGTTTTGCCGTCGGCATCTTTTTCATAAACGCCGTCAACCATAACCGCAACGCTTAAGCGTTTGACCACGCCGGCATTTCTGACCTTGTTGCGGACAACTTTTGATATTTCATAATTGATTGTTTCTTCCACCCGGGAATTCTGGCTCAAGTTGTTGGCGTTATCGACCACATTGTCGCCGTTGGGGATATTTTGAGCAACGGTTACCGGCGCTTCTCCCTCACGCGACAGCCCTTCTTCCGTTACCGAACTTTGCGAGCGGACAACCTGGCTGTCCGGATCATAAACTTCTTCGTTGGTAACAACTTTGTCCATATCCATTTCAATATTGACCTGCGCGCGTACTTTGCCGGGACCGACTGTTTTTTCCAGCAAATTCTGTACGGACATTGCCAATTTGCGTTCCTGCTCCATACGCATCATTTCAATATTGGCATGCTGCAGCGTTTCTTCATCATCATAATTGTTGGTCAGCAGATTGCCGGCACTATCCACAATCGCCACATTTTTAACATCGAGTTTCGGCACAGCCGCAGCAACCAGTTTTTGAATCGACTGGATATTTTTCAAATCCAACGGTCCGTGTACCGTTTTGATGACGACAGAGGCAGACGGCGCCTGCTCCTCGCGCGAGAACATTTCCCTTTTAGGCAAAACGAGATGCACTCTGGCGCTTTTGATATTATCAACCGAACGAATCGTTCTGGCCAGTTCGCCCTCCAAAGCGCGAATCAGATTAACATTCTGCACAAAATTGGTGGAACCGAGCGCGTCGGTATTGTCAAATATTTCATAACCGACATTCGAGCCTTTTGACGCCATTGCCAGTTCTGCCGTATCAACGCGCATTTTGTTTACCAAATCTTTCGGCACCTGAACTTCCGTGCCGTTTTTGGTCAGCTTATATTTGACATTGGCCGCCTCCAGCCGGGTAACAATCTGTTTGGCATCCTCAAGTTCCAAATCCGTATACAAAACGGCATATTCCGTTGCGCTTACCTGCGTGGCAATGTAGGCAAAAAAACTAATCAAAAAGATAATAATCGCAGAAATTGACACCAAACGTCCCGGCGACAAATTCTTTATGCTTTGCAAAAAATTATTCACCAGATTCCCCAATCTACTAAATTATGAATAAATATATTCCCCTGCGTTTATAATTAATCCAATTTTATCTTTTTGAAATTATTATTTTAACCTATCCACAGGCGGCAGCCCGGGCAGCCGGCTGCCAACATTGTATGCCACAAGCCGCAGGGATTAGTTTATGCGGCACCTTGAAACACGCCGTATCCCGGCATAATTTGCGAATGACATAAAAATACCGCCATTCTTGCGCCGGGTTCAAGAATCTATTTTAATAAACCAACTGCTGCAATAATTCCGGAATTTTCAGGCTTCATCGGCGTCGAGCGATTTGTCGATTGAATAACCGGTTGCCCTGACGGTACGAATATAATCAGGGCCGAAATCATTTAAAGATTTGCGCAAACGGCGGATATGCACGTCTACCGTCCGGGATTCCACATAAATATTATCGCCCCAGACAGTTTTGAGCAGGTATTCTCTGGAAAAGACTTTGCCAGGCACCTCCATCAGCGTTTTAAGCAGGCGAAATTCTGTCGGGCCGAGATGAATGTAATTCTCTCCGCGGAAAACTTTTTTCTCGCTCAAATCCATCCGGATATCTTCATACACAAGTTCTTTTTCCTGATGCGGTTCCGGCGCCCGGCGCAGGTTGGTTTTGACTCGCGCCATCAGTTCCGGAATGGAAAAAGGTTTGGTAACATAATCATCCGCGCCGGCAGAAAGCCCTTTGATTTTGTCTTCTTCTTCGCCTTTGGCGGTGAGCATTATTATCGGAATGTTTTTGATTTCAGGATTGCTGCGAATCAGTTTGCAGATTTCCACGCCGGAAATTTCCGGCAGCATCCAATCCAACAGAATCAGAGAAGGACGGACTTTTTCTACCGCTGCCAGCGCTTTATTGCCGCGGGCTTCATGCACGACATCATAGCCTTCTTTCTGCAGGTTATATTTCAGCATCAAAGCTAAAGATTCTTCATCTTCTATCAGCATTACGGTATATTTCATTACGTTTCTCCTTCCCGGTCTTGCCGGAAAGTTTAAGCCAATCGGGTTAAAATTACCTTAAAGCCTCAATATTACGGGCATATTCGCCACCGGCAAAAACAGAGGTTCCTGCCACCAGAATATCGGCTCCGGCACTGATGCAGCGGGCTGCCGTCAACGGGTTTATGCCGCCGTCGACTTCGATTTCTATTTCCCGGCTGCCGCGCATTTCCTTTATCCGGGAGATTTTTTGCAGGCTGTTTTCAATAAATTTCTGCCCGCCGAAACCGGGATTGACCGACATTACCAGCACCAAGTCCAGCTTATCGAGTACATATTCCAGAACATCTTCCGGAGTGGCCGGATTGAGCGAAACGCCGGCTTTTACCCCGTAGGAGCGGATTGTCGACAATGTCTTGTCCAGATGGCGGCAGGCCTCAGCATGAACCGTAATGATATCAGCTCCGGCAGCAATAAACCACGGTATCATCTCGTCAGGGTTATTCACCATCAAATGAACATCAAAGCAAAGCTTGCTTTTGAGGCGCAGCGCTTTGACAATTTCAGGGCCGAAAGTCAGGTTCGGCACAAAGCTGCCATCCATAACGTCAAGGTGGATCATATCGGCACCGGCTTTTTCCAATGCCGCAACTTCTTCGCCCAGACGGCTGAAATCGGCTGACAAGATACTGGGGGCAATCTTAACCATCTTTCTTCTCCTTGAAATGTTTATCTGATAATACCTTATCGATGGCAAAAAATCCAGAAAAAAGATTTTTGAACAAGCCTTGTATTCCGTTTTTCAGAAGTTATATCAAACACTGAAAACAGATTTTAACATTATTTTTGGAGAAATGAAAATGGGTGAAATGGCTCAACAAATCAGCAATGTCGACCGCAAGGAGCTGGTTCATATGTTAAACACGGCCTTTGCCGAAGAATGGCTGGCTTATTATCAATACTGGATAGGCGCACAGGTAGCCGTCGGCCCGATGCGCAAAGATATTGCCGCCGAATTTGTGGAACATGCCAACGAAGAGCTTGACCATGCCCAGAAACTGGCAACCCGTATTATTGAACTGGGCGGCACGCCTCTTCTTGATCCGGATGACTGGAAAAAAACGGCACAATGCAAATATGACGCCCCTTCCGACGATTATGTGGAAAAACTGTTGCAGCAGAATCTGGCGGCAGAGCGGTGCGCCATTGCCCGATACCAGAAAATTTGCGAGATGACAGTCGGTAAAGATTTTGCCACTTTTCATATGTCCCGCCATATTCTGGACGAAGAAATCGAACATGAGCAGGAAATCGGCGACTATATAGCCGATATTGAAGCAGGCAAAGAGCATATGACTATGCAGAAATAATTTTCAGACATCTCCTGAACGTAGAAAACCCGTTTGAACCGTTGCGGCTCAAGCGGGTTTTGCTTTAGTTTCTGACAGGCTCATTAATCACAATCGAAATAAACCAGCAAAATCCGGCCATTTGGAAACTGCAGCAGAGCCCAATCAGAATCCATTCCCACAATCCGGGCATCGGACGGAAGCTGCATATAATATTGCCGGGAACTTTTTTGGCTTGTCCAGACAATATTGAGCTTATTTCTACGGGTCAATGTATCCATCTGGCAAATTTTATCACCAATGACAAAAGGATAATAGACAACAAAATCCTTTTTCGGCATCCGGGCGATAACATAGCTGTAATTGTTTTGTTTTTGGCAAACGGAACATGAGCCAAGCAATAACGCAATCCCCAAGATATGAGAAAAAAATTTAAAATGTGTCATAGTAGTAAATTTAATAATTAATATCATAATAAAAATAAGGATATCTGGTTTAGCAGTATTCGGACAAAAAATCCAGAGTTAGTTTTAAGCATAAAAAATCCCCGTTTAAACAAGCGTTTAAAACAGGGATAATCGACAAGCTTATTCAAAAAGCGACGAACAGGCGCTTTAATGCGCATCATCATCCAGCTCCGGCTCCTCTATATGGCCGGGAAACATCCGTTTGACCAGTTCGGCGTCTTCCGGAAGCAGAAAGGCAAAACCTATTGTATGTCCGGTTTCCACGCTGACGACCAAACAATTTTCTTTTTCAAACTGTTCAAAGGCACAGCTTTCATTTACACTAAAAATAAAATCACGCAACTTATTGCTGCGCCAGAAAATTGTTGTCTGGTTTTGGCGAAGATTGACATTTACCGCTATGATACGTTCATCTTTCTGAAGCTCAAAAAAACGAAAATCAAACTCTTCAGACAAATTATTCAAATGAATCACCTGTCTTGAATTGCCATTCGAACAACCGGACAATCCAATACTTACCACCGCTAATAAATAAAAAATAATTTTTTTCATACCATAAAAATTTTAAATTGGCGTTTACATTATCTTATTTTTGACTATTTGTCCAGAACAAAAAAAAGATTTGAGTCTTAGGCTCAAATCTTTTTTATCTGTAAGATTATCGCGCGTACCATTCATACGCCACCTTTGTCAGTTCGGCAAGATAGCCGTAACCGGCGTTTTCCATCAGGTCGGCGTAGTTTTCACGCAACAGTTTCTGTCGAAATTCGGCATTTGCGATTTTTTCAGGAAATTCAGCTTTAAGACTTTTATATTTTTCCAATAAAGCTTTAACGCTGCTTTCAACGGCTGCCAGTTCCCGGGCATTATAAACTTTACGGTCTATAACGACTGCCGTCAAAAGATCACCGTTTTCAAAAATTCCCCAGTCGCAGTCTAAGGCGACAACTTTTGTTCCTTTCTGATAAGAAACAATATAAGGCTTATTGGGTTCATTAGTTTCCCATACTGTCATTTTTTCCAGAGGAACTATCCGGCAGATAAATTCTTCTGAATTTTGAAAAGAAAAATGAACGACAGTGTCTTGTCTGGTCTCTGCGAGATCATAAAACATCTGTCTAACCAACAAATCTTCCTGATGCCGCTGATTAATGACCGCCATTACGGCAACAAAGATTACAACTACGACTGTCAACACGCCGAAATAAAATTTTTTATTTTTCATACAGTTAACGTTTATGTCCTGCCCTGCGGCAAGACGGATTAATAATATCTTTTTAATATAAAAACAGAAAAAGCATAGCATCTTTTTTCTGTTGTGTCTAGACAAAAAAACGGAGCCCGAAAGCTCCGCTTTTTTAACTGCAAAAAAGGCTTAAATTTCGCCGTCCGCATAACGTTTAGCCATAACAGACAACGGGATTGCCTTGATTTTGTCGGCATGTCCGGCTGCTCCGAAAGCAACATAGCGGGCTTCGCAGACTTTTTGCATTTCTTCAATCGCCGGCTTCAGGTATTTGCGCGGATCAAATTCTTTCGGATTTTCAATAAAGAATTTGCGGATTGCGCCGGTAATGGCCATACGGCAGTCTGTATCGACATTGACTTTGCGAACGCCGGATTTGATGCCGCGGACGATTTCTTCAACCGGGACGCCGAAAGTTTGCGGGATTGCGCCGCCGTAAGCGTTAATCAGATCCTGCAGTTCCTGCGGAACAGAAGAAGATCCATGCATAACCATATGGGTATTCGGCAGAACTTTATGGATTTTTTCAATCACGTCAATTGCCAGAATATCGCCGGTCGGCTTGCGGGTAAACTTGTAAGCGCCGTGAGATGTTCCGACGGCAACGGCCAAAGCATCGACATGGGTTTCTTCAACAAATTTTTTAGCTTCATCCGGATCTGTTACCAGACGTTTTTTATCAATTACGCCTTCTGCGCCGTGGCCGTCTTCTTTATCGCCTTTGCCGGTTTCAAGAGAACCGATAACGCCAAGCTCGCCTTCTACGGAAGCACCAACGGCATGCGCGCGGGCGACTACCTCTTTGGTAACGCGGACGTTGTATTCAAAAGAAGAAGGCGTTTTGCCATCTGCCTCCAACGATCCATCCATCATTACGGAAGAATAGCCGTTAACAATGGCAGACTGACAGACATTAACAGAAGAACCGTGATCCTGATGGATACAAATCGGAAGCTCCGGAAACATTTCAATCCCGGCGGCAACCATATGCCGAATCATCGGATCGCCGGCAAATTTACGAGCGCCGGTAGATGTTTGCAAAATTACGGGGGCATTTACCTTTTTAGCCGCCTGCAAAACGGCAATGATTTGTTCCATATCATTAATGTTAAAAGCCGGAACACCATAATTGTTTTCGGCCGCATGGTCAAGAATCTGACGCATTGATACTAAAGGCATATATTATCTCCTTAATGTTGGTTTATTATTGTTACTGCAAATATAGCCAATCAACGCAATAATGCAAGTTTTTTATTGTGGTCAGCCACATAAATCGGACAATAAAAAAACGTTTCGGAGCCTAGAAATCCGAAACGTTTAAAAAATTCAGCAAATTACGCAGGCAAAGCGTGCCGCTTGGCCATTTCTTTTTTCTTCCGGCGGTATCGGCTGTCTTCAACCAGTTCTACATCGTTGTCATGCTCTACCACATGCCAGACAGTCATGCCATAAGCAGAGTTAAAAGCATGATGCGGCGGGTATTCAGCCGTTACTTTTACATCCTGAACATTCGCGTATTTTGCTTCACGCACAGTTTTTCCTTTAAACGCTTTCAGATAGAAGATAACATCTTCCACCCAAGCGTAAAAACACACATAGCCGCTGTCTTTTTTTACTTCATCAGCGGCTAAATCCAGTCTTCCGATATGAACATCATCCAGACTCAGAATTAAACCGTACTTCCTGTACACCTCGTCAATAAACTGAGATGCCTTTACAATTGCACTTTCCATAATAATCTAATTTAAAAAAATTTCTTAATAAGTTAATATGGGGTGAAAATAATATCTCTTTTGTTCTTTGTCAAACATATTTGTAAAATTTTGATATTTTTTTGTGATTTTACCGCATAAACAGGAATATATCAGCCATTACAGCAAAAAAAAAACTCCCGTTTGCCGGGAGTTTTGGGGAACAATAATCTTATTTCAAGCTGTTTTTTACCGCCTCAACGACTTCTTCTTCGGTGATGCCGAAGAACTTATACAGCTCATCTGCCGGCCCGGATGCTCCGAAACCGTCCATACCGATAATATCTCCGTTCAAACCGACATATTTTTCCCAGCCGAATTTGGAACCGGCCTCCACGGCAATCCGCGGACAATCTCCGAGAACTTCTTCCTGATATTTGATATCCTGACGATCAAACAGCTCGCAGCACGGCATGGAAACAACCGCCGCGGCAATTCCTTCGTCCGCAAGTTTTTTCTGAGCAGAAACGGCCAGAGAAACTTCCGAACCGGTGGCAATAATCGTTGCCTGGCGTTTTTGCCCTTTGGCAACATCCGAAATCACATAACCGCCGCGCGCCGTCAGATTTTCGGCTGCCGAAGCGCGCAGCAGAGGCAACCCCTGCCGGGTCAATGCCAAGATGCTCGGTGCGTTTTCATTTTCTAAAGCCAGCTGCCAGGCTTCTGCCGTTTCTACAACATCGCAAGGACGGAATGTAAAGAGGTTCGGCATTGCACGATAAGAAGCCAGATGCTCTACCGGCTGGTGAGTCGGTCCGTCTTCACCGACGCCGATGGAATCGTGCGTCAAAACATAAATTGCCCGAATGCCCATTAAAGCAGCCAAACGCATAGCCGGACGCATATAATCTGAAAAGACAAAGAATGTGCCTCCATAAGGAATAACGCCGCCGTGCAGAGACATACCGTTCATCAGCGCCGCCATAGCATGTTCCCGAATTCCGTAAGCCATATTGTTGCCGCTGAAATCTCCTTTGACAATATCTTTCATCCCGGCAACCTTTGTCAGATTAGAGGCCGCCAAATCGGCCGAACCGCCAAGAATCTCCGGAATATGCGGCACAATCTTTTCCAAACACATTTGCGAAGCTTTGCGCGTGGCAACTTTTGTTTTTTCGGCGATGGACTGTTTTTTCAGCTCATCCAACTCCTTATCCCAATCTTTGGGCAGAATGTTATTGATAAAATCATTAAAACTTTTTCCGGCCTCTTTTGCCCGGGCTGCCCAATTTTTATAGGTTTCAGCATGGCGGCGGCCGGCCGTACGCCAAGCCTGAAGAACTTCTGACGGTATCTCAAAAGCAGGATAATCCCAGCCCAGATTTTGGCGCATTTTGGCCAGTTCATCCGCACCGAGCGGCGAACCGTGGCATTTGCTCGTCCCCTGTTTTGTCGGAGCGCCAAAACCGATTTTGGTTTTGCAGGCAATCAGCGTCGGTTTATTTGACTTTTGCGCTTTCTCAATGGCTCCGGCGATTTGGCGGTGGTTGTGTCCGTCAATTTCAATCGTATTCCAGTTATGAGCTTTAAAACGGGCTATCTGATCTGTCGAACTGGCGGAATCTACGCTGCCGTCTATAGTGATATTGTTATTATCCCAGAAAACAATCAGCTTGTTCAGTCCCAGATGTCCGGCCAGAGATATTGCTTCTTCCGAAATGCCTTCCATCAGGCAGCCGTCGCCGTTGATGACATAGGTATAATGGTTGCACAAATCATCTCCGAATCGGGCGGCAACAAACCTTTCGGCAATGGCCATACCGACTGCGGAAGAAATTCCCTGCCCCAAAGGCCCGGTTGTCATATCAATCCCGTCCAGATGACCGTATTCCGGATGTCCGGCCGTTTTGGCACCCAACTGACGAAAATTCTTAATGTCTTCAAGAGAAATATCTTTATACCCCAGCAGATACAGCAGAGAGTACATAAGCATGGAGCCGTGCCCGGCCGACAAAACAAAACGATCCCGGTCAAACCAATGCGGCGACGCAGGGTTGAGCTTGATGTAACGGCTGAACAAAACCGTTGCAACGTCCGCCATTCCCAAAGGCATCCCCGGATGTCCGGATTTTGACTTTTCTATGGCGTCGGCACTCAAAAAGCGGATGGCATTGGCCATTTGCTCCGTTTGTTTGTCATTTTTAAAAAAGCACATATCTTTCTCCTTTGTTTTTTTAATTCAAGTCAAAAGCGGACTCATTATATTGTTTTTCCTGATTGGTCATCCGCAAGCCGAGATTGATTTGAAAAATACTGTCTTCCAATGTCGGAACCCGGATATCGACCGTCTGACCGCGAAACCTGAAAACCGGGGTTGAGGCCGGCACGTCAACTTGTTCGACAAACGTTTTTTCTCCCAGAAAAGCCGCCGGGCCTTCGCTGGTGCGATAAAACCAGTCCAGCATCACAAAAGCCTCGTTTCGGCCTCCGTCCAGGCGAATCAACTTAAACAATGGCGTAATGCTGGCTTTCGGCGATTTGACTTTGTCGTCAAACCAACAGTATCCTTCAAAACCGTACAGTTCTATTTTGAAATGGTCTTTATAGCCTTCTATCTGGCTCAGATAAGATTCCGAACGGTTGATAACAACATTCGGACAAGGCATTTTTTTTGCACTGCCGGCAGAATTTTCATCCGCTTCATATTCCGGCAGCATACAGGAAGCGCATAGGAAAAAAGCCAGCAAAACAATTTTTTTTAACATTGGTATTCCTTTCTTGTGTGAAAGTATAAAAAATTATATTTTTAAAGTAAACAAACATTCTTTTATTATTCCCGGGTGTCCGTTATCTTCCTGTTTCTCATTTCTCGTTTTATTTTATTGTTACTTTTTGAGCGTCAAAAAGGCCGGGCGAGGTGTAAACTCATACCTACAAACAAGACGACAGATTATAGTTCAAAACAAGCCACCAATTCGCTATGCTCCGAAAAAGCGAACTGATCAACCAATGTAACTTCCCGCAAATGATATCCGGCGGCAATTAATGTATTGGCATCATTAACAAAGCTGTGCGGGTTGCAGGAAACGGCAATCAGTTTTTCCGGTTTGTTTGCAAAAGCGGCAATCTGCGCCGTTTGAGCGGCAGCGCCGGCGCGCGGCGGGTCAAAAATAACGGCGCGGCAGCCGGCAAGTTCTTTTTCATCAAAAGGATATTTGAACAGATTTTTGTTAACGACTTCAACATTGCCTATCTGATTTTTGTTTAAAGACCGGCGAAAACCATCCAACAAAGCTGCCGAAGAATCTGCAGCCAAAATCTTATTGTTTTTATTTTCCGCCAAAGGATAAGAAAATGTTCCTACGCCGCAGAACAAATCGGCGATTTTTCCTTCCGTCCCGTTTAAGTATTTCATTACCAGAGAAACCAGCGCCTGTTCTCCGGCCTTAGACGGCTGCAAAAACGTTCCGGCCGGAATGCAGACATCATATTTTCCCATTTTTACCAAAGGCCTGGCCTTTTCAATCAGCGGTTCGGCGGCATAATCTGTCTTTTCGCGGTGGGAAATACGAATAATATCCGGATATTGCTGCGCTTTTTCGGAAACTATCATCCGATGCTCAAGAGACGGGATTCCGGCAAATTCCAATACAACGTCAATGCCGTTGTCAGCCTCGCAAAGCCAAACATCTCCGCCGGAAATATGCTGCGGAACGTTTTTGCGCCTTTTTTTGGCATTCGGCGATGCCAGCGGGAAAGCGCATAGTTCTTCCAGCAAAGAACGGATATTGGCAAGATTAGCGTTCAGACGCGGCGTTAACAAACAACAGGAGGCAACATCCACAAGCTCATTGCTGCGGCGTTGGTTAAATCCCAATATCAGTTTTCCTTTGCGGGCGGAAAAGGCCATTGAAGCCCGGCGGCGGACATTATCTCCGATAAAGACCGGCTTTCCGCAGGCTATATCTTTTTGCCGCAAGCCAGCCATAATTTTTTTAAAATCCTGCTCTTTCCGGCTGCGGTACTCGTCTTCCGGCATATTGCGGTAACGGCAGCCGCCGCAGATTTCCTGATACGGACAAGACATGGCTTTTTACAAATCCTCGTCATCCACGCCGAGAATATTCATTTTTTCCGGCTTTTTCTTTTTTTCTTCAATTTCAACATTGTCTTCTTGAATCCGGGACGAATCTATGCCGTCCAGCAATGAGATTTCACGAGCGTCTTCTTTGTCAAAAATCGGATGGTGATTTTGGTTTTCTTTCCGGGCGGCCTCGTCCTCGGCCCCCATATTTTCAAAATCTTCCGGCCGGAAGATGCAACAGCGGTTGCGGCCGGTTTGTTTTGCCCGATATAACGCTTCATCAGAAGTTTTTATCAACATTCCGACATTGTCGGAAATCTCGGATGAAGATATGCCGATACTGACCGTAAAACGAACTTCTTCGCCTTCATCGCTGTAAACGACGGCGGCGGCAATGCTTTCACGCAGCCGTTCGGCAACAATCTCGGCCTGTTTCGGAGTGGTATGCGGCAAAAAGACAACAAATTCTTCGCCGCCATAACGCGCAACAATATCATCTTCCCGCAGGTTTTTCTCACAAGTATAGGCCAGTTCTATCAGAACCTTATCACCCACTTTATGTCCGTATGTATCGTTTACACGTTTGAAATGATCGGCATCAAGCATCAAAACACAATATTTTTCGTTATTGGTTTTGGCATCCACAATACGGTTAAATACTTCTTCTTCAAAGTAGCGGCGGTTATACAGCGAGGTCAGCGGGTCGCGAATCGCCTGATTTTTGAGCAGCATTTCGCGGTTTTTGCGCGACGTGATGTCCTGAAAAGCAGAATACAGCACAACATCATAATTATAATCAATGATGTTGACTGATGCCAACAGCCAAAAAGGCGTATCGCCGCTCGGGGTTTTGACCAGGATTTCAAAGTCTTGCACTTCTTTTTCCTTTTCCAGCCTCTCGTTTAAAAGACGGCGGTTATCGACGTCTACAAAAAAGTCTTTCAAACGGTAGCGATCAACTTCCTGCGGCAAAATGCCGAACAATTTGACGGCGTTGGTGTTGGCCATAATGATTTTGTCATCATTCAGCTTGGACAGGATAATCGGAAACGGGGACGATTTGATGATATCGGCCAGACGCCGGTTGCTTTTTTTTACTTCTTCTTCCTGAATGTCATATTTGGTACTCAGGGCGTTGATTTTGATAATCAAAATGGCAACGGCCAGCAAAACATAAAACAGGGCGGAAGAATACCAAAGCTCCGCACTGTCTACCGCCCAACCGATGTGAGACAGTTTCAGAATCATCAACAAACTGATGGCGGCCGTTACAACAGAGGCCAGAATATAGCCGCTTTTATACCGCTGGGTTACCTGAGACAAAAAGCCGACACTCAGATAGGCAAAACCGGCTATCGGAAAAACATAACGCAGACTGGATACCATATTGCCGTCAGGAAAGATAAAGACATATGAGACAACCGAAATCAGTCCCAGCCCGGCAACACCCAGAATCACCGGCAAATCAGGAATATTCTTCAACAGAATCTGCGAGGCGGCAACCGCCAGAAACACCATTGAACCCAAAAGCAGCAAAAGCTCGAAGAAAACATATATCTCTACTTCGCTCCCGGCTTTATATACATTGAATGACTGATATTCAATCGCAACAACCACCAAATCCAACAGCAGGCCCAAAAACAAAAACCATATGCCGCGGCGTACCGGCGTGCCTTTTTCGGTATAAAAACAGGACAAAAACAACAAAAAGAATGCCGTTAATGTTACAATAATATGTGTTGTATTTGCAAATATGCCGATATTTCCCATTATTTCTCCCCGTCGGATTTTATTGGAATGCGTTTCTTGCATTAAAGCGGTTTTAGTTTATATTGAGATTATTATAATTTAAAGCTTTAATTAAAATTAAAAAATATGATGAATATTAAAATAAATATAGTATTATTGTGATATTCGGAATTTGCTTTTGTTAAAAAGAGAGAAAAAAGATGAACAAACATATGCCCAGGCATTACAGCAACCATTTTGAGCTCCGGCTTGACAAGATACCCGCCCGCAAAACAGACAGAATGTCCGCATGGATTTTTTATCTCGGCCTGCTGGCCGGCGCGGCCTTGATTTTGCTCGGCGCATATGAGCTTTTTTCCGGCATCAGCGCTACCCGCAGCGATTTTACCGGAAATTTTCCGACAACCGATTTTCAGCCAGTGATGAATCCGACATTTTTTGACATTATCATTATGCTTATCGGCGCCGGAATTATTATTGCGTTATTTTGCAACTATTTTCAATATCGCAAAATTTATTTTGACGGCAAAAACGTGGAAATCATCACCCGGCTGCTTAACGGCAAAAAGCTCCGGATGAAAGAAAAAATTGTCAAATATGAAGGCGTGCGTTTCAGAATCGAATTTGCACAGCTTGGTTTTATCAGCCGAAACAAATATATTATTGAACTCTCTCACAAGAATCCGGAAAAATGCGTGCCGCTTTACATTTCTTACCGCGGCAAAAATGTGCGCCGCAAATGGGAAAATTACGCCCGGACGTTCGGTCTGCCGGCTTTGGTTCTGACTGCCGACGGCCTGGTCTCCCGCAAAACCGAGAATTTGAACAAATCCATCAAAGAACTGAAAAAAGCCGGAGAACTGCAAATTGATTATGATATTCAAAAAGCGCCCCTTCCCAAAAGCCTGGCCGTCGTCTGGCGCTCTGACAAAACGGTTTTGAAAATCCGCAAAACCATTTGGGACGCCTATAATATTCTGGCGATTGCCGTTATTGCCGGTGCATCCGTCTTAATCAAATGCATTGAACATCTGGCACCGAATCTGAACCGCGGCGGCTTTTGGATTTTTTACGGCGTAATGGCGCTTTTTATTGCTCTGGCCGTGATTATATTATTCAGAAAAGACAAGATTGTGATTAAAAAATATAAAATCGTCAATGTTCACAAGTTCTTCGGTTTTTCTAAAAAACACGGAGAAATGAGCAAAGCTGACATTGAAGCCATCGACATTACGCCGAATCCGGCGACCGGGAGATGTTTTGTTTCCATCATCTCGGACAAAAAGACCATTATCTTCGGCAAAAAACTTCCGCTCGAGGATTTACGCTGGATTAAGAACTTTCTGCTATATGAACTTACAAAGTGAAATTTGAGAAAAAAGTCTTTGCTAAAATGAGTTGTTTCAGATATAAACAAAGTTAACGAAACTTTTTAACCGGAGATGGATTAAATGAAAAAGGAAAAAGCCCCCAAAACCTTGCAAGACGCTTTTATTGAAGAGGTTAACGAGGATTTGAAAAATGACCAGTTGAAACAAATCTGGGACAAGTACGGCCTGCACATCATTATCGTTATCGTGGCCGTTCTGGTTGCCGCGGTCAGCTTTGAAAGCATCAAAGCCTGGAGAATCCGGCATCATCAGGAAAACTCCAATGTTTATGCCTATGCGGCCAGCCTTTCGGAACAGGGGAAAATCGAGGAAAGCAACAATGTGCTGAAGACGATTGCCGAAAACAACAACGGCATTTATGCCGACGCCGCCCGGATGCAGCTGGCAAAAAATTATGCCGAAAGCGGAAAAACGGAGGAGGCTCAAAAAGTTTTGCAGGAGATAGCAGACGACGGCAGTTCCAATCCGCAGGTTAAAAACGTGGCAATCATCAAACTGGCAGCCATGCAGGTTGAAACCGCCTCTTATGACGATTTGGCAAAGATGC
Organism: uncultured Pseudomonadota bacterium; assembly: GCA_949300375.1. Taxonomy (GTDB): domain Bacteria; phylum Pseudomonadota; class Alphaproteobacteria; order RF32; family CAG-239; genus MGBC133411. Next base: position 46,518 of record CASGEB010000003.1, read on the forward strand.
TGGAACCGGTTCTGCAAAACAAAAACTGGAGCGGCATGGGAAAAAGCCTGCTCGCTCTTTCGGCTCTTCATAAAAAAGACTATGCCAAGGCTCGCCAACTTTACGATGAAATTTCCGCAGATGCCGGTGCTCCGGACAGTCTGAAAGCCGAGGCGCAGGATATGATTGCAATTCTGGACGAGACCGTTAAGTAGTTTTTTAGAATAATAAGGATGATTTCTGATGTATGGTAATTTGGTGAAAAATACGATATGCGCCGGTTTGATTCTGGCTTTGGGCGCCTGCGGGCTTTTTTCTGACGAAAAAATCAAGCTGGAAGGAGAACGGCTTTCCGTTTTGAGCGGATCGGCAAAACTGCAGCCGGATTATCCGGAAGGCAAAGTCAAAATCAAACTGCCCGAACCCGTCAGAAATCCCCGCTGGTCGCAAGACGGCGGAAATTCCGAGCATATTATGGGACATCTGGCCGCCAGTTCCCGTCTGAAAAAATTCTGGGATGCCGGTTTCGGCGAAGGGAGTTCCAAGCGCGATATGCTGATTGCCAAACCGATTATTGCGCATCGCGTTGTCTTTGCCATTGATGCGGATGCCATTGTTACCGCCCGGCGGCTCGACAGCGGCGACCAAATTTGGAAAAAACGCCTGAAACCGCGTAATAAAGATGATAAGTCCAGTTCAATGAAAGGCGCAGGGCTGGCATATTTTGGCAAAAAGATTTATGCCACGACCGGGTTTGGCGGCGTTTTTGCCCTGGATATGCTGACCGGACGCGAACTCTGGCGTTATGACGCGGGAATGCCTATCCGTATTGCGCCGACGGCCAATGCCGACAAATTGTTTGTTCAGACGATTGACAATACGCTTATTGCACTGAATTCTATTTCCGGGGAAGAAGTCTGGAGATACAAAACCAAAACGGAAGACACGACTCTGGTCGGCGGCGCGGCTCCGGCTTACAGCCCCTATCTGGATGTTGTGATTGCGGCCTTTTCCAACGGAGAACTCCGCGCTTTCAAATCCAGTACAGGCACGCCGTTGTGGGCTGACAACCTTATCAGCCGCAAACGGAATAATTCGCTGGCCAATATTGCGGCTATCAAAGCAAATCCGGTCATTGACAATGATAAAATTTTTGCTATCGGAAACAGTGATGTTTTGGCTGCCATCGATCTAAAAACCGGTATGAGAATTTGGGAACGAGAAGTCTCCGGAACAAATCAGCCGTGGGCCGCCGGACAATATTTGTATGTTTTGAGCGACAATAACGAATTGCTGGCGCTGAATAAAAATGACGGCAAAATTATTTGGAATACGGAAATTCCCAACGTTAACGACAAACCGGGCGAATTTGCCGTCGGGCCGGTTCTGGTTAACAACCGGCTGCTGGTTCCGACTTCAGACGGACACGTTTTTTCTATTTCGCCTTACAACGGCAAGCTGATCGGCTTTATTAACATTGATGAAGATATTGATATGGCACCGATTGTTGCCGACGGTGTTGTTGTCTTTACGACAAACGAAGCCGAACTGCTGGCTTATAAATAAATTTAAGGAAGAAATAATGGCATTGAAAGTTGCAATCATCGGCCGCCCGAATGTCGGAAAGTCAACATTGTTTAACCGTCTTGTCGGACGTAAAGTGGCTATTGTCCATGATCAGCCCGGCGTAACCCGCGACCGGAGAGAAGCTTCGGCAAAGCTCCGCGATTTGACGCTGACAATTGTCGATACGGCCGGATATGAATATTCTAATGAAGACAATCTGGAAAGGCGGATGTGGGAACAGACCAAGCGGGCAATCGACGAATCTGACGCAGCGCTGTTTTTATTTGATGCCCGCGCCGGATTGCAACCTTATGACGAGCATTTTGCAGACATTCTGCGCCAGTCCGGAAAGCCGGTTATTCTTTTGGCCAACAAATGTGAAAGCAAAACTCAGGAAGACGGCATTTATGAGGCTTATAAACTCGGACTTGGACAACCTATTCCTTTTTCGGCAGAACACGGGTTGGGCATTAATGAGCTTTATGACGCCCTGAAAAAATTTGATAAAAAAAATGCATCTGAATCCCCGGAATCCGATGAAAAAGAACAAAACGACGCAATTGATGACGGCGAGGACAAACGTCCGATCCAGCTGGCGATTGTCGGCCGGCCGAATGTCGGAAAGTCAACGTTAGTTAATGCTCTGTTGAATGACGAAAGGATGCTGACCGGACCGGAAGCCGGCGTAACGCGGGATGCCATTACCAGCGAATGGTCGTGGGAAGGGCATCAAATTAATCTGGTCGATACGGCCGGGCTGCGCAAACGAGCCAGAATCTCTGATTCACTGGAGAAAATGTCTGCCGCCAGCACAAAACACGCGGCTTTTATGGCTCAGGTCGTGGTTTTAGTTCTGGATGCGGATGCCGTTTTGGAAAAACAGGATCTGACGATTGCACGGCAGGTTATTGACGAGGGACGGGCCTTGGTTATTGCCGTCAACAAGTGGGATATTGCCAACCGTAAGGAGGCTCTGGAGCAATTAAATTATAAGCTTGAAACTTCTCTGACACAAGTCGAAGGCGTGCCGACAGTTACGATTTCGGCGTTAAAAAGAGAAAATCTTGACAAGCTGATGCGGGCGGTTATCAAAGTTTATAACCGGTGGCGCAGCCGTATTCCGACAGCTCCGTTAAACCAATGGTTTGCCGATATGATAGACAATTATCCGCCGCCTCTGGGCAAAAACAAACGCCGGATTAAGCTGCGTTACATTACGCAGGCTAAAACACGCCCGCCGTCGTTTTATATTTTTTCCAGCAATCCGGAAGGGCTGCCGGAGTCTTATTTGCGCTATCTGACCAATAGTCTGCGCGAGAATTTTGATTTGCGCGGCATTCCGCTCAGAATTACGGTACGAAAAACCGGCAACCCTTATGCTGACAAAAAAAATTAAGTTTAATGCTATATTTTCCCGCTTCTGAAAAAGGCGGGATTTTTTTGGCAAAAACATATGGACAAAATTTGAAAAATATATTATAAAAACATTTGAGAATTTATTATTTTATTGTTTTTATAACTAAAACTCCAAAATTTATGAACTGGATAATTATTTTAGGATGTTTACTTTTTTGTTTGTGGCAAAGGAACCATTATCGTCAGAAAATTGACCAGCTGTCCAAACGTCTTAAGTATTACAGCGACAAGCTTGATTTTGAACAAGTTGAGAAAAACAAGCTAATAACGCACCTCTTGGATTTGACAGACGGGCTTAATCCCCAACGAGATTGGTGGCTGGATGACGTTTCATCATCTGTTATCCGGAGATGGATACGGGATTTGAACGCTTCGCCGAAGCCACCGCTTCATGTTATTGCTTATCTGGAGCGAACGCTGCAAAAAAGAAAGCTGAACATAACTATCTGAAAAAAATAAAAACATCTGTCAACATCATTACGGCAGATGTTTTTTGTAAAAATTTCTGGACTTTTTAATCCGGCCGGGCTATATAGTCAGCCGAATTGAGATAATTATGTTTATTAAATGATAATTTAAAACCAACAAATATGGAAAATATGATTTTATTATTATTGGCGGCTATCGCTGTCTTGATTGTGAGATTGCGGATAAAAAACATTCGTTTGTCTCAAGCCAAAACGCTGCTGGCTGAAGAAAAATCAAAATGCACCACCTTGCTACGACAGAACAAGATGCTGCATTGCGAGATAGACAAACTTCAGCAGCAACGGCCTTTTCTTTTAATCAGGCATCAAACCGAGCAAAAAGCCGGAGCTTGATAATTTGCACAAAAGAATTCCCGGAGAAAACCGGGAATTCTTTTTTATTTACTCTGATTTTTATTATATTCGCTTTTTTCTTTCAAAAAAATTATTATTCCCAGCGGGATTGTCAAAGCATAAACCAACGTTGCAACGCCAAGCGTAAACCACGGCTGCGTAATCACGGAACTGGCAAACCAGACGACAACCAGCATCAGAGGAATAAACATCCATACCGGCACTTTCATATGCTTGGTTGAAATCGTCGGTATCCGGCTGACCATCAGCAGCGTTACAATGCAAAGCAGCGTTGCGCAAAAAGCATGAGACCGGACGATGTAGCTGTATTCCGGAAAGTCAAAAGAAACCAATACCGGCATAATTGCCAAAGCTGCAGCTGCCGGAGCCGGAACGCCGACAAAGAAATGCAGCCAATATTCCGGCTGGGGCTGGTCTTCCAGCATTGTGTTAAAACGAGCCAGACGCATGGCCATACCGATTGACATCAGCAGGCAGAAAAACCAACCGAATTTCGGCAGATCAAACAACGACCATTGATAAAGCAAAATTGCCGGTGCTACGCCGAAACTTACAAAATCGGAAAGAGAATCGAGTTCGGCACCAAATTTGGTCGAGCCTTTTAACATACGGGCAACCCGGCCGTCAAACCAATCGAACAACGCTGCAATGAAAATGCACATAACAGCCTTCGTCCAATCTGCCTGAATAGAATAGCGGATAGAGGTTACCCCGGCGCAAAGAGCCAGCATTGTTACGATGTTCGGCGCAATTTTACGAAACGGCAGCGCTCTTAACTTATGCGGCGCCATTTTAAGTTTACGGTTTATTTTTTCCATCAGCGGACAACTCCTTTCATTTCGGGAGCACTGCTCTTCAGATTAGCCAAAATGGTTTCTCCGGCAATCATTGTCTGACCGAGACAAACCTGAGGCTCAACGCCTTCCGGCAGATAAACATCAAGGCGGGAGCCAAAACGGATGAGGCCGAATCTTTCACCAGCGCGGTATTCCTGCCCTTCTTTGGCTTCACATAAAATCCGGCGGGCAACAAGCCCGGCAATTTGCACAAAAGCAATTTCTTTGCCGGAAGACGTTTTCATTGACAACAGCTGGCGTTCATTGTCTTTGCTGGCTTTATCCAGGGTTGCGTTCAAAAATTTGCCGGGGACATATACCGATTTCAAAATTTTGCCGGTTGCCGGGGCGCGATTGACGTGAACGTTAAATACGCTCATAAAAATGCTGATCCGGGTAAAAGACTTGTCCCCCATTTCCAACTCTTTCGGCGCTTTAACTTTGGCTATCATCTGAACCGTTCCGTCTGCAGGAGAAACGACAACATCCGGCGTATCCGGCGTAATCCGCTCCGGATCGCGGAAAAAATAGTAGCACCATACAGTAAGTATAAGCCCCAGCCAGCCCAGCGGCTGCCATAAAACTGCCAGCATCGCAGTGATTGCCGCAAAGATGCCGACGAAACGCCATCCCTCATTATTGATATTGGGAAAAATATAACGGCGCCATGAAATATCAATTGTTTTCATCCGTAAAATTCCTTATAAATCTCTTTTCTGCCGGGACGCTGTCTCCTGCCGCAAAAAAAGAGTGATGATTTGTTAACGTTATTCAGTTTAAGCATATTTGCCTTAATACACAAGCAAAAGATTGGAGTTAATCCGCACCTTTTTGCTTTGTTTTTGATTTTTAGACTTGCATTTGTTTGAATTTGTATGTATAAAATTTTCAGATTGTGCGCTTGTGGCGGAATTGGTAGACGCTGCAGACTTAAAATCTGTTGGAGGCAACTCCGTGCCGGTTCGATTCCGGCCTAGCGCACCATTTATTTTGCTTGAAAATCAAGCGCTTAAGTTGAGGGCTAGAGCTGAAAAGTTAAGCCCTTTAATTTTTTTAAATCCTTCAAAAACAAGCACTTACATTTTTGCTTTACAAAAAACAACCTTGGGAGAGCAAAATGTCTGAAAACTGTATGGCAAACTGCATGGCATCTAAAATCCATTTGCAGTTGCGAAACAAAATTTTCTATTATAGAGTGGAATTACCAAGAGTTAACAACAAGAGAAGATACAAAATTATCTCTCTCCATACGCAAAACTATTTTGAAGCCCAAGAAAAAATTAAACTTACAAAAGCAAAACAACCATGGAACAATCTTATTCCAACCATATTCAGCTACGACTTCCTTAAACCATATTTTGCAAAGCGGAAAAGCATCATAGCAAAGACGTAAGAAATTGCGTTCCCTCCATACTTTCTCTATCATTAATAGAAACAGCGTTAAAAACCAACAATTATAGTTTAGAAATCTTGATTTTTTGTAAAAGTCAAGAGTTTTTTTTGCAAAAAAGCTAAATTTTTGTCTACAAAGTGACTAAAAAATATGATATCTTAGCAACTGTAGTATTAAGAATATGTTTTATTATTTTCAATTCCGTTTCCGTAATTTTTAACATTGTTAAATTTTATGCGTTATTTGGTTTTGTTTTTAATATTCATAATCTTAAATTGCAAATAATGTTTAACTATAAATAAAAAAATTATGGAAACAATGGACAAAAATGAAATGAGAGGATTTGCAGAAGGTTTAATCGCTAACGGCGCTATAGTAAAAACTTATGCAAAATTTGCTCGTGTTCAGGCTCGTGAGGCTCAAGAAGGTGAAGTGATTGAAACTATCCTGGCTGATGGCCACAAAGAGACTAGCAATAAGGCAAATGCCGGTGATTGGATTGTTACCAACCCAGGCGGAGAAAGTTATATTGTTCCTGGAAACAAATTCGGGAAGAAATATGAACCAGCTCCTGAGCTTGGCGAAGGTTGGTACAAACCGACAGGCGGCGTTGCAAAGTTCTTACAGATAACAGAAGATATTTCTTTTATCTGCTCTTGGGGTGAAGCCCAAAATATGCGCGCCGGAAGTTTTATCTGTATTACCTCTTTGGATGATATCTACGGAATTGCCGAACAGGAGTTCTATGATACATACAAGGAATGTGATGCTGAAGGAAACTTCTGCTAAACTCATTTCTAAAACTATTGAACTCTCCCCCAAAAAGGAGAGTTCTTTTTGTATCCGGAAAACCACGTGCCAGGCGCGTGGTTTTCCGGATACAATAAACCCTGTAAAAAATTTACAGGGTTTATGTATTTGGTATTTTACTGTTTGCCGCATCCGGGCAGGCTTTCTGCCGCCGGTTATCTGGCATACATCCGCATTAACGTCTGCATGGTTTCCGCACTTAAAGCGCTGCGGAAAGTCGGAAAATGCCTTGGTTCTTTTGACGTTTCCCGGTCTGATGCGGTTGCCGCCCGGGCGTTTTCCGTATGGTTTTCATTAGCAGCAGTCTCTTCCGAAAAATTTTCAGGAGTCCGTTTCAGACAGGCTGATTGTGTCTGAATCGAATGATTTTTTGAAGAAACTGATGTTATGTCAAAACTCATTTTTTCCCCTTTTGTTTTAAGCTTATTTTGAGCGCAAAAAAGTTTAGCAGTTTTATCTGCTTTTCTGTCTCGCAATTCCCCTGGATTATTCTCCGCCCGGTGAGCGCCATTCTGGCGATGCCCCAGAGATTCTGAGGCCTGGGCTGTTTTAATGCGGTTTGCATAAGCTAAAAAGAATTGGTTAAAAATGCCTTAATATTTTGATAAAAAAATGCTTCTGCCGGCAAAGGCTTTGATATTATATCAAATTATTTTTATCTATATATATTTATGTCGTATCATTATACCGCAAACCGGCAGTTTTCTGCTGTTTTCAGAGTTTTGGCGCCGGCAGCAGCAAGGAATCCCGGACTGGATTCGAAAAAATTTTATTTTTTGTTTGCAAGGGAAGGAAATTTAGAATAAACCTATAGCATTATTAACCATTATCAGAGGATTTTCTCATGACAAAAATTACATGGAAACCCGGAACAATTCTGGCTCCGGTGCCACCGGCGCTGATTTCATCCGGAACGACGGACAAACCAAACGTTATGACAGCCGCCTGGACCGGCATTATCGCCTCAGAACCGGCAATGACTTATGTTTCTATCCGTCCGTCCCGTTATTCGCACGAGATTATCAGCCGGACAAAAGAGTTTGTCATCAATCTGCCGACGCTTGCCTTGGCCGCCGCCACTGATTTTTGCGGCGTCAAATCCGGGCGCAGCGTAGACAAGTTTAAAGAAATGAATCTTACACCCCTGCCATGTTCACAGGTTCAGGCTCCACAGATTGCAGAATCTCCGGTTTCTATGGAATGCAAGGTAAAAGACATTTATCATTACGGAACGCATGATATGTTTGTGGCCGAGATTGTTGCCGTTAATATCGACGACCGATATCTTGATGAAGACGGAAGGCTGGCTTTGGAAAAGGCCGGGCTTCTGGCTTATGTTCACGGGCATTATTATACTTTAGGAAGGCAGCTCGGGAAATTTGGTTTTTCGGTTGAAAAAAGCCGCCTTAAAATGATGCAGAAAATGGCCGACATAAAGGTTGAAGTTAAAGAAAGCAAAAAAGGCGCTTTGAAAAAAGATGAAAAGGTTATGCAGAAAGCGGCCCGCAAATTCAGCGGAAAATCAAAATTTGAACGCAGCCGGCCTCATACGCCAGAACTGAAACCAAAGAAAAAATACGGAAACGGGCGAGGTTTTCAAAAGAAAACCCGAAATTAAACAAAAAGCTTCGTCCTCAACGGGCGAAGCTTTTACTTTTTTTTCAAAAATCACTTAAGATTTTTCAGCTTTTTGCGAATTTCCATCAGAATATTCCCAATGTTGTTCTCTCCGACATAAGAACCCTCTACTTTACAGACACCCCAATAAATGTCGCCTGACGTATTAAGCTTTACAATTTCCCGGTCGCCGGTAGCCAGAAGTTTTTGCCCCAAGTCTTTGTTGCCGTAAAACTTTTGCCAAAGGAGATCATACATAACCTTGTATTTCACATTTTTCCAGTCCGGCGTTGTGGCGTGGGTTACATACTTTTTGGCTTCTTCCGGAGTCATTCTTGAAATTTTTCGTTGAATGGCGGGATCCGCAATTTTTGCTGCCTGATAAGCAGTTTCAACATTGTCAAAAGGAATACCGTTCAATTGAATCACAATTTTTTCAGGATAGGCATTGCTTAAGAAATGATATTCTTCCACATAAAAGTTTGCAATTGCTTCCTGTTCACTGGTCTTGAATTGAAATCTTTGTGTTTTCATTTTGATAAAATTTAAAATTATACGAATAAAAATTTTGTTTATTCTCGTTATAAACACCACCGAGGCTTAATTGTCAAGTAAAATCCCAATCCTTTTAAAAGAGAAAACCCCTCGTAAAAACGAGGGGCTGCCTGATTATTGCGGACGGTTCTGCCAATATTGCAGTTCTTTTTGCATATTATGCCGGGCGGTCTCTTCCAGCATTTCCTTAAAGAAAGGAAGGTGAAAGATTTCCGCTTTCAGACAATTTTGCAAAAAAGACTTCCGACCAGAAGCAAAAGCTTTTTCATTAATTGCCGGATATTCGTTCCGAATACCGAGGCAATATCTGCCATAATTGAGTTCATCACCCAAAATTGCCATATCAATATCGCTTATCAGTTTTTCAGCCTCTGTTTCTCTTGACTTTTTCGGAGGATGAACCGTGGCCCGAATCAGTTTAGACACGAGTTCATTCTTTTTGTTAATATACAGTTTGCCGCTAACGTTTGCGATTGACTTTTCCTCAGAATCATCTTCTCCCCAAACATAATCATGATAAAACCAAGCATAAAGGAACAACTCTTTCGGAATATTTTTTTGCCCGCCAGATAAGCGGCAGAAAATATTAAAAAGATTTATTCCATAAGCCAGGTGACTCAGATTATGCCATGAGCGTTGTTCATAAGCTTTACACAATTCATCCCAGGCTTTTTCCGGCTGACCGCCAAAGTACCCCGGAACAGTTCCGTGATAGGCTTCAATAAACGTTTTTTTCAGACATATCTTCATCATGGCATTATGCACCCGAGGGGCAACATATGGCATAGCTGCAATATATTCTTCCAATCCGCAGAGATTTCTGACGGCGGAAGAAGAAACATAGGTCAGATTCTCCTGCGGAACAGGAATCAAATCCATTACCAAAGAACGACGGCGGACAGACAAAAGCTGTTTGTTGATGATTGACTGATACATTTCATCGGCGTCGTCTCCGACGATTCTTTTTCCCCGAATCAATGCTGTTGCCCCATAGTATAATGCGGCATCAACAGTCAGGCTGTCATAAGAAACAATATCAAGGCAGTCTTCTTTTTCCAAGCGGGTCAAGGCTTTTTCTTCCGATACAGAAAAAACGTATCCGCAAAGGCGGCGATTTTGCCAAAGGTTTAAAAAATCCTGCAAACTCTGCCGTACCAGTTCTTTTCGTTTATCTATGCCAAAGAAGTGTTTTTTCTTGTCGGGATTTTCGCCGATACCGACAATCACTTTGTCATAAGAACACAAGGCTTCACAAACAATTCGGAAATGTCCGACGGTAAAAGGATCAAAAGATCCGGCATAAAAAGCTATCTTTTCCATACAAAAAATAATTTAATTAATAATTCTTTTAAGAATTTTGCATTTTATGCCGGAATTTTATTATGTCAAGCTATTTACGCAAATCAAAATCAGAAAAAATCTGCTGAAGATGCGCCGTCAGTTCAGGATTATTGAAAAACTGCTCGCACTGCCAGTCCTGCGTTACGGTATCTGACGGAACCGGGCGGTATTTTTGCAAATGGTAGCTCTTGACGCCGCGCTTTTTGAGTTCTTCGGCGATGGCATAGATATCTTCTATGCTCAAAATGCGGGGATCGCAGGTTGTGCGGCATTCAAAGGAGATTCCGCTGTCCAAAAGCAGCTGCAGACTTTCTAAAGCCCTGGCGAGATGATTGGCTCCGCCGACGGCTTTTTGATATTTTTCCGCGACAAAGGGCGCTTTGATGTCAAAACCCACCCAGTCCAGCAGAGGCAAAATTTTCTTCAGATGTTCCGGACGGTAACCCCCTGTATGCAAACCGATTTTATACCCCAAAGCTTTTACTTCTCTGATTTTGCTTTCCAGCGCATCTTGCACGAGCGGCTCTCCGCCGCTAAAAACGACGGCATCCAAAGCCTTTGTCCGCTTTTGCAAAAACTCAAAAATCACTTTCCAGTCATGATTCCCGTTCTGGCCGATTTTTTGCAGTTCGGTATTGTAGCAAAACGGACAACGCCACGGACATCCCTGCAGAAAAATAACCGCCGCCACCTGTCCGGGATAATCTACCAAACTAAAACGCTCAATGCCGCCGATATTTATCTCTTCCATTCTTTACCTCTTATAAAAATCCCCGGTATGATGAAAGATTATCCTACCGGGGATTGTTTTTTTAACAAAGCGTTTAAGAATTACTCTGCTGCAACATCCATTGCATCAAATTTTACGGCTTTGCTTTCACAGAAGCATACACGGGAGTAAAACTCAGATTTTTTGCCCTTGTTGAACTCGGAAACCGGACGGTGATAGCCCATTACTCTGGTCCAGATTTCGCAGGGTTGTCTTTCTTCATCGCTTAATTTTACATCTTCAAAATTAACAGTATTCATTTCTTTCTCCATTTGTTGATTGAATTTTACTCTATGCAACTTCTTTTCTGGAAGCTGCGGCTCTTCTTTTTTCTGCCTTTTTCTCTTCATCACAGATCGGGCAATACTTATGTTCACCGGAAAGGTAGCCGTGTTTCGGACAAATCGAAAACGTCGGCGTAATGGTGACATAAGGCAGTCGGTAGTTGGTCAGAACACGGCGGACGATGTCGCGGCAGACCTTGGCTGATGAAACTCTCTGACCCATGTACAGGTGCAATACCGTACCGCCGGTGTATTTTGTCTGCAGTTTTTCCTGCAGTTCCAAAGCCTCAAACGGGTCATCAGTGTAGTTAACCGGCAGCTGGGACGAGTTGGTATAATACGGATTTTCTTCCGTCCCGGCCTGCAGGATTCCTTTAAATCTCTTCTTGTCTTCGCGGGCAAAGCGATAAGTCGCACTTTCGGCCGGCGTGGCTTCCAGGTTATACATATGCCCGGTTTCTTCCTGAATTTTTACCATTCTGTCGCGGATATGATTCAGGAATCTTTCGGCAAAGTCTTGTCCCCATTCATCTGCAACATTATGCTCGTCATTGGTAAAGTTGCGGATCATCTCGTTAATGCCGTTAACGCCGAAAGTCGAGAAGTGGTTGCGCAATGTGCCGAGATAACGTTTGGTATACGGGAACAAACCGTTGTCAATGAGTCTTTGGATAACCTTGCGCTTGATTTCCAGAGAAGTCTTGGCCAGTTCCAGCAACTCGTCGACACGACCCAACAAGGCATGCTCGTCGCCTTTGTAAAGGTATCCCAAACGGGCGCAGTTAATGGTCACAACACCAATCGAACCCGTTTGCTCGGCAGAGCCAAACAAGCCGTTTCCTTTGGCCAAAAGCTCGCGCAGGTCAAGCTGCAGGCGGCAGCACATTGAGCGAATCTGTCCCGGCTTTAAGACGGAATTGATAAAGTTCTGGAAATAAGGCAAACCATATTTGGCCGTCATTTCAAACAAGAGTTCGGTATTTTCATCTTCCCACGGAAAATCAGGAGTCATATTATAAGTCGGAATCGGGAAGGTGAACGGACGGCCTTTGATATCGCCTTTCATCATAACCGAAATGTATGCTTTGTTAATCATATGCATTTCTTCGGTCAAATCTCCGTAAGTGAAGTCCTGTTCAACGCCGGCAATCATCGGATGTTTGTCGCGCAGGTCTTCCGGACATACCCAGTCGAACGTAAAGTTGGTAAACGGTGTTTGAGAACCCCAGCGGGACGGAACATTCAGGTTATAAATCAGTTCCTGGAAAGACTGTTCAACTTGTTCATAAGTCAGGTGATCTACACGGACATACGGGGCAAGATATGTATCGACGGAAGAAAATGCCTGAGCGCCGGCCCATTCGTTTTGCAGAGTACCCATAAAGTTAACCATCTGTCCGACAGCGGCAGACAAATGTTTGGCCGGACCGGCTTCCGCTTTGCCCGGGACGCCGTTAAACCCTTCGTGCAACAAGTTTTTCAGCGACCAACCGGCGCAATAAGCCGCCAACATATCCAAATCGTGAATGTGAAAATCGCCGTTGCGATGCGCTTCGCCAACAGCCGCCGGATAAACATGGCTCAGCCAGTAGTTGGCCGTTACTTTGCCGGAGACGTTCAAAATCAACCCGCCGTTAGAGTATCCCTGGTTGGCGTTGGCATTAACGCGCCAGTCCAGCTTTTCCAGATATTCGTTGATAGAGCTTTCAACGTCAACCATAACCTTTTTGTCTGTACGCATACGGTTGCGTTGGTCGCGGTATAAAATATAAGCCTTAGCTGTTGCAAAATAGTTGGCAGAAATCAGAACCTGCTCAACAATATCCTGAATTTGTTCAATGGATGGAAGAGAATCCGTAAACTTATGCTTCATAACCTTTAAGACCTGAGCGGTCAAAAGCCAGCTTTCCTCTTCGCCGAACTCGCCCGTCGTCGTACCGGCTTTGTTAATAGCGTTAAAAATTCTGGTGTTGTCAAACGGGGCTAAGGTGCCATCTCTTTTGGTAACGCTGTCAAAAGGGATGTTCTCAGCAATCTTGCTCTGAGAAATTTCGTTATCGTTTACGGACATATCTTCGCTCATTCCTTCGTTATTATTAGTTATAAAAAACAAAATTGTTTGTGTTATCACCTGATAACAAGCATACAATATATAGTATTAACAAAATGTAAATAAGACTAGATATAGTATGCACAGAAAAATTTTTTATTTCAAAATTCCTAACGCGCATCATCTTGAATATGTTGACATTCTGAGCGAAATATATGATGCAAACAAGGGCAAAAAAATTCTTTTTCAGGCTTGACACTGCTATCTTGCTATAATTCCACCAAAAAAAATTTTTTAAATAGTGGATAAAAAGATTAACTTTTTTAAACCCCAAAAATATCATTATTTTTCAACTCGATAGATTCTTGACGTAATCAACATATTTGTACACAAGGAACACAAAAAAAGCTTAAATTTACAAAAACTATTTTCGGTTTCAGAATCGCCCCCACAAGATATTGTGTTTTACGCGGAGTCGAAATACAGAATCAGGGAAAAGACTCGCCCCTTTGGCAAAAGAAGCAAAATTTTTGAGAATCGATTGGTGTTTTTCCTTATCTCTAAGATTCTCTTTTTATTTATTATCCTTTTTCTTATTTTTTGTTTTTTATAATTTATTTTTATTGTTACTTTTTGCCTGCCAAAAAGGTCGGAGGCCGGCAGCCACAGGCGACGGCCTGAGCGGCCAGTTGTTAACATTATGCCTTAGAGACCGCGTTGCTCCGACATTTTTTGTGAATAGCATTGTGCTTTGAAGGGTGGATTGCCGGGTCAAGCCCGGCAATGACAAAGAAGAAAATTTGTTTGAGATGGATCCCCGGGTCAAGCCCGGGGATGACACTAAAAAACACAGCCCGGGGATGACTGTAAAAAAATAACATGCCCAGGGAGGAAAGGTGCAACCGATGGCGCTCAATCGGCAACATTGTGCTGCAGAGGCCGCGTTGCTATGATGGGGGAGGTGAACTAGATTGTGCTTTGAAGTTACTGCCCGGATAATCTTTAACATCGATAAATTTTCTTTCTACTATCTAGAACATTCTCCTTATAAAATCAGCACAGAAAAAGCACTCCGGAGAGTGCTTTTTCTGTTTAATACCGCGGGCGGGTTTCTATTTCTTTGCCGATTTCACCATTAGCAATGTAGTCATCCGCACAATTTGTTCCGCGGCAGCGTTTCAGCACCGTGGCGTTCCGGCCTTTGGTCAACCCTCTGACCTGCATTGACGGCACGTAGACTTCATCGACAATAATCTTAAACGTAATGTAATTAACATTGCCGTACTCATCTATAATATAGACCTTCACATGATAGGTTCCGCCGTCTTTCGGCATCGGCGTTCCGTAGAACGTCATTGTTTTTTCATCAAAGGTCAGCCAATCCGGCAGCGGACTGTCATCTATCAATCCGGCTTTGAATGTCAGATTACCGCGGGCATTGAGATCTTTCAGAGCATCTTCCGGAATGCTATAGAGATAATCTTGTCCGGTTTCCAGTTTTTGATCAGGAACGTCTTCCGTCGACAAATTAACCGGCGGACGCTTAGACGGTACGTTCAACAAATACGGGCGGTTGTCCGGCAGAAAATCGCCGTCACGCCACTTTTCCAGCGTCGTATGCAAATAAACGGCAATTTTAGACGGTTTTTCACCCAACATATAATAAGGCAGCGCATCAAGCCCCAACGCGGCGTAAAGATTTCCGAGCGAGGACTGAAGCTCAATATAAGCCTTAGAAGCCTTAACCTCATCGGCAATGGCACGCGCTGCTTCAAGCAAAGATTTCGAATCGCGGCTGCCCAGCTTTACCGTAATGTCTTCGGCAATGTCTTCCGATACGTTGGCGATTTCAATATTAATCTGATAATCTTCCAATGCCGACATATAGGCGGCCCAACCAACATACAACTGGCTTAAGACCAGATTGGTCATTCGCTGGCGGCGCAAGGCTTCCAGTTCTCCGGCCCGGGGATTTTTGACATCTTCAAAAACATGGTAACCAATTTCCTGCGCTTTGCGGCTCCAGACTTTATTATAATAAGCAGGATTGCTTTGATAATCGTTTTGCGTGGTTGATTTGAACTCCTGAATGGTGAATTCCAAGTTCTCGTCAATATTCACCATATCGCGCATTTTGAGTTCCGGGCGGTTGGTCAAAGCCAGCCATTCCATATCGGCCAGAGGCGTGCGGATATCCGGCAGGGCAAAATTGCCGTACAATTTGCCGACCAGTTTGTATTCCGTTGCCGGATGAAAACCCATTAAGGCGGCCAGCTTGGTCTCGGCTGTTTCCATTCCCCGTTTTAACTCGGACAAGTTCTTAACGGCTTCCATATATTCGCGTTTCAACACCAGCTTGTCCGTCGGCAGATACTGGTTTAATTTTGCAAGGTCTTTGGCCTGGGCGTTCAGTTCGTCAACCTCCAGCGTTAAGACCTCTATCATATCGTCAATCACCGGCAGCAGGCGTTGTGCCGTCAAAGCCTGCCAATAAAGCACTCGGGTTTCCTGCAAAAGATTGTGAATGACCTTGCGGCTCTGCTCAAAAGCCAGATTTTTGCGGTATTCCTGGTCGACGGTCTGATAATAAACCGTACTCATATCCAAAAGGTTCCAGGCCAGCCGGAGTTCGGAATTGGCATCGGAGAGGGAATCGGGGCTTAAATATCCGGCCTGCCCCATAATCTCAGGGATTTGGTTGACCGGCGATTTTCCAGCCTTTATCAAACTTTCTTCATAACTGACAACGCGGCGGGTAAAGTTATATTTCAAGGCCAGCGCCATTGTCATATACATATCTATTGGTTTTGAAATCCTGCGCGGCTGGTTTAAATACATATTCTGCATATCCACATCGGCGCGGATTGCGCTGTCCCAATCGGAATAAGCCGCCGACGATACGGTTGTTTCGCTGACGGAATATTCTTCTTCGCGCGGGCCGCAGGAAACAACAAAAAACATGCCAAAAACCAAACATGCCAATATTTTTTTCATAATTTAAACCCTTTATAAAGATATGTACGGGTATAAATTATATCAATATTTCGGAGATTAACAGTATTTATTTGCTTTTATTCAACTCTGATGTATAAAATATTTGCATATTCTTGCGGCGCAAAAAGGTTTTGACAACTTATGTTTGACATTTTTTATACCGTTTTTAAGTACAAAGAAAAAGAAAGTCCCGACAAACTCGGGCTTTATCCCGAGCGCGCCCATACGCAGGCCATGCCGGAAAGACGGTATCTCTGGAGTTCCCGCATTTTAGTTATTCTGGCGGTAATCAGCATGAGCATAACCATGATGCTGGCGCTTACGATTTATCTGATGCTGCCGCAAAAAACCGTTTATCCCCGTTTGCTGCAAATTAACCGGTATTTTTCACAGTTGGAGCTGGTACAGCCGGCCGAACGCAGGATTTTGGTGACGGATCTGATTGCCGAACAGCATATTTCCGAATATATCGCGTTGCGCAATTCCATTACTTCCGATTATGACCAGCTGCTCTCCCGCTGGGGCGAAAGGCAGACGATATATTGGTATTCGGAAGCCAATGTGTACAGCCGCTTTTATAATACCGACGTGAAATACAACCTGATACAATTTAAGAAAAACGCCCTGCAGCGCTATGTTAAAGTCGAATGGGTGCGGCCGTTGACACTCGGCTTGTGGCAGGTGCAGTTTCTGACAATGGATATGACGCCGGATTCCGACAAGATAGACACTAAAATCTGGCGGGCAACGCTGCGCATTACTTATATGAGCCTGCCGTTTAAGACAAAAGACGACGCGATGAAAAACCCGTTTGGTTTTGTGGTAACCAATTATTCGCTCGGTTATGTCGGAACCCCGGAAACATCGCAGCACTACCTGCAACGGGCAAGAGAACTGGCCGAAAGCGGACAAGGGGCATAAAACAGCCCCTTTTGTTTTGGCAACTTCACACAAAACTATAACCTCCGATAAAAATTACCCGGCAAGAAAGCATTGCTGATTTTTGTTAAAAAACTTTCCTCCTGTCTTGACTTTTGGAATATTATTCTCTATTTGAATACATAAGGAATTAATATGACCGTTTTACGGAGAGAAGAATTCCTTGTTATGCATTAACTTAATAAAGGAGCGGAAAATGTTTGATAATCACAATTCCAATAACGGACAACGGCCGACGCGCTGCAAATTCGGGTTAAAGTTTACGCCAAAGCCCGTAAATCCCGAACTTTCGGTTCAAGAAAATATAATGAATTTTATTAACGACTACCGCCAATGGGAAAAAGAAAATCAGCAACCGGATTATTCTCATCTGTCTACCAGAGAGGCGGTAAAGCAGATAGTT
>CASGEB010000004.1 GCA_949300375.1 uncultured Pseudomonadota bacterium
AGAACGCTAGAACGCAACGAATATTCGGACCATTGAAATACTTAGTTTCCACACGTTCCATATAGCACCGAGACGGTATGACTATATAAGCGTATGGGTATGGGTGGCAGCCGATTCTTGCATCATAATAGTCTTCGTACTTGCTCTCAGACGAAGACCAATACGCATCCTTTTCTTGCAGCTTAGGTTGGTCTATCTTCCCCAGAGCTGTTTGAATAACGCCAAGATTTTTAAATATATTGACCAATTCGTCTTTGCTGGGCAAAAAAGCCTCACCGGCTCTGACCCCATCGAAGTCATATTTTTCACACCACTCAGCGGCTTCTGCACAAGTTTCATGCGCTTGAGCCTCTTTCAAAAGCAAATAAGTATTATCTTTACCACTTTTGTTAGAAGCGCTGGCATAAAACGAATGATCTTTCATCCACATTAAACCAGTTGTTTCCCGCAACCCGAGAACCAAACCGTGCTTTCCACTTTTATCAACCCAGCCGACAATCCCGGAAATCTGTTTTTCTGGAAGGACATCTGCCGAAATCGTCCTGTCAGAATAAAAATACATTCCAGGACGAATAATATCAACTGAATTTGCTTTTTCAGATTGAATGGAATTTTGGCCAAAATACGTAATAACCTCTTCTGCCGTCAAATTAAAACTTTCTGCAGCGGCAGCTACCGCTTTTAATTTTTCATTTTTCTCCATAATTATAAAGTTAAAGTTTAAGTTAATAATTCTTATAAAGTATATAAAATATATCAAACCTATGGATTTTTGTCAACGACAAAATAGACAAATATGTAAAAATCCTGCCGTTCTCTTCGCAAATATGGATTATGCATCTTGCCCCAATAAGTTTACCGCCGCGATTGCCGTTTTAGATACGCCAATACCACTACCGTAACCTCCGAAAGAAGAAAAAACACTTGACAGCTTGTAATCTATAGTTTACAATCTTATATAAAGAAAGGGAAACAATGTATAGCATTATCAAAACAGAATACTTTGAAAAATGGCAAGCCAGCCTTAAAGATACCAACGCTAAAGCCAGAATAAACGTACGTATCAGGCGCATGGAAACCGGAATGCTTGGAGATATCAAGCCCGTTGGCGAGGGAGTTTCTGAGGCAAGAATACACTATGGAGCCGGTTATCGTCTTTATTTCTGCCAGCGCGGTGATGTTGTAATAGTTTTGCTTTGCGGTGGCGATAAATCAAGCCAAAGCAAAGATATTGAAATTGCAAAGGAGTTAAAGAGATGTCTGTAAAAATTACCAAAGAAGATTGCAAACTGAGTAAATGGGACGTTGTTGACCACCTTGATAGCGAGGAGGCCATTGCCGCCTATTTAGAGGCAGCCGCAGAAGAAAACGATCCTGAATTTATGGTTCACGTCATCAACGATATTGCCCGTGCCCGCGGCATGAATGAACTGGCAAAAAAAATGGGAGTTACCCGCGAGGGACTTTACAAATCCTTAAACGGCAGCACTAAACCCCGTTTTGAAACAATTTGCAAAGCCCTTAACGCGCTTGGTTTCCAAATAACCATTAAAACCCTTAAAAGTGAGGCTTAAGAGTTTTTGCAAAGTTCCAGTTCCTGCCGCAGCTTATCAATCCCGCCGATCCATTCCCAAGTTGCCGGATATTCTTCTGCAGTCGCATTTTTGAACTCGTCAGCAACTGCCACACCGGCAACCGGGTATGTCGGGCAAAACTCATAATTGACCTGCACGCATTTTGTCGAGCCGCCTGTCGCGATTATCGTTAGGGCGACTAAAGGCTCTATAATTGCCGCTAATGGCAATTATCTCGGAAAAGCATCGGCATCACTAATCAATCTGTTTGAAATAAACAATGAAAATAACCCTGTCTAAATGTTATATGTAAAATTTTCACCCTATTTGCCCCGTAAATTCGGGGCTTTTCTTTTATTTTCATTAATTAACTTTATCTCAAAATTGAGGACAAATTCACAAAACAGATAAAACAAAAGGCTCTGCAATTTCTTACAAAGCCTTTATTTTCCAACTGGTTGCGGGGGCAGGATTTGAACCTGCGGCCTTCAGGTTATGAGCCTGACGAGCTACCGGGCTGCTCCACCCCGCGATAAAATAAAATCCAACATTTTTCTGAAAGACAGTGCATACATACGCTCTTTTCTCTCTGTTGTCAAGCTAAAATTTTGCAAAACTTTTCGAAATTTCCGGTTTTTTATAATTATCCGATAATTTTCTGTTTTATCAAAAAAACAAAGAAATCAGCACCGCAAAAACAAAAACGGCCAGAACAACCCCGTGCCACCACTTCATCTTTTTCTCCGTTAATTAAAAAATGCCAAAGCCAAAATAAGCAGCAATAAGACAATGCCGAAAAATATTTTGTGTTTTCTTTCCATTGTCATTTTCTCATCTCTGTTATTACTCATTGAATCAAATAATCCCGAATTTATATATATCAACAAATACTGATTGATTTTCCGGCACCATCGTGTTAAAACCAAAACAAAAGGGGATAAAATGGCAGATACGGAGCTTGAAGAGCGGTTGATAAACATTGAAATGGCGCTGGCCAATCAGGAACGCGTCATAGAAGATTTGAACCAGGTGGTTATTGAGCAGGGACGCCGTCTGGATTATTTGCAGAAACAAAATCAATATCTTCTGGAAAATATAGGTACAGAGGCCGTCAAACCGTTAAGCGAAGAAACGCCCCCGCCGCATTATTAAAGCAAAGGACAAAATGCAGATGGATGAAAACGCTCTTTTCAAGTTAACGCACGGGCTTTATGTTTTAGGAACAACGGACGGCGCCCGTTTTGTCGGCAGCATTGTCGATGCCGTTATGCAGGTTGCCCACAAGCCGTTTGTCCTGGCGCTTTCCTGCGGAAACCAGAGCTATACCAAATCCTGTCTTCATCCGGACAAAGAGTTTTCCCTTTCCGTTCTCGGAAAAAACGCTGATCCTTTTATTGTGGCAAATTTCGGTTTTCAAAGCAGCCGCGACGTCAACAAATGGGATAATGTCGATTTTGAGGAACAGGATGGACTGCCCTACTTGCAAAATACGCTGGCAGGTATTAAATGTAAGATAATTCAGGAAATTGCCTTTGAAAGCAATACGCTGTTTCTGGCAGAAGTTTTGGACTGCTATGTCGGTACCGGGGATGGCGAGCCTTTAACCTACAATGATTACCGCAGCTATTACAAAAGCGGGGTAATTAAAGTTTTTAATGAACAAAAAGACCGAATGAAAGGAAAACATATGACGGAAGAAAAGAAAAACAATGGCAAAAAATGGGTTTGCACGGTATGCGGCTATGTCTATGACGGAGATGTTCCTTTTGAAGATCTGCCGGATGACTGGGTTTGTCCGTTGTGCGGCGTAGATAAAAGTTTTTTTGAACTTCAGTAACAAAGAGGAGGCTTTACAGCCTCCTCTTTGTTTCCCTGCCGTTTAGCCGACGGAGCCTTCAAGTGTAATGTTGATAAGCTTGGCCGCCTCAATGGCAAATTCCATCGGCAGTTGTTGCATAACTTCTTTGCAAAAACCGTTAACAATCAGGCTCACGGCCTCTTCCTGTCCGATTCCCCGCTGCATACAATAAAAAAGCTGCTCGTCGCTGATTTTGGACGTCGTCGCCTCGTGTTCAATACAGGCGGTTTTATTACGGTTTTCAATATACGGCACGGTGTGCGATCCGCAAGTTGTGCCGATAAGCAGACTGTCGCATTGCGAATAGTTGCGGGCATGGCTGGCTTTGGGAGCAACTCTGACCAGGCCGCGGTATGTCTGATTGGAAAAACCGGCGGAAATCCCTTTGGATATAATTTTTGAAGTAGTATTTTTGCCAATATGAATCATCTTTGTACCGGTATCGGCTTGTTGTTTGTTGTTGGTAATGGCAACCGAATAGAACTCGCCGACCGAATTGTCGCCCTGCAAAACGCAGGACGGATATTTCCAGGTAACGGCCGATCCGGTTTCTACCTGCGTCCAGGAGATTTTAGCATTATCGCCGCGGCAGGCCGCCCGCTTGGTAACAAAGTTATAAACACCGCCTTTGCCGTCTTTGTCGCCGGGATACCAGTTCTGAACGGTGGAATATTTAACTTCGGCGTCTTTGTTGACCACAATCTCCACAATGGCGGCATGCAGCTGATTTTCATCACGCTGCGGCGCTGTGCAGCCTTCCAGATAAGACACATAACTTTCATCATCGGCAATAATCAAAGTACGCTCAAATTGCCCGGTATTCTTGGCATTGATGCGAAAATAAGTCGAAAGCTCCATCGGACAGCGTACGCCTTTTGGAATATAAACAAACGATCCATCGGTAAATACGGCCGAGTTCAGACAGGCAAAAAAATTGTCGGTGTAAGGAACAACGGAACCGAGATATTTCTGCACCAGCTCGGGATGTTCTTTCACGGCCTCGGAGATGGAGCAGAAAATAATCCCCTGTTCGGCCAGTTTGGCGCGATAAGTCGTGGCAACCGAAACGCTGTCAAACACGGCGTCCACAGCCACCACGCCGGCCAAGGCCTCTTGTTCTTTCAGCGGAATGCCGAGCTTGGAATAAGTATCCAACAGCTCGGGATCAACGTCGTCCAGGCTTTTCGGCGCGGCTTTTTGCACCGGCGCGGAGTAATAATACAAATCCTGATAATCAATCTTGTCATAAGCCAGTTTTGCCCAGGTCGGTTCGGTCATCGTCTGCCAGAATTCAAAAGCTTTCAGCCGCCGGTCGAGCAGCCATTCCGGTTCGCCTTTCTTTGCGGAAATCAGCCGGATAATATCGGCGTTTAATCCTTTTGGCGCCGTATCGGCTGCAATATCGGTTACAAAGCCGTATTTATATTTATCGCCGCTCTCATCAATGATTTGTGTCTGTTTATCGTTCATTTTTATTCCAAACTTTCCTTAGGGTTTGCTTCCCGCCGTCTAAGATGTTAAATTTTGCAAACGCCACACTTTTAGCATAAAACGGATTCAATGACAAGCTTTTTGCCACTTCTCTGCAGTATTCCCGGTTTCCCGGCAAAGCAAGATATTCAAATTTTTTCAAATGCAAAAAAATTTTTGTTTTTTCAAGCAGGGATAGCTTTCTTGTTTTTAATAGCCTTTCCGTTTCCTGAAGTGTCATTTTCTGATGCTTCTCCGGCTGACGGCAAACATAGTCGTCGTTAATATCCGAATAAACAGGGAATTTCTTTTTTAAATAGTCAAACTTTTTCTTATATTCCAGTGAGTTTTTAAAAAGATGCCCGACATAAGCCGAAGCTTTGACCGGTGTTTTTTCTTTAAGTCCGTTAATATAGTCATTAAGTGGTTCGGTATAAGCGTTTTCGATTCTAAAACTCTCTAAATCGGCCATAAAAACGGCAAAATCTTTTGGGCTGCTGCGCAAAATCTTATTACGGTGCATCGTCCGGATAATGTTTCTGGATTTGGGATGTGCTGGGTCGCTTTGTCCGAGTTTTTCCAGACAGTCCTTGCAAAAAATATGCATTTGGTTCATATCGGAAACAGCATCGTTAAGAAAGGTGTATGTTAACTCAAAAGCTTCCGGCGTCAGAATATTTTTCGGGTGCAATATATGGCAGACCGGATTAAAGTTAAAAAGGGGGCTTTTTGAAGAAAATGTCGATGACCGGATTGATTTTTTCAAAAGCGTCATAATCCTGCTGCTCAATTCCGGAGCGCGCAAAGCTGTCAAGAAAAGTATTCCGGTATATTCAAAAGGCAAATTTCCGGCATTTTCATAAAAAGGCAAAAGTTTTTCAACCAATGCCGGACGTTTGGATAAAGCTGCCGATAAAAGAACAAAAACACCGCGGTGCTTTTGTTTGAGCGATTCTTTAGCCATATTCTGCAGTGTCTTTGCCGCCGGCAGCAAAAAATCAGGGCGGTTATCGGGCATAGCGCAAACAAACTCAATGGCTTTTTGAGCGGAATAAGAGAAATAATCGTCGTGATAAAGTTTCTGTACAACGGGAGAATTTTTTTCTTCCGTGGCGAAAAGAGCCATTTCCCGAGCCCGGTTATCAGAGATTTTTCTGATCTCTTTTTTAAAATCGTCCATAATATTTTTGGTCGGCGTTTGTCTGGAAACGGTCGTCTCCTGCGAAGCCAGAAGATAATCGCTGAAAATGTTTATACAAGCTTCATTTCGAAGGTTTTTATCAATAAAAGTCTGGGTAACGGCTTTAACAAAAGGATTATTTTTTTTATAGCGGATGTTTGCCAAAGCCGTTCCGATAACTTTGGCGCTCTTTGTCGGATTCTTGTCGTGTTTGATAAAATCGCAAGTCAGCTTGGCACGGATGTCAGATTCATAACACCAGCCGTCTGCCAACGCCGTTATATGCGCAAGGGAAAACTTGTCGGGATACTCGGATACCGGCGGCAAAATAATCTGCGAAAGTTCTTTGCCCTGATTGGCGCAGCAAATGGCTTCCTGCAAATATTGCGAAAAAGCGGGGGACTCGGCGGCAATAAAATCAAAAATTTTTTTATATTCGCTAAAATTATCGGCCACATAAAGGCTTTTGCTTTTGGCAAAATCAAAAATATCTTTTAAGACAATGCCGGCGCGAAAATCTTTCAGGATATTCAGCGCCTTTTGCGATTCTCTCCACCCCAGAATATGAAAAATAACACATTTTGCGTCCTGTCCGAGCAAATTGCTGTTTTCAACGTCATTTTTTAAATTTTGCACATCTTTCTCCTTAAGCCGGAAGTTATTAAGATACTCCCGAAATGCGGGAAATCAAGCTTTTTCTGAATGTAAACAAAAATTAACTATCTTATGCTAGGACTTAAAATATGAAAAAGTTTGTGCTTTTGACATTGATAATGGTGATATTAAGCGGCTGTTCTTATGACAGCGGCCGTATTCGGCTGTTTAACTACAATCTTTGGGGCGGCCCCGCGCCGTCTTCGGTTGTTGTTCAAAAGGGCGATACGCTTTACAGCATCTCCCGCCGCTATGACCTGCCTTTGCGCGAGATTATCGAATTAAACGGCTTAAAACCGCCCTATAGTCTGCGTATCGGACAGGTTGTGCGCCTGCCGAGCGCCCGCTACCATATTGTTGCCAAAGGCGATACATTATACAATATTTCCAAACGTTATAATGTAAATATCAATTCGCTGAGCAAGGCCAATGACCTCCGTCCGCCCTATACTTTGGCCGTCGGACAACGCCTGCAGCTTCCGGACAGTATCGTCGGCGGAGAAACCCAGGTTGCTTCCGTTTCTCAGTCTTCGGGACGCAAAGCGCAGACGCCGAAAAAGACAACGTCAAGAGCAGCATCTTCTTCTAAAACAGTCAAAAAGAAAACCGCGACAACAAAAACAAAAGTGGCCAAAAACACTTATACGCCGCCGTCTAAAAACCGCAAAAGCAAATTCCTCTGGCCGGTAAAAGGCCCCGTCGTATCAAATTTCGGGCCGATTGCCAAAGGCCGGAACAACGACGGCATTAATATCAAAGCCGCCAAGGGAACGGCAGTCCGCGCCGCAGACAAAGGAACGGTTGCTTATGCCGGCAACGAGCTGAAAGGCTTTGGCAATCTGATTTTGATAAAGCATGATGACGGCTGGGTAACGGCTTATGCCCATAATGAAAAAATATTGGTTAAAAAGGGTCAGCGCGTTGCCCGCGGAGAAAAAATATCAACAGTCGGAACAACCGGGGGCGTTGTTTCGCCGCAGCTGCATTTTGAAATCCGCCAGGGCAAAAAGGCCGTTAATCCAAAATCTTATTTAGGCTGAAAATCCTCTTGCAAAATCTTTTTTGTTGCTTTGATATCAGAACTGCAGCCGGAAGACCGGTTGAGGAAGTTCCAAAAGTAACGATGAAAATAATTTTTATAAAAAGAAATAAGAAACAAAAGAATGTCGAAAATTTTGAATTTTTCTATTTTTATGGTTGAGAAAAGTGTTATTTGGTGTATAGTAAGCACGCAAAATTTTGATAAATAGGAGAAAAAAATGTTCATTAGTGATGCTTTTGCTCAGGTTTCCGGAGCGGCTGCCCCGACGGGTTCAATGGCCGGAACAATTATCCAGCTTGGTTTAATCTTTTTGATTTTTTATTTTCTGCTGATTCGTCCGCAGCAAAAAAAGATTAAGCAGCACGAGGCGATGGTTAGCGCTTTGAAAAAAGGCGACCATATCATCACCGGCGGCGGAATCTATGCAAAAGTTGTTAAAGCTGATGATCCGATGGATTTGACCGTTGAAATCGCCGATGGCATTAATATTGTCATCAACCGCGCCACGGTACGCGAAGTTTTAACGGCAGAACTGCTGAAAGCCGCTCTTGAGGCTAAGTCAAAAATGCTTGATAAGGCGGCAAATTCCAATAAAAAGACCAAAAAACAAAATTAAAAGGCGGCGATAGATATGTATAAATTGTCACGAACCAGAATAATGATTATTATCGGCATCTGCCTTTTGGGAGTTTTCTTTTCTATTCCCAACCTGATGCCGGGCAAAGCGGCCTCGCTTCCGTCTTGGTGGCAGCCGGTAAACTTGGGTCTTGATTTGCAAGGCGGCTCCAATCTGCTTTTGGAAGTCAAAATCAGCGATGTCTTAAAAGAACGGATGGATCTGATAGAAGACAGTGTCCGCCAGACGCTGCGCGAGAATAAGATTCGTTATCAAAGCTTAAAGGCGACGCCGGAAAATGTTCAGGTCAAGATTGAAAATCTGAACTCCCGCAACAAGGCTGCGTCTTTGTTCCGCAAATTGGATCGGGATTATGAAGTGACTGAAACAGCCGACGGAACCTTGACAATCGCATACAGCGACGTTGCCTTAAATGCGTTAAAAAGCAAAGTCGTTGACCAGTCTATTGAAATTGTCCGCCGCCGTATTGATGAACTGGGTACCAAAGAACCGGTAATCCAGCGTCAGGGTGTAGACCGGATAGTCGTTCAGCTGCCCGGATTGCAAAATCCCGAATATGTCAAAACGCTGTTGGGCAAGACGGCCAAGTTGAGTTTTCATCTTGTCGACAGCCGCAGTTCTGCAACGGATGCCCGCCGCGGGATGATTTCCAACGCCTCTAAACTGGTTAAGGGAACGGAAGGCGAAACCTATGTTCTGGGGCGCAAAGCCATTGTTTCCGGAGAACATCTTGTTGATGCTCAGGCAACTTTCCAGGAAGGTGAGCCTGTTGTCAGTTTCAAATTTGATACAACCGGTGGCAAAAAGTTTGGTGAAGTGACCAAAAACAATATCGGCGAACGCCTGGCAATCGTTTTGGATAACGAGGTCATCTCCGCCCCGACAATCCAAAGCGCCATTTTGGGCGGCAGTGGCATCATCAGCGGCAGCTTTACGGTAAAATCTGCCAATGACCTGGCTTTGCTGTTGCGCTCCGGGGCTTTGCCTGCGCCGTTGGAAGT
Organism: uncultured Pseudomonadota bacterium; assembly: GCA_949300375.1. Lineage (GTDB taxonomy): Bacteria > Pseudomonadota > Alphaproteobacteria > RF32 > CAG-239 > MGBC133411. The sequence continues at coordinate 9,417 of CASGEB010000004.1, forward strand.
TTTGGAAGAACGGACGGTCGGTGCCGGATTGGGCGCAGATTCTATCCGGGCCGGTGAAATTGCCTGCGTTATCGGATTGGTTGCCGTTGTTGCCTTTATGATTGCGGCTTACGGCTTGTTCGGCATTTTTACGACGGTTGCCGTCTTTACCAACCTGTTCTTAATGCTGGGCATTTTGAGCCTGATTGGCGCAACGCTGACTTTGCCGGGAATTGCCGGTATCATCCTGACCATCGGTATGGCCGTGGATGCCAATGTTTTGATTTTTGAGCGGATGAGAGAAGAGGTTAAAGCCGGCCGCACGCCGCGTGATGCTGCCGATGCCGGATTTACCGAGGCCTGGACGACGATTGTGGATTCCAACCTTACGACTTTGGTTGCCGCAATTGTCTTGTTCTATTTTGGAACCGGTCCTGTACGCGGATTCGCCGTAACGCTGGCAATCGGTATAGCAACATCAATGTTTACGTCGGTAACCGTTACCCGCGTTATCATTTCCACCTGGCTGAACAAGGCCAGACCGACCAAACTGCCGATTATGTAAGGATAAGAAAAATGAGAATTTTTAGTTGGATTACCAAAGATACGAACATAAATTTTATGGGCGCCAAAAAACTGACTTACGGCATTTCTATCGTCAGCTTTGTCTTGTCGGTTGCTTTGATTGCCGTTAAAGGCTTTAATTTCGGCATTGATTTTTCCGGTGGTATTTTGATGGAGATAAAAAGCGAACAGCCTTTTAATTTGACAGAAGTCAGAAACAAACTGGAAAGCGTTAATATCGGCGAAGTTAATTTGCAGACAATCGGTGATAAAGGGGACGAATTGATGGTTCGTGCCGAGGCGGACAATCTGGATGAAGAAGCGCAGCGCATTGCCGTCAAAAACATTAAAGATGTTTTGGGAAGCGATGTTGAATATCGCCGGATTGAGACCGTTGGGCCTCAGGTCGGTAATGAGCTGAAAATTGCCGGCGCCGTAGCTTCATTGATTGCGATACTTGCAATCTCCGCTTATATTTGGGTGCGGTTTGAGTGGCAGTTTGCTCTTGGCGCGCTGCTTGGATTGTTCCACGATGTTGTCATCACGCTGGGGCTGCTTTCACTTTTTGATATGGACTTTAGCCTGACAACCATTGCGGCGATTCTGACGCTGGCCGGTTATTCGGTAAACGATACTGTGGTAACTTATGACCGTATCAGGGAAAATCTGCGCAAATTTACCAAGATGCCGCAGGAAGCGCTGTTGAACAAAAGTATTAACGATATTTTTTCCAGAACGTTGTTAACTGGTCTGAGTACCATCTTTGCCGCCTTGTCTCTGCTGATTTTTGGCGGAGACACGCTGCGCAGCTTTTCGTTCACCATCGTTTGGGGCGTTGTTGTCGGAACATATTCTTCAATTTATGTTTCGGCCGTTATCCTGAACTTGTTCGACTTGCGCAAAACGCAGGAAGCCGCTAAAAACGTCAACCCGTTTGGCAATGTTGAATAAAAAGGTCTGATTTATCCCACGGCGGAAATAAGGTTTTTCCTTATATTCCGCCGTTTTTTTATTTTGCTGTTGAAAAACGCAAAAGTCTGTGCTACATCATTATTATGATTTGAAACCATGGATGTTGTAATGATTATTGATGGTAACAATAAAAAACAAAGAAGCATATTAACAAATAAATGTTTCTATCAGACAACCGCAAAAATTATGCATGACTTTGAACAAAAAGGCTATGCAAACTCGGCCGACGAAACTTTAAAAGTCATCTCTGCCTATCATGAAATCGTCAAGAAAAAATCCCGCAATCATTATAATAATGACTATAACGCAGCTTTTCAAAAAATAGATGAAGCGATTGACAGCCTTGCTAACAAAGTCTTTTATGATTATGATAAAAAACGCCATGATGTTGCCTACCGGTCTTTTGAAGAGTTTGACTATGTAGGCGCCATCGTCAACCGGCAGCTCTCTAAAAAAAGCAGCCTGTCTTAAAAATTCTTCGTCATCTTTCTTTTTTCAATTTATGGCAATAAGTCAATTAAAGCGTTTGCCAATCTTCATAGAATATCCTATAAAATAACTATTACAATTCTTGAACTTTTATAAAGGACGAGCCATGAAAAAAATTTCATTAATCGGATGTGGGCGCTGGGGAACGTTTTTGGGCTGGTATGCCGGAAATTATGCCGGGTTTGAGCAGGTTGATATGTATGATATCCCGACTTCTCCGAATTTTATCGAACTTCGGGATACGCGTAAGAATGCTTATCTTAAACTTTCTGACAATATGGTGCTGCACGAGGACGTGGCAGAAGTTTTGAAAAATGATATTATAATCATTTCAATCGGCTGCCAGCATCTCCGGTCTCTGGCGCGCCAACTGAACGGTTACGATTTGTCGGGCAAGACCTTTCTTTTGGCGATGAAAGGCTTGGAAGAACCGAGTGCCAAAACCCTGCAGCAGGTATTTCAGGAAGAAATCAAACAAAATATTCACGTCGCGATTATTGTCGGCCCCGGCCATGTTCAGGATTATATGAAAGGCGTTCCGTCCTGTGCGGTAATTGACAGTTATGAGCCCGAAACCAAAGACCGGCTGATTAAGCTTCTGTCCAGCAATCTGATTCGTTTTTATTATGGAACGGATATGGTTGGCAATCAAATCGGTGCCGCTCTGAAAAATGTTGTCGGCATCGCCGCCGGCATTCTGGACGGGCTGGAATGGTATGGGCTGAAAGGGGCGCTGATGGCCAGAGCGCCGATAGAAGTCGGCCGTTTTATCAAGCATTTCGGCGGCAATCCGCAAAATGCTTACGGTCTGGCTCACTTGGGCGACTATGAGGCCACTTTGTTCTCCCCGCACAGCCATAACCGCAAATTCGGCGAAATGTTTGCCAAAGGGGAGAATTTCGGCAAGCTGGCAGAAGGCGTGGCTACATTAAAAGCCGTAAAACTGATTGCCGACGAGCAGGGTATTGATATGCCGATTTGTCAGGCGCTGTATAAAGCGGTATATGAAAAAGCCGATATTAAAGAAGTTTTAAAATCAATGTTTGAAAGAAATTTGAAAAGCGAATTTGATATAATTTGTTAAAGAAAAATGCCGGGGTTAATCTCCGGCATTTTCTGCATTATGGTCGAGCATTTCCTGACGGTCATAAATTTCTTCAAAAACCGTAATGGCTTCCGTGCAGTCTTTGACCAGTTTCTGCCGGGTTTCCGGATGGTCGTTGTCATTAATGATTTTGCGCAAAATTTCCATTTCCTGCGCCTGCATGGCCGGATTCTCTTCAATCAGTTCTCCTGTCAGTTTCTGATATTTTTGATTGGCAATCCGAAGAATATCTATGCCGCCGGCTTCGTTTCCGGCATCATATTGCGACAAAAACAGCAAATTGGCGCAAAGGGCGTATTGATCTTTAAGCTCGGTAAAGCCGAGAATGCTTTGCGGTTCTTCGCTGTTTTCTTGAACTTCCGCATTTTCGCGTTGTGCCGGCAAATTCTTTTCAGGCAAAGAATTTCTGCTGATTGTATATCCGATTAAAGCCAGAAGGGCAATTACGGCCGCGATAATATAAATTTCGTAAGGTTTTAACTTTATTGGCGCCGGCTCGGCATTTATCTTCGGCTGGTCTGCCAAAAAAGTCTTTTCCTTTTCCGTTGTCTGAGCATTATCGGCTGCCGGTGTTGTTTGGGGCGTGTCCTTTAACCGGGAATTCTTATTGTGCCGCGTTGTTTTTCCTTTTTTCTGAGTCTTTTTTGCTGTATTTTCTGCCATTATGATTTTCCTCGCCTGATTGGATTTTCTGTTTCAATCTATCGCGGAATTTTCCGGGAATCAATAGGGAAGCGTTTTGTGCAATACGAAATTTTTAATGCTGCAAAATTATACATACTTGATTATACTTTCTGACATTCTGAATTTGCATTAATTTGAAATTAATCTAAAATCAAGCGCAAATTTAATCTTAGAGGACTGCATAATGATGAAAAAGTATTTTTTGTCGCCGCTTTTTATGCCGGTGTTTATATTGCTTTTATGGTTGCTTATACAAGATTTCGTTTGGGCTTTTTTTCCGGATTCCTTGCCGGCAATTGCGCAGGATGGCGGTTTGATTGAGCATTGCACGCATTCCTTATATGTGTTGATGCTGCTTTCATTTATTTTATGCTATAAAGATTTTTCCCGCAACCGGAGCGATTATTTCGCTTTTGTCTTTTTAGGAATTTGCGCCTTTTTAAGAGAGGCGGGAATACAGCATCACTTAACCAGCCATGACACGACGCCGTTTAAGTCGCGTTTCTTCACCAATCCCGCCAATCCTTTGGAAGAAAAAATCCTTTTTGGGTTTGTTTTATTGGTCATCTTTGGAATAATCGCCTGGCTGGCCGTAAAATATGCCCGTTTTCTGGTAAATTCCTTTTTGAAGTTTCGGTTAATCGGCTGGTCTGCCGCCGTTTTGTGCACAATGCTGGTTCTTTCCAAATTTGTAGACCGTTTCCCGGCAAATTTCCGGCACTATACCGGAGAATATTTAAATCCGGAAATAAGAAACAACCTGATGCTGATTGAAGAAACCGGTGAAATGCTGCTGCCGCTGATTGCCACAATTTTTCTGCTGCAGTATCATCTGTTGCAAAAGCAGCGTAAGGATTAGTCCCGCCCGCTGCTGCGGGAAAGGTCAATCCCTTTTTTCCTCATATCCTTCAGCAGCATATCAAAATCTCGGCGCAGCGGATCTGTAGCTTCCAGCTCTTTGCGGTAACGGGCGCCGATATCGCTGGAAGCTTCTTTATATTGGGTGAGGTTTTGCAGCGCTTTCATGCAGTTTCCTGAAGCAATGCCGGCAATTCTTTCAAGCTTTTGTTGCTCAATATCGTCAAAAGTGGAAGATTTAAAATCTTCGCTGTAAGAACTGTCTGGGTCAGAGAAAATAAACTTTGCCTGCAAACGGTTTTTCTCGGCAATTTTTCTGTATTTTTCCATCAGCCCGAACATATTTCTGTTTTGTCTGCCCGCAATATTTTGATAAGCTTGTCGTATTGTCGGGGCGTGAAAAACTTGCGTAAGATAAAAATGATCAAATTCCGCTGCCGGGAACTCTGCCGCCGGACTGTCGGTCAATTCGTTAAACTTCAAAATTTCATAACATAGCGGGGTTTTATAAAAGCCGCATTGTTCTTCAAAACTCATATCATTAAGATACCGCTGAGCCTTTTGGTCTGCCCAGTTGATAAAATCAATTTCTTGCGGTGCAATGCCGATCTCTCTATCCGCCATTTTGTCTTCAAATTTCCGGTTAAATCCGTTCAGCAGCTTCTGCAGCGCCTCGCCCGGAACATATTTGCTGTTCTCAATCTCATCAACCAACGACTGCGTTTCAGCTTGAACTTTGGGACATTTTCCTCTGCTTTGCTGCATATTTTTTTGCAACCGTCGTAAAATAACAATATTGCTCTCTGAAATTTCCTTTTTATCTCTGCTTTTATAAGTAATAACCTTGTCATAACTTTGAAGCTCGAGTGCGGCGTTGCTTTTTCCCAGAGCTTTGATAATTTTATCTGTCGGTGCATTGCCGCGGTTGTCATAAAAAGCAACCATTTGGTCGATAATTTCATTAACGCCGCGGATTTCATCATGAATCAAATCCCGCAGTCCGCCGTATGTACGGCTCAGGGCAATGCCGTCCTGCCGGTTGCTTTGAAAAATATCAAAATCCGTAGCCGGAAGCTCTCTGGCGATTGTTCGCAGTTCGTGAATATTTCCCGGTGTAACTCGGCTGGTATAAGCCTGATAAGTATAATCTCCGATTCCGTAGGTATGGTTTTGCGTCCCGTACATATTGGTCTGTTTGCAAAACAGCGAGTCCGGATTGGCGAGCGCTTCCGGCAGCACATTATGCACCAGTCCGTGATAAGTTGTTTCGCTCAAACGCTGTGAGCGGTCGGAATAAATTGTATAAAAGGCGGAGTTAAGCGTTTTTAACAAAGGGGTGTCAACCTTGTGCGCCAACATTTCCTGCAGATATTTTAGCTGCATGGCTTTAAAATTGCGGCTGTTTTCATAATCCACGCTATAAACGTTTCTTAAAAGGGGGGAGATTTCCTCGGCGTCATCATCCCGATTGGCAAATTTATTCAGAATGGATAAGGCATTTTCAAAAACTATCTCCGGTTTTTCGGGACATAAAAAATCGGCACATTTGGAAACGCCGGGCAAAATTTCGCCGGACAAGTCTCTGTAACTTTCGTCAAAATGATATTTTTGCTGCAATTCTCTGTAAATTTTTGAATATGTCAGACAACGGCTGATTAGTTCTTTATCATCTGAGTTGATTAAGGCCAGATAAGTGTTGCAGCCGCCAAAAGTACAAATATCTCTGTTGGAAATTGGCTCTTTTCTAAAGAAATCTTCAAACCCCAGATTATAAAGAATTTTCGCAGTTTTTTCCGAAAACAGGGCGCATTCGGTTTTTTCTTCATATCCAAAGGAATCCGGATTTATGTCAGAATAAAAATAGTTTCGGGCAATATGGCGGACAATCTCATCCATCCCGTTATTCTGCCAGTTTTGTAAAGCTTCTTGTCGCGAAATCATAAATAGGCTCCTGCCGGTTGCTGTTCATTTCACTATATCACAAAGCGATTCTATGAACAAGAAAAAACAGCCTGTCCGAACAGGCTGTTTTTAAGAATTGGTGGGTATGACAAGGATCGAACTTGTGACCCCTACGATGTCAACGTAGTGCTCTCCCGCTGAGCTACACACCCGTCAATATCCAAGATATATAAAGGATGAAAATTAAAAAGGCAAGAAAATTTTTTATAAAAATTAAAATTGCCGTCAAAATATGCCCTCGTTTGGCTTTTTTATAAGCTTTGTTATCAAAAATTTAATGATTTTTTGCCATAATATCCACTCAAACAATGAAAGGACTGGATGTGGCCGTAAAAAAACTGGATTTCAAAGTAGACTATTCCAAGCTTAAAATCTTTACCGAATACAATACCAAAGATTTTGTGTATCCGGTTGTTTTGTCTTCGCCGCACAGCGGTAACGACTTTCCGGCTGAATTTTTGGCGCATAGCTGTCTGGAGGAAAACGAACTCCGGATGTCGGAAGATTGTTTTGTCGATGAATTGGTACGCGGAGCGTCCGATGCCGGAATGCCGATGATTGCCATGAATATTCCCCGGACGTTTATTGATGTCAACCGCGACAAAATTGAAATTGACGATACAATGTATTTCAACCATCCCCAGCCGCAAAACAATGCCGGGGGCAGCCGCCGTTGCCGGGTCGGTTTAGGCGTTATTCACCGCATCGTCGCCCAGAACAAAAATATTTATGACGGTTTGCTTTCTTATGATGAGGTTCAGGAACGCATAAAAAACGTATATGATGTTTATCATAAAAGGTTAAAACAGCTGGTAGACCGCTGTACCAAAAAATTCGGTTTCTGCCTTTTGGTAGACTGTCATTCCATGCCGTCTAAAATCTGCCGGATTATGGCGGAAGAGCGCCCGGTGGAATTTTGCCTTTGCACGCTTTTTGATGAAAGCTGCCCGCCGCGCATATCCTCCCGGTTGTATGAGGCGCTTGCCAAAGACGGCTACCGGGTGGAATATAACCGTCCTTACGCCGGCGCTTATATAACTTTTAATTATTGTCAGCCAAGAAAAAATATCTATACATTGCAATTAGAGATAAACAGGCGTCTTTATATGGATGAAAATGTGTATAAAAAAACAAAGAATTTTCAAAAAGTTAGTGATGACGTCTGCGAGTCCCTGACGGCTCTGGGAAAATTTTTGCTAGACTCTCCGAAATAATAATGCTATAAACACCCTTGTTTTTAAGCTTATCTTGTTTATATGGTAAGCGTTAAGTTGCTTTATTTTGTATATTGCATGCCGCTCGTTTGATATGTTTGCGGCGTTATAGATAACAAATAGGAGTTTATACTTAAATTTTTTTAACCAACCTCAAAATAGATAGTATAAATTAAGTTTACATCATGCCGTTAGCAGATTGAAATTGGCTGCATTGCCGCAGACGAAGGATATTTGTGGCGTTTTGGGGGAGAAGAGGGATACGTTTGAGCGTGTCAAAGTTTTTAATGTTTTTTTTAATTGTGCTGATGTTGATTCAGCCCGTACAGGCAAAAGCCGTTGAAAAAGCTGTTGCTGACGATGCGATTGCCTGCCTGAACGCCACCACTAAATTAGAAGAAAAATACCAGATTAAAGAACATTTGCTGACCACAATCTCCAGTGTCGAAACGGGGCGTTGGAACGCAAAAATGCAGCAGAGCCTCGCCTGGCCCTGGACTGTCAACTCCCAAGGAAAGGGAACTTATTACAAAACCAAAGCCGAAGCAATTCAAGCCGTTAAAAAACTTCAGGCGCAGGGCGTCAGAAGCATAGATGTCGGCTGTATGCAGATTAATCTGGCTTATCATCCGGATGCTTTCAAAAATCTTGAAGAGGCTTTCGATCCGTATAAAAACGCCGAATATGCCGCAAAATTTTTGAAAAACTTATATGAAAGCCGCGACAACGATTGGATTAAAGCCGCAATGGCTTATCATTCCAGCGTTCCTAAAAAGGCTTTGCGTTACAAAAACAAATTGGTGTCTGCTTACGAAAAAGTAAAACAGGCGCATAATACAATGGAACTTAAAAAATTGGCATCAATGGCCGAACCTGATGGCAAACAGTTGAAAAAGATTGCGCGCAAAAGCTCTTCAGGACTTCGCCCTGTTCCTGCAAATGCCGAACGTGAGGCTCGTCTGATTGCAGACTCCAAGGCCTGGCGTGAAGCAAAGCTGGAAGAATACCGCCAAAACAAAAATATTAGATAGAAAACAAGGATTGTGAACGGGTGTAAGGATATAGGCCTGTATTGGCAGCCTCTCGGCGGCAATAATGTTGACCAGATAAGCGGCCATTGCTACAGATATATTGATTGCACCCGTTCTGCATCCGGATTGCGGACTTGCAGCATTCTTGTCGATGTCGGAAAATACGATAACTATTCGGCTCTCGGCGTTCCCTGTGCCGATACGGCCGTTCCGGATATCCGCGGATTTTTGCCGCCTTCTTCTCAGGCGGTTTCCGCAGTTTTTATCACGCATTCCCATCCCGATCATTTAAATGGTCTGGCGCATTATCTGAAACTCGGCTATTGTTTTCCGCCGGTTTATATGAGCCGTTATACCCGGATGATTTTTGAAGACCTGCTGAAAGATTTTGGAATACCTTCTTCGGCCTGTCCGCCGATTGTGGAGATTCGTCCGCGCGATGTTATAACAATCGGCAGTATGACAATCGAAGCCGTTGCGGCCTCGCATACTTGTTTTGATTCTCTCGGCTTTATCATAAAATCAACAAACGGAACGGTTTATCATACCGGAGATTTCAAAGCCGACGACAGCATTTATTTCCGCCGCCCGACGGATTTTTCTCGTTTGGCGGAGTTGTCTGGAAAAGTTGATTGTATGGTTGCCGATTGCTGCCGCCTGATGGATGACGGTCTTGCCCCGAAAGAGAGCGATACTTTCAAGAAAATGGTAGAGCTGGTGTGCAAAAGCGGCAAGTCTAAAATATTTATTCCGGTCTATCCGACCCATCCCGAAATGTATGTCATAGCATTTCTGGCGGCCTTAAAGCTCAAAAAGAATGTTGTCTTTTACGGCACGCGCGATTTTTATATCTACCTCAATCTGATGATAGAATACGGTCTGGATTTTAGAAAGCTGGCAAAAAAACGGATAAAAGTTATTTATCATCCTGATTTCGGCTTGGAAGAATTGGGCGACAATTATGTGGTTATCGGAACATATAACCATATCGGGCGTGAGTTTTCCATCTGCCGGAAAGACAGCTTTGCCGTTATCACGGCCAGAACGTTTTTCAACCCGTTGCGCGGACAATTAAACCTGCATGGCATCAAATTCGCCAGCGTCATTGAGGAGCCGCTTTTGCAGGGTTACGGCCACGGTTTTCTCGGCGATATCGTAAAAATGAGCAATATTTTGCAGGCGCCGCTGTTAATTCCAACCCACTGTCCGGCCTATGTAACGGATTATTTTCGGGAACTGGCGCCGCTGCTGGGTATAAAACTGATAAGCCGGACGCCGTTAAACGGCAATATTTTCAAAATTTCAAACCGGGAATGTGTAAAAATCGCCGACAGCGTTGCGAAATGGCTGGTCGTTAGTTATGATAACCCCGCCCGAAAATTGACCGAAGTTGCGCAAAAACCGACGTCCGGCCTGGGATTTTTAAAAAGAACCATCAGCCGGAAACGATGCCAAAGGAAGTTCAAAATAATTCGGCACCGGTTGGAGAAGGAAATCTGTAATGCTGAAAAAACTCAAAAAAGACTATCTGATTCGCAGCTATGAATGTGATAAAAACGGCGAGCTGCGCTTAATCACGTTAATGAATATTTTTCAGGACATTGCCGACAATCATATTGCAGATATGGGACTCGGACTGGATTACTGCCGGGAACAGGGACTTGCCTGGGTTGGGACGAATTATCATATTCACATCGGCCGCCTGCCGAAATTTCATGAAAAAATCACGGTTCTGACCTGGCCGTCGGCAGAAAAGAAACTGGGGAAAATACGGGATTTTATTGTGGCTGACAGCCGCGGAGAAAATATCATAACGGCTTCCAGCCAGTGGCTTCTGATAGATTTTCACAAAAAACGCCCGCTTGTTTCCCGGGAAGGGCTGCCGGCATATCAGGTTATTCCCGAACGGGCGCTGCAGACTGATTTCCCGAAAATAGCCGATGTTTTGCGTGTTGATTGCCGGATGGAGTTCAACGTCCGCTTTGACGATATCGATTTCAACAAGCATGTGAACAATGCCGTCTATCCGTTATGGGCGGCAGAGGCCGTCGGAACGGGTTTTCGCACCGCCCACACGCCGGAAGAAATTGAAATTGCATTTGAAAAAGAGTGCCGCTTGGGAGAAAAGGTTATTGTCGAAACCGAACGCGACAGACAGATATCGCTGCACCGCATTTGCTCCCTGAATGACGGGCGCGAACTGGCTCGTGTAAAGATTGCTTGGAAAATGTAAAAAAATACTCTATATATAAAACTAAAGTTACAAAATCAAAATTAGAGAGAAGAAAATGACGCCGCTTTTGGAAATTGAAGATTTGCACGCCCGCGTTGGCGATAAGGAAATTATTAAAGGCTTTAACCTGACGATAAATGAAGGCGAGGTTCACGCCGTTATGGGGCCGAACGGCGCCGGAAAATCCACCTTGTCTTATGTATTGACCGGCAAGCCCGGATATGAAATTACTTCCGGTTCCGTACGTTTTAAGGGAAAAGATTTAACTGCTATGTCAACGGAAGAGCGCGCCCGGGAAGGCATTTTTCTCTGTATGCAGTATCCGGTTGAGATTCCCGGTGTGCCGACCGCTACTTTTCTGAAACATGCCGTCAATGCCGTGCGCAAGCACCAAAATCTGCCGGAAATGGATACGTTTGAATTTTTAAAGCTGGTTCGGGAAGAAGGGCAAAAACTCGGAATTGGCAATGAGATGATAAAACGTCCGGTTAACGTCGGTTTTTCCGGCGGAGAAAAGAAAAGGCTGGAAACGCTCCAAATGTCAATCTTAAAACCCGACTTGTCGATTCTGGATGAGGCCGATTCCGGATTGGATATTGATGCGCTGAAAGTCGTTGCCGGCGGGGTCAACGCTCTGCGTGACGGCAAACGTTCAATGCTGGTTATTACCCATTATCAGCGCCTGCTGAACTATATTGTTCCGGATTATGTCCATATTTTTGCCGACGGACGCATCGTTAAATCTGGTGATAAAAATCTGGCGCTGGAGCTGGAAGAAAAGGGCTATGCCGATTTTGTGAGAGAAAAATAATGCCGGGATTGCTGCAAGATAAAAAACTTTTCGGGGAAGATATCCCCTGGCTTTGCGCTCTGCGTGAAAAAGGCGCCGAGATTTTCCGGCGCTTGGGCGTCCCGGGCGCAAAAGTGGAAGACTGGAAATATACCAAGCCCCGGATTTTGAACGCGGACGACTTTGTTTTGCCTGAAATGCCGGCCGCGCATGAATGTTCCTGCGGCTGCCGGCATCATGACGGAGAAGACTGCTGCTGCAAACAAAACTTGCCTTTTGAGGCTTATCAGATTCGTTTTGAAAACGGCTTTTGGCAGCATGAACACAATCATTTGCCGGAAGGCGTTACGGTTTTGCCGCTGGATGAAGCAATTGCCGATAATGAAATCTGCCGCCGCTGGCTGGGAAAAATCGCCGATATGGAAAACGCGCCTTTTGCCGCTTTGAATACGGCTTATTTGGAAAACGGCGTCTTTGTCTGTGTTGAGCGCGGTGTAAAGCTGGACAAGCCTCTGGCCATAATCAGCCATACCTGCGCCGGAGAGGGCAATCTGTTTTATAACCTGCGCAATCTGATTGTTTTGGAAAACGGTGCTGAGGCGGAAATTGTCGAATATTTCCGTTATTCCGGCATTGAAAAATCCCGTTATTTTACCAATATCGTAAATGAGATTATGGTCGGCAAGAACGCTCAGCTGCGGCATTATAAGCTGCAGGACGAGGCTTTTAAGGCCGCGCATGTGTCTTTGTCTGCCGTTCAGGTCAAAGCCGGCGGAAAGTATCATCATTTCTGCCTGCAAAAAGGAGCCGATTTGGGACGGGACGAAGTCCGGGTAAAATTATTGGATAAAGGGGCGGAAACCAGCGTCGACGCCGCTTACAAAATGTCAGGCTGGGCAACGCTGGATACAACGACGCTGATTGAGCATATTTCCCCGGAAACATATTCAGAACAATTGGTAAAAGGCGTTGTGGACGGTGAGGCAAAAGGCGTATTCCAAGGCAAAATCCACATTGCGCCGAACGCGGTTCATACGGAAGGAAGACAGCTGCATAAGGCGCTGTTGCTGTCGGATACGGCGGAAATCGACTGTAAGCCGGAGCTTGAAATTTTTGCCGATGATGTGAAATGTTCGCACGGTGCAGCCAGCGGAGAACTGGATGAAGAGCAGTTGTTTTATATGCGCTCCCGCGGAATAGACGAGGATGAAGCCCGACGGATTTTGGTTGAGGCTTTTCTTGACGACGTTTTGTTGAAAGTAGATTCGGAATCTGTCCGCAGCTGGCTGAAAGCTATGCTCTGATTTTAAGAATAAGGAAAAAGTTATGTACGATGTATATAAAATTCGTCGGGATTTTCCGGTATTGGCACAAAAAATAAACGGCAAACCGAATACTTTTCTCGATTCCGCGGCTTCGGCGCAAAAGCCCCAGTGTGTCATTGATACCATAACCCGCCTTTATTCGACTTGCTATGCCAATGTCCACCGCGGCGCTTATTATCTGTCCGAGCATATGACGCAGGAATATGAAAACGCCCGTAAAATTGTGCAAAAGTTTATTAATGCCGCTGACAGCCGGGAAATTATTTTTACCCGCAACGCCACGGAATCAGTCAATTTGGTTGCCGCCTGCTGGGGACGGAAATTCTTAAAACCGGGAGATGAAATCTTAATCTCCCAGGCCGAACATCACGCCAATCTGATACCGTGGCAAATGGTTGCGGCCGAAACCGGCGCCGTCTTGAAAGTTTTTAAAATCGGTGATGACGGCAGTTATCTGGAAGAAGAATATTTAAAGCTGCTCGGCCCGCAAACCAAAATAGTTGCCGTAACCGCAATGTCCAACGTGCTGGGAACGGTTTTCCCGGTGAAAAAAATGGCGGAGCAGGCGCATAAAGCCGGTGCCGTAATTCTGGTTGATGCTTGCCAGGCTGTTGTCCATCAGGCATTGGATGTTCAGACGGCGGATTGCGATTTTCTTGCTTTTTCCGGACACAAAACTTACGGTCCCAGCGGCATAGGCGTTTTGTACGGCAAATATAAACTGCTCGATTCGATGCCGCCTTATCAGTTCGGCGGCGATATGGTTGAAGAAGTAACTTATGAAAAAACAACCTTTGACGAAGTTCCCGCCCGTTTTGAGGCAGGAACGCCTGCAATGGTGCAAGCCATCGGCCTGGGGCGCGCTTTGCAGTATATGGCAGATTTGGGAATGGAAAACATTACGGCGCACGAAACGGAACTGACGGCTTATGCTCACAGCCGTTTTGGGGAAATCGGCGGATTTAAGGAAATCGGCACGGCAGAAGGCAAGGGCGGTGTTTTTTCTTTTGTTTTGGAAGGGATTCATCCGCAGGATGTTGCCTTTATTCTGGATAAGGAAGGCGTATCTGTCCGCACCGGACACCATTGCGCCCAGCCGCTGGTGGAAAGGATGGGATACACGTCGCTGGCTCGTGCTTCTTTGGGACTTTATTCCACCAGGGAAGACATTGATATTTTTATCAACGCTTTGCAAAAAGCAAAGACTTTCTTTTAACGTGAATAATTATTGCGCTCCGGCTTGTTTTATTAATAAACTTGTCTTATAAAAGAAACAGGTTTAGTAAAGGGATAAGTATGTCTGAAGAAAAAGAAAACGCCCTGACGGCGGAAGATGCGGAAAAACAGCTGTTGGCCGCAATGGCGGAACAGATGAAACTTCTTGATTTTGTGGCAAAAGCCGGAAATCCGCTGCCTGAAGGGGAAAAGCCTGCCTCTCGCGAAGATGTTGTCGCAGCGTTAAAAACCGTTTCCGATCCGGAAATTATGATAAACGTCTGGGATATGGGACTGATTTACAATATTGATATCAGAGAAAACGGCAATGTTTTTATTGAAATGACGGTAACCGCGCCGACTTGTCCGGTCGCCGGCGTTTTGCCGGAACAGGCGGCGGAAGCTGTTGCCGCAGTCAAAGGTGTCGGAGAAGTCGAGGTCAAGTTGGTTTGGGAACCGGCTTGGACTTTTGAACGGATGAGCGACGAAGCGAAGATGATGTTTGAAATGTTTTAGGAGGGGCTATGGCAGAAAAGGTTTTATATCTAAAAGAACCTGAAGCAGGCAGCGTTTACTATCTTCTTTCTCCGCAAAAAGTAGACCGGGCGCTGGCGGAAAACGAAACCTTTTGCATCCGTCTGCCGCACAGCCCAAGAGATAAAGATAAGCCTTTGGTTGCCGTGATTCTCGGATTGGAAAAAAACGACTACGCCATTGATAAAAATTACGTTAAAGCCCTGCTTGCCGCCGGTGCCGACCTGACGTTTATCCATTATGAAGATGTCGATTCCCAGCTGGAATATTTAAAACCTGATGCTTTCCTGCTGCCGGGCGGATGTTTTGACTCTCCCGCCGAATTTTATCGGGAACCGGAACGCCTGCCGCCGGAACACAGCCTCAGCCCGCGCTCATTGGCTTATATTTATGCCATTGATTATGCCAATGAAAACCAAACGCCGGTATTGGGAATTTGCGCCGGATTTCAGATGCTTGCCGGAATGGCCGGCGCCAAAATGTATGCCTGTCTGAAAGATGAGCTGCCGGGCGCGCTGCCGCATAAAGAACCAAAAGACAAAATAGCCCACGATGTTGCCGTTGTTCCGGACAGCCGGCTGCATAAATTGGCGGGAACGGAAAAGCTGAGCGTCAATTCTGTGCATAGCGAAGGCGTTATTAACGATTCGTCGGCGCTGGAAGGGCTGCGGATTGTTGCGGTTTCTCCCGATAATCTGGCCGAGGCGGTTGAAGCCCCAGGCGGACGTTTTGTTCTCGGCGTACAGTGGCATCCAGAATATTTGTATCAAAAAGATAAAGCCGCCGCCGCATTATTTGAAGAATTAGTAAAAGCGGCCAAAGATTATAAAGAGAAAAAAGATGACAATAGATGAGTTGATTGAAAATTTTGATTTGTTGGACGATTGGGAAGATAAATACCGCTATATCATTGATCTGGGCTCCCGGATGAAGCCACTGCCGGAAAATCTGAAGACCGATGACTGGAAAGTCCACGGTTGTCAGTCGCAGGTTTGGCTGGTGCCGTCGGTTACGATGGAAAACGGGCAGAAGTATCTGGACTTCCAGGGCGACAGCGATGCGGCGATTGTAAGGGGAATTGTGGCGATAATCCTGATAATTTTTGCACATAAAACGCCGCGGGAAATTAAAGAAATTGCAGTTGAAAATATTTTTGCTAAACTGGGATTGCAAGACCATCTGAGTCCCAGCCGCCGCAACGGCCTGGCTTCAATGGCCGAAAAAATCCGCTGGTATGCCGCGACATTATAAGGGTTAAAAATGAACATTCACGAGTATCAGGCCAAAAAAATCTTAAACCAGTACGGGATAAATATTCCGAAAGGAGGAATAGCCTATACGCCGTCGGAAGCCAGAAACGTGGCCGCCAAAGTCTCGTTTCGCGGGCCGTGGATGCTCAAATCCCAAATCCAGTCCGGCGCGCGCAACCGGGGGCATTTTCTTGAGAAAAAAGCCGGCAGGGGCGGCGGGATAAGGCTGATAAAACATCGGCGCGAAATTGCCCGTGAAGCGGAAAAAATGCTTGGTTCCACGCTGGTTACCGAACAAACCGGGCCGAAAGGAAAATTGGTCAGCCGCCTGTATGTTGAAGCCTATTGCAAAGTCAGCCGCATTTTTTATGCCGGGTTGGTCATTGACCGGATGATTCCTGCGGTAACGCTGCTGATTGCCGAGGTTAGTCCGGAAAATATAACCGGAGTGGCGCTTGAACATCCTGAAAAAATCTTAAAAATTCAGCTTGATTTGGATAAAGGGGCTTCTCCGTCCCAAATTCATAAGGTGATGTCTTTTCTGAACCTGAAACCCCGCAGCGCCCGTAGTTTGGAAACATTTATCAACGGGATGCACAAAGCTTTTAAGGATTATGACGCGACAATGATTGAGGTAACGCCGGTTGGCGTTTTGCGCAGCGGCGAGCTGATTGCTTTGGACGCCAAAATGTCTTTTGATAAAAACGGCCTTTACCGCCATCCGGAAATCCGCCGGTTGGAAGATGAGTATGAAGAAGACGATTATGAAATCCAGGCCAAAAAATTCGGATTTAATTATAGTGAGTTTGACGGCAATATCGGCTGCATTGTCAACGGCGACGGTATTGCGCTGGCCGCTATGGATTTGTTGCGCTCCAAGGGGTTCGGAACGGCTTGCTTTTTGAACGTCAAAGGCGGCGTCGATAAAGAAAAAATCGCTTCCGGCATAAAAATAATTATGACCAATCCGCGCGTTGAGGGAATATTGATTAACATTCTCGGCGGTTTTCTGCGGTGCAACCTGATTGCCGAGGGGATTATTTCTGCCGCGCATGATGTCGGGCTGAATGTGCCGCTGGTTGTCCGTTTTGAAGGGACGAACAAAGACGAGGCCAAAGAGATTCTGGAGCATTCAAAATTGCCGCTGGTAATTGCCAATGATATGCAGGAAGCGGTAGATACGCTGATAAAAGCCGTAGAGGAGAGCGATTAAATGTCGATTTTGGTTGATAAAAATTCCCGGGTTCTTTGTCAGGGCATTACTGGTACTCAGGCAACTTTCCATATCCGGCGTTCGTTGGATTACGGAACAAACGTTGTCGCCGGCGTAACCCCCGGAAAAGGCGGAAACACCCACCTGGGTCTGCCGGTTTTTAATACGGTAAAAGAGGCTGTGGCTGAAACCGGTGTAAACTCAAGCGTTATGTATGTTCCTGCCCGTTCGGTCAAAGATGCCGTGCGGGAGGCGGCGGAAGCTGAATTGGAACTGGTTGTCTGCATTGCCGACGGTGTTCCGATCCGCGATATGATAGAGATAAAAAATATCTTAAAAGGCAGCCGGACGAAGCTAATCGGCCCGAACACGCCGGGCATCATCACGCCGGGAGCCGCAAGACTGGGAATTTT
The DNA here is from genome assembly GCA_949300375.1 of uncultured Pseudomonadota bacterium. Lineage (GTDB taxonomy): Bacteria > Pseudomonadota > Alphaproteobacteria > RF32 > CAG-239 > MGBC133411. Next base: position 27,248 of record CASGEB010000004.1, read on the forward strand.
TCCGGAAAACATTCATCGTCCCGGCCGTATCGGCATTGTATCGCGCTCATCGACCCTGACTTATGAGGCCGTGGTAGAAACCAAACGCGCCGGTATGGGACAGTCAACGGTTATCGGTTTGGGCGATGATATGATATTTGGTATAGACTTTGTTGATGTTTTGGAACGTTTTATGGCTGATGATGAAACGGATGCCGTGGTGATGATTGGAGCTTTGGGCGGAACGTTTGAAGAAAACGCCGCGGAATATTATCGGTCTTTAAAACACAAAAAGCCGATTATCGGCTTTGTGGCAGGAGAAGCTGTGCCTTTCGGGCATAAAATGGGATATGCCGGCGATATCATTACCAAAGGGCGCATTTCAGTTCAGGACAAAAAAGATGCCATGAATGCGGCCGGAATAACGGTTGTCAATCATATTAACGCCATTCATGAAAAATTGTCGGAATTGGCAGGAACTGCGGCTTTAAAATGAATATTTGGCAGAAAATTTTAAATTCCGTTTTACCGCCGCGTTGTATCTTGTGTGGAAAGATATTAAATGAAGAAGAGGGGCTGTGTCCGGAGTGTTTTAATGAAATAAACTTTATTTCCCGGCCTTACTGTGCCAGATGCGGCCGCCCGTTTGCCGAGGCGCCGTCTGATGGAAAGCTGCTTTGCCCGTCCTGTGTAAAAGGCGATGGAATGCCCTTTCGTATGTGCCGGTCGGCTTTTCATTATGACGATGCTTCCAAGAATCTGATATTGGGGCTCAAGTTTATGGACAAGACGGAAAACGCCGGCGTTTTGGCGCGTTTTTTGTTTCAGGCCGGACGCGATATTTGGACGGCTGGGGCAGATTTGTTGCTTCCTGTTCCGCTGCATTACACCCGGTTAATAAAACGCCGTTACAATCAGTCGGCTTTTTTGGCCGGAGAACTGGAAAAACTGGTGCTGGTGCCGGTTGATTACAATTCTGTCGTCAGACACAAAAAGACCCGCCCGCAGGTTGAATTTTCCGGGCATGAGCGGGTCAAAAACGTCAAGGGGGCATTTTGTGTCCGCCATCCGGAACAAATACGCGGTAAAAAGATTGTCCTGATTGACGATGTAATGACAACCGGTTCGACGCTAAAGGAATGTGCGCTGGTTTTGCAAAAATCCGGAGCTTCTTCGGTTGATGCCCTAACGGTAGCAAGGGTTTGTTAGAGAGAGAAAAATGCATAAATTAATCAGTCAAAAAGCGGTGCTTGTTTTGTTATTGGCGGTTTTTGTCGGCGGTTATTCCAGTCTGTCATTGGAACTGATAGTTCTGCGCCAGCTGAGCAGCTTTGTCGGCACCACGACCATTACGGTTTCTATTGTTATGGGTTCTTTTCTGGCTTTTATGTCCTGGGGCTATTACAAAGGTTCGGTTGAAAGCGTAAGTCGTTTCAGCTTGCGCAATCAGGCCGCCACTGATTTTCTGATTATTGCGCTGCTGGTTGTTTTGGCGTCTTCTTATATTCTGATAGATATTTATTTTATTGCATTCAATAAAGCCGGCATAACGTCAAACATCATCCAAACGGCGTTATATTCTTTGCTGTTTTTGTCTTACGGGCCTTATCTCTTTGGCAAAATAACCGCCATGTTGAGCCGATATCTGCACTATCGGGATACAAACTTTACCGGCAAAATTATGGCAGTGGATACAATCGGCTCTGTTCTGGGTTCTTTATTGACCACTTTGATAATTATGCCGTTTGTCGGCGTCAATCATACCATAGTCGTTGTGGTGGCGATTACGCTGGCCGCCGCCTGCTTTTTAGCGCGCCGCCGCAATTATGTTGCAATTCTGACAATCCTTCTGGCCGCGGTATTGTTTAATCAGGACAAATTATTAAAAGATGCCTACGGGATTATTGAGAATAACGCCGTTGCCACGGTCGGCGTTCATGAAACGGACAACGGAAAGTCCAGGCTTTTGGTTATCAACGGCTCTATGTCGTCCAAAATTTCAAAAGAACATAATCTGAATTTTTCATACATCAATTTTATTAATGACAATTTTATCCGGACGATTCCAAAAGATAAAACAAAAGACATTTTGGTTATCGGGGCTGGTGGTTTTACGGTCGGCGTTGACGACGCGCGCAATAATTATATCTATGTTGATGTTGATAAAAATCTGAAAAGTATTACCGAAGAAAACTTCTTGAAAAAAAAGCTCGGCTCCAATAAAAAATTTGTTGTTCAGGATGCCAATCAGTTTTTAAAAGAAAGCCGGCATAAATACGATATAATTGTACTCGATACTTATTCTTCCCTCCAATATATTCCGATGGAGTTGGTAACGAGAGAGTATTTTGAACGCGCTAAAAATAATTTGAAAGAAGGCGGCATCTTGCTGTTAAACGCGATTGTTTCTCCGAATTTCGGTGATGATTTTGCTATGAATTTGGACAATACGCTGCGTTCTGTTTTCAAAAACAATCTGCGTTCACAGGTCGTCAGATATTTCGATGCCTGGAAAAAGGGAACCCGCGGCAATGTGGTTTATGTATATTATAACCGTCCAAATTCCGGAAAAGTTTACACCATAAACAAAAATCCGTCATTTTATGATTATCAGATGTAAAAGTAAAAATATAAATATGTAAAAAATGCGGGCAACTCCGTATTTATAAAAAACAAAAAAACTGTCCTCTTTGCGGGGACAGTTTTTTCAAATAACCGACTGGCTTTATTTTTTATCAAGTTTGGCCGGGATGGAAAGAATTGCCCGGGCAATATCGATTGTAAAATAATAGCCGATGAATGAGACATACCCAAACAGCGGAAGCAGCGCGCCGCAAACGGCATAAGCAACAATTCCGGCTTCCAGGTTAATCTCGCCGATATAATGATATTTAACAAACATCATCGCAATCAAATCATAAGAGGCAAAAATCATACAGCCGCAGAAGATGAGCGGAATGATTTTCAGGGAGCCTTTGGCGAAAAATGTCAGTAAGCCGATAAATTCTTCCCCGGCGGAAATGTTTTTTACAATTTCGATATTGAGCGTTTCCGGTTTCATTGCCATTGCCATCCAATATTCGCAAATAACAAAAATAGCAATGCCGGAAATAAGGAAGTGAAGGCTGCTGGCTTTTATTGAAATAATCAGGCCGCCGATTAGGGCGATAATGCCGAAGATGCCTGCTGCCAAAGCCAGAACTTCTAAAACAGCGGTTGAAGACAACTTTGCCGGCGTGTTATGAATCAACGTATTAAGGCAGGGGATGGTTTTGGCTGCAATATACTGAAAAACAATTGTTACAAACAAGCCGCCAATCCCGGCCGTCAAAACATAAAATGTACTCAGGGCATTGTATTTTAATACAAAAACAATCGCAACCAGCAAAGACATCACGGCAATAAAATACATCAATGCCAAACCGGTTTTGGCAAACCACTTTTCATTTTGTTCCAAAAAATTATTATAAGTGGTTTTTTTCAGCCAGCTGAAAAAACGGTCAATCAGCGAGGCTGTATAAAGTCCGTCATTCTTTACGCTTTTGGTCATAATTATCCTCCGTAATAGTTAGCGCTATGCCGATAGCATAAAGATTTTATGCAAAAATTAAAAGCAAAAAAAAACATATTGGGCAAAAATATATAAGCCGTTTATTGTCAAATCAGAAACAAGTGCGGAAAACAAGAAAATCCCCATCCTCTGAGGAGGATGGGGAGGAGAGATTATTTAGAAAGCTCCTGCTTTTTGGCAAACATTTTTTGCAGCAACTTCTGTTTATTGTTGCGGAAGCTCTCTTTAGGAAACTCAATTGGCTCTTTTTCCGCATTATTCAACTGCGATTTTGCCAATTTTTGCATTAATTTATCATCTAAATACTCATAAGGAGAATGGGGTTTTGCCAAAGTAAGATTCTTATTGTTAAGGTAAGCCTCAACGCCTTTGGACAAATTGATTTTAACCCAGTTTTTTCCGTAGGCAAGCGCGAGCCCGTCGTTTGAGAGTCGGGCCACGGGGCGTATTTTGCCTTCTTCATTTTTGACCATATATTCCATACCGTCATTTTCATACACAATATATTTGCTGTTCTTGTCGGCAGAATATTTGATCTTATCCGCCTGAAATAAAGGCGTTTCCATTTTGGTATCAGAAGCTTCATAAACGCTGAATTTTTCTTCACCGTCCTTTTTGGCTGCAAAAAAATCTTGAGCAACAGCGGCAACTTCTTTAAGCCCGTTTATTTGAGAGCCGTCTCTCAAGTCCACAACACGATTCTGTTTTTCAAACTGCCCAAAATTTGAGATTGTGTTTGTTACATTTACCAGAGCGTTGCAGGTAACCCCGCTAATATACCCCCGGCCATAATCATTATTGAAATCTAATATTTTAATATTTTTTTCGTTATCAACAAAGCACCCTGTAAACGCCTCTGTCCCTGAATTATAAAAGGTTCCGTATCTTGTTTTCTCTTCTGGTTGATATTTTAAATATTTTTCAAACCATTCTTCATTAGACATTTTAGAACTGGACAATTCCGTAATACCGTCTTTAGTAACGGAATATGTGTCTACCGTACCATATTTGAGTCTTTCTATAAGAAGATTTTTTCCATCCGTTTGAATGATGTCCCGTTCATTAATATAACCAATGTCTGTTTTCTTTCCGGAACGGGTATCTTCTGCCCAGACAAAAGAATAGTAGTATCCATCACTATCCTTGTCATTCAGCTCTTGGCAATAAACCTCATAATTGCCGAATTTAACAGCGGGAATATCATCATTATAATATTCGTCATCGTTTTCTTCTTCATATTCATAAAGAGGTTCGTTTTGTTCTCCCATATAGCGTAGTTTATTATTTTCGAATTTATAATATTCGGTTATTTCTTGAGAAGCACCTTCAAGCCCTTCATCCATATCATAGCTGGAAGACAGAACTTTTTCTCTATCGTCATACGAAATAGACGGATAGCGGCCATATTTTTTATCAAAGGTCATCAGCAAGTCAAGACCATCGTCTTTAGCCTGATAAATACCGATTAAATTTTTATCTTCCCCGCCGCTGACTTCTAAAAGGCCGTCCTGAAACAAATATACAGAATGACTGGAATCGAATTTCTTAACGGTTTTCAATTCTCTGTTTTTATCCAGTTTCATAATAAATGTTGATGAATTTTTATTTCTCATTACAAAAACACCATCTGCATAATAAATAGAATTTCTATCCCCGAAATTAGCCCAGTATCGTCTGGATGTTGCTAATACCTTAGGCGATTCTTTGCTGGTATCAACATATTGCTTTATTGTAGAATCTTTTGTTTGCACAGCTACAGTAGCAATTTTGTTTATATTATCTTTTCGCAAAACAATACCTTGGTATTTTTTACCTCTTTTAGAAACAAGATCAATAGTTTCAACAGGTTCATCTGCATAATATATGCCTTGTTTGTTCTTCTTTTTATTTTCATCTCTCAGCTGTTTGCTTTTTAGATAGTGTTCCACTTCCGATGTGCTGGCTCCGAATGTCTGTTCTGAGTTTCCTTCTTGTTCCAATTTGCTGTCAATTTCTGACTGAGACAATTTTGACATCTTCGTTCTCCTCTTCAATAATCAAAAACCACCTTAAGAAGGTGGTCGGAGAGTTCGTAAATCATATTGAGTCAGATGATTCTCTAAGTTTTTAAAACAATGCCGCCAATTGCATGGCATTGTTTCTGAACATATACTTAGAGCTCCCCGACCATGGACGCGTCACATGATCAAGGGGATATACGCTGTCTTGGTTGCGCACTCAAGACAACTAAGCGGTGTATATCCAACACCGGACTCAATATGAGGACTTACGACAGTCCCGTACCTTCTTAGGTACTGAAGTACAAATAACATTTGTACAACACTTATAGTAATATCATAATTTTTACAAATAGTAAATATATTTTTTGACGAAATAAGAAATAATTGTCTAACAAAGACTAAAAGCTCACCCCGGATTCAATAGGGGCGTATGGTGTTAAATGTCTGTAATAGCTTAATTTTTTTATAAAGTTTTATGGACAGAAAGTTTGGGCAAAATAAAGAATAAAAAACTTGCCTTTTTAAATAAATATGATATATCTTTACGCAAACGTCAAATTATTAAATAATACAATTATGAAATCAGAAAAATTATTAAAAACCATTCGTTCTGTTAGTGGAACAAAAGTTTTGCTTGAACCTTTTTCTTTTGCCAGATTGGAAGAATTTTACCGGCTTTACCAGAACTCCCGCCATAAATGGGAAAAATTTCTGACATTGCATTTTAATACAATCGGAAACGCCGGGACATGGATTTCCCAACAAACCCTGCTTGATTTTTTTATCGGATTTTTCATCATTGAAAAAAGCAGCGGCAAGATAGTTGGCTTTATTTCTGGTGACGAATTCGAGGATAAGGGTATCTCCAGAACAAGAGCCATCGGCATAGAATACGAAGGAAAAGGATATGCCTATGAGGCGTCAAAGCTGTTTGAACGTCTTGTTAAAGATGCCGGATATCCGGCAATCATATGCTTTTGTGATGAAGAAAACGAGCGTAATAAAAAATTGCTGTTAAGGGACGGTTTTGTCAAAATTTCCAAAGAAAAGCTTGAATGTTCGTCAGCGTCTGTGATATTGGGAATTTATACAAAAATGTTATAATTAAAAAAAGCCGCAGAGAAAACTGCGGCTTTTTTTTTGTCTGTATGCGGTATGGTTATTTTGATAAAAAGCTAAATTTTTAAATAAAACATAGATGCAGAAGTTAAATTTGTCAAATTTTGTACTTGACTTGTTAGAAAAAATAAAATACAATAAGCACCGTAAAAGATATTATTGTTTAACTTTAAAATATAAAAATTATGGAAGCTATTATTTCAGATTTAATCGTTGGAGTCAAAATTTTGGGCATCGCAGCAATTTTGGCTATCTTTGTTTTAGGTATTTTTTTCTTCTTTTTCCGCCTGTTTGGGTACTCTTCGAGTGAATATTTTCACCATTATGGTATGAAAGACGAATGGGAAGAAAGACGGGAAATATTAAGTCATAGTTTGCGCAATGCCTGTGAAGCGGATAATGTCCGGCGGGCTGCGATACTTCTGATCCGGGGGGCAGATCCCAATAATACCAATGATTGGTACGGCCAAACGATACTGGAGAGTTCTCACAGCGAATCGATGAAAAAGCTTTTGCGGGCTTTTGGTGGCAAAACGCGGGCAGAACTTGAGGCTGCAAAAAAAGCGGCAAGAGCAAAAGCTGCAAAATTGTCTCCCGAAGAACGCGAAGAAAAAAGTATGAAATTTGTTAATAGGCTTTTGTCTGTTAAAAAAGTGTTCTTTTGGACAAAAAGTGCCTGATATAAAAGCGTTTCTCTGTTTAGAGAAACGCTTTTTTTTATAATATTATAATATTTATCATAAAGCGGCTAATAAGGCTCTATTGGCGGGCGTGGTTAAAATTGTATTTTTTTGTGCATTTTGGCTATTGTATTCTTCAAAAAAATATGATACATTAAAAAATGTAAACAATATTATTAACTTAAAACACAAAACTTATGGAAAAGATTATTATTAGAGACCAGTTTGGTCATGGCATCGCAGCGGTAAATTTTGCAAAGGCTTTTGGTGTAACAGGTATCATTCTTCCGAAAAAAGACAATAAGGAAGATTTTGAAGCCGAGTCTTCCAAAATTTTTGATATCCTGTCATTCTTCTCTGGGAACCTGGAAACAGTTCCTTTTGAAGAACGCGAAAAAGCCGAAGCGGAAGGATGGGATGTCATCGCCGAGCTGAAGGCAGGAACCTTGCCGGATGAGGTTTGGGATAAATTTGCAACTTCGCAATTAATCCCGCAGTTTACCGAGGGATTGCCCGAATATAAAGGAATGCTGCCGGGAAGTGTCCTGTTTATACCGCAAAAGCTCATCAGCGATGGCGAATGTGGTGTTACGGCTGCGCAGCAGTCTGTAAATCCTCAGGTGTTCGCTTTCCTGAAGGAGGCTGGTGTGCCGTTGGTTTTAGGCCAGCACTTCCACAAAGTAAACGACTTGTCGGCCGTTCAAAATCTGGCAAAGGATTTCAACCTTTACGTTCCCGGAATGACTGAGAATAATGAAGTGTTTGGAATCCGCGGCGTTGCCCACGAGAAATATTACAATATGTATAAATCTCTGAAGGCATCAGTCGGAATTGCCGGAACGCATACCTGGATTCTGCTGACAATGTTCCCGGACACGCCTCAAGTCATCCTTTATAATAAAAAGGGTGTGGAACGCTGGGAAGCGATTGAAGCAGCCTACCGGAAAAATGGCAAGAACATCATCACCATCGGTTTTGATGAAGAAACCAACATGGGTGAACTTGCCAAAAAAATAGAAGACGCTTATAAGTCTTTGTAAAGATTTTTAAGTTGTCTTTAGAAGAGCCGTCATTTTTGGCGGCTCTTTCTTTTTTATAAAGATACCCGGTTCAGTACGGCTTCGGCAAAAACTTTCAACGGGTTCGACAAAACGGCCGGTCTGAGGTTTTGCGGCTCAAGTTCCATATAGCAGGCAAGTTTTACAAATTCTTCAAAATCCAAAGCATATTTGGGCGTCATCAGCTGAAACATATTCAGGGTATCCGGCCGGATGCTTTTGTTTATATGAATACCGTTGGCGCTGATTGCCGTCGGGATACCGGCGCTTAAGGTCTCGCAGCAGGAAAAACTGTCGACGGTATGAACGGCCAGAGTATTGTCAAAACCTAAAACAGCCGGATAAATATTGCCGATTTGCCGGTGTGCGGAAAATTCGGATTCAAATTTCCCGGAGTATATACGCCATTTTGCCCTTTCTGCGTCCGTTTGGGCAATGTGCTTGCAATTATGAAAAATGATATCTGGGTGCAGTTTGGCTTTTTCATACAGATAGTCTGTAACATCGTTAGGCGTGCGCGGCCCGTTGACAATTATAATGCCGTATTGATGGCGCGCGAGAGAAACGCAGTGTTCAAACAAAGTTTGCGCGTAATTAACATCAAAAATAATCTCGCTCCCTTCGGTGCGTCCACCCAGACAGATAACGGCTTTTTTCTTTTTCTTTAATATGTTTTGCAACTTACATATGTGAGCCGCGGCATTATCCGCCCTCGAAGAACGGGAAAGTATGTCCTCAAGTTCTTTTTTCTTTTTCGCCACATTTTCTTTGCTGAAAGAATGAATAATGCCGATGGTGATTAAGACTTTCTTGCGCAGTTTTTTATTTTGCAGCAGCCGGACGCGTATGGGAAAACTCAGCATATGCTTGGGAACGTTAATAAAATCAATATACTTATAATTATGCAGTTTGCTGCTCAAAACAACGGTTAAAATATTTCCCAGTTGATGCAGTTTATAATATTCTTTTACAATACGGCATATTGTATCGGCATTAATGTTTGGAAAAGGGCTTTCAGTAAGATTATAGGGCGTCAGAAAAACGCGGGGAACCGGTTGCATATGTTCAAACCGGTCGTCTAATATGGAAAATATTTGTGCGCGGAACTTTTTATAGCTGTTGAAATTGGAATAACATAGGGATTTTGGCAAATCTTTGGCATCGTCAATGCCTTGCGGCAGCAGCAAACATTTGTCGGCGGGACAATCTGAACCGGCTTTTTGATGAATGGCGTTAATTGCCCCGATTAATTGGTTGCGATACCCGGTATAGGAAGTGTCAAATGCAAAAGCGATGATATCGGACTTTGCCCTTTGGGTCATCATCTAATATTCCTTTCGATCTGCGTTATTAAGAAAAAATGAGGCGCACCAATAGAGTTTGCTTAAAAGATTATCTGTGTTGATTTGATGTTTTTCTTTAAAATCCTGCATTTTTAAGACAATAGATATGTCAATGTTAATGTCCGCCTTTAAGAGCGACAGCATCTTGATAAAACTGGACAGGATAACGGTATTATGAAGGCTGGCGGCATGAAACCGGTATTTCTTCCCCGGATTTGGCAAATGCAAAGAAATGGTGTTGTTAAGATAATCGGTCTGAATATCCAGTCCCAGATAACCTAAAGTCCGGATGTCTTTATACATGGTGTCGCTATTCATCTGCAGCAGGCGCAAAACATAAATCGCGGCGGTGCCGAAGAAAAAATAAGGACGATAAGAAATCGAGGCTTGTTTAAAATCATGAACTTTAAAAACGGCTTGCAGCGGATAACAGCTATCATCACATCCTTCAACTCCCATAAGGGCGGCAAATAATAGAAAATATTTATTTTCTTTTTCCGGTTTAATCAGAATAACTTTATTTTTGCTGTTGGCCTTAATTAGTTTTCTGACATCCTGCAGAATGCTTTTAAAATCTATTTTATCCGGTGTTTTAAGGGAATAAATAGGATAACTTTCTCCGCAAAAAATATTGCCTTCATTTTCATCAAAAATTATTTCCATATTTAATCCTTTTGTTTATAGGGTGTTTGAATACTAAATTTTATTAATAAAGGCATAATAGTCCTCTCCTTGTTAATAAAACATTAATCCTGCGGCAGAATTTGAAAAATTGTAAAACCGGATGCCGAAACCGGCAAATAGATTTATCGGGTTTTTAGCAATTTTTCTTGACAAAATTGCCTCTTTGTTTATTGTTGCGTTTAACAAATTATATTATTAATCTAAATTTTATCTATTATGAAAAATCTGTTATTTTTATTGTTTGCCGTGCTCATCTTGAGTTCTTGCCATGAAATAAAAGGCAATTTTTATTTGGAAAACAGCGGAAAGATAGAAAGAATTGAAAACGCGGAAAATGTTGTCATTAATGGAAACAGCTATCTGATTGATGGCGGCGTTGAAGATTGGCTTTCCGGCGAAAAATTAAACGTTGGAGATTCTGTCGGCGTTTATGTTAGCAAAGAAAAGGTTTGCCTTTCAAAAAATGATTGTGTTCAGGCCGTGCCGTTAATCAAAAGATTATCTTTTTCTTTTCGGGGGATAAATCATACTTATAAGGAAGTTCTGGTTTGGTCTCTTATGGCAGGCATGGTTCTGTCTCTTATCTTGAGTTATTTGTTTGAAAAAACAAAAGATGACGGTATAGAGTGGTGGATGACCGTATGTACGGTACGATGTATGGCTCTCGCTCTGTTTGGGGCGTCGGTTTTTGGTCTTTTTGCCCCTTCGGTTGAATACGATGGATATAAGAAAGTTGATAAAGTTACCGCGCAACTCATTACCATTTCCGGACAGAATTATCTTCAGGGAAAAATCAGTGCTTCGGGAACAAGTGTTAAAGCCGGAAAGAGCTATTACATTTATAGCTTTGGCGATAAATATTATTTTATTGATTCGGATTCCGGTTTTCGCAATGCTTCACAGCCTGAAGCATTTGCAGAAATTGTAAATAAAAGAATTGACAAAACCGCCTGGATTTATACCGGTATATTTGGCTTTGTCCTTTTGCTCTTGTATCTTCGCGGTATTGATATAACCTCGGATTTTGATAAGATTGGAGCATATGTCCCAACATAAGCGAGGAATATTTTGATCCGCATGGCTGGTAAAAAGTTTAGGGATTGGAAAGCAATTTTCCAATCCCTTTTTGTATCCGGAAAACCACGGGCTTATGAAGCAATGTCCCAAACGGGTAGGTAGCGAAAATGAGCATTAAGCTTGGTGAACAGATTATAAGCATATGCATTCGTAAAACATTTTTGTCATATAAACAGCTCAATCTTACAATAGTTTATGAATGTCATATTCGTCATAGCCTTCATAATAATAACTGACATTAATGCCTTTCATAAAGATTTCCCGTTCATCAATTTTATCTGTTAGGGCATTTTTTAAGAGATGTTTTATTTCAATATCTTTAACAGGGCTTCTTTCCATTGCTGATAAATAGTCTTCTTTATCGATTTTATTCCAATCAACAACTTGTTTAATTTCTTTTTTTAATATTAAATCCAGCCAAATCCTTGTTGCGCGGCCGTTTCCTTCTTGGAAAGGGTGGGCAATATTCATTTCAACATATTTTTCAACAATTTCATCAAAGGTTGACTGAGGCATTTTATCTATATGTTTTAGGGCTTGTGCCAAATACATCACCGGAGCAAATCTGAAGTTTCCTTTTGATATGTTGACGTCGCGCATTTTTCCTGCAAAATCATAAATATCTTCAAACAAATACTTATGAATCTGTTTTAATCCGGCAAACGTCCCGGCCTTTATCTGATTGATTTTACCACTGTCAAAAAGCTTTTTGGCCTTTTCTTTGCTAAGCTTTTCTTCAATCTTATTCAATTCAATTTGATTGGTAATATTCAATTTATTTTCTAAAACCATTATAAATCATCTTTCATAAAAATGCATGATGCTTTTATAATAATATAAAATTGCTAAAATTTACATAATAAAATCAAATTGCCGGCGCTCCCGATTGTTGTTGTCCTAAGATAAAGCAATTATCGAACCGAGGATTATGAGGATTTTAAAGACTTGGGTGGGAAAATGGAGATGTTTGAGGATAGTGTCAATAAAGACTTTGCTATTGAAAGTGGTATGATGTCAGATCTGAAGCCTGTTTTACCGTAACTTATGATCTGATGGATGCAGATAACAGCTCGTTTGTTTCTTTGGCCAACGATACGGCATATAATGTCAAAGGCGAAACTCTCGACTATTTCGGCACTCAGTAAAAACCACAGTCACTACAGGAACTAACAGGACAGACGCAAAGGCAAGGGGATATAATCTCAGAAATGTGTGAAGATAAGAACAAAAGAAATAACATAAAAATAATTACGCAAATACGTTTGGCAATAATATACTCTCTTTTGTCTGTTCTTTTTTTGGAAAATTTTAAAACCAATAAAACAAGTAAAGAAACGGAAAACAAGCCCAAAAGTAATACATACCAAAACTCATAACTGGAAAAACATATTATATAATATGAGAGATACTTTTGCGAAAGAGCAAAAATCAAAAAGGTTACGCAAATACGTTTGACAATAATATACACTTTCCCGCCCATTCTTTTTTTTGAAAAGTTTAAAACTGGCAATGCAGCAAAAGAAACTAAAAGAAATCCTAAATAAAATCCTGAAAATAAAATATCAGTCATCCTACACTCACTTCCGCCATATAAAATAATACAAATATACTGCCCCTATCTATTGAAAAGTCAAGTTAAAATATCAATATTTAACACCTTTGAGCTGCTCAAATTTTTTCAGTCAATTTTATCGGACAGGGATTAGAACAATAAAAAGCTTGGTTTTTTAGCGTTCGCTCTAAAAGTCCGATAAGTTGCTAAAATTTGTTCTTTTAAAAATTCTCAAAATCGGACTAGCTGAAAGGTTTGGAATACATACAAAAAAAGCACCTCAAAAGGTGCGTTCTTAAAAATGGTGCGCGATACTGTGCAATTATCGGACTAATGAATATGACGATTTTAAAGGCTTGGGTAGGAAAATGGAGTTGTTTGATTGTGGCATTAACAAATCAAATTTACTACTGGCATAATATTTTCAGACAGCCGCATCTTATTTTATAAAACTGAACAGTTGTATAAATTTTTAAAATAAACATTGACAACAAAAACTTTTAACAGTATATTTTATAAAATCTGACATATGTACAATTATTTAAAATAGGAGGGTGTTGTGAAAATTGAAAGAACAAATTACCTTACTCAACTAATCAACAAAAAACACAACGGATTAGTTAAAATAGTTAGTGGAATAAGACGCTGTGGTAAATCCTATTTATTGTTTCAACTTTTCAAGCAACATTTGCTGGATGAAGGGGTTTCTGAAAAAAGAATCGTTACTTTGGCTTTAGACGACTATCCAAATATAAAATATCGTCAGCCAGATGAATGTTATAACTATGTCAAATCACATATCATTGATTCTGAAATGCATTATTTGTTATTAGATGAAGTTCAGCTAATGGATAATTTTTCAGATGTTTTAAATGGCTTTTTACACATTGAAAATTTAGATGTATATGTAACCGGAAGCAATTCTAAATTTTTATCTACCGACATTGTAACGGAATTTAGAGGCAGAGGAGATGAAATCAGGGTTTATCCTCTCAGTTTTGCAGAATTCTTTTCTGTTTATGAAGGATCTTGGACTGATGCATGGAAAGAATATTATACTTATGGTGGTATGCCTATGATTTTATCTCGTCAAACAGATGAGGAAAAGCGGAAGTATTTACAGTCTTTATTTACTGAAACATATATTCAAGATATCAAAGACCGGCATAATATCCGTAATGATGAAGAACTAGAAGAATTAATAAATATTTTAGCTTCAGATATTGGTTGCTTAGTAAATCCGTTAATATTAACCAATACTTTTAAGAGCGTAAAAAAACTAGATATTTCAGCACCAACAGTTAAAAACTATATTGATTATTTGCAAGATTCTTTTTTAATTAGTAATGCGTTGCGTTATGACATTAAAGGTAAAAAGTATATAAACACTCCATCTAAATACTATTTTACTGATTTAGGATTACGAAATTCGCGTTTACGATTTAGGCAAACAGAAGAAAGCCATATCATGGAAAATATAATCTATAATGAATTGAAAATTCGTGGCTGTGATGTTGACGTTGGAGAGGTTCTTATTAAAGAAAAACAAGCCAATAATACATACATTAACAAAAAAACAGAAGTTGATTTTGTAGTAAACTGCGGTTACAAAAAATATTATATTCAATCAGCCTTACAAATGCCAACAAAAGCAAAAGAAACTCAAGAAAAACGCTCGTTATTAAAAATAGGTGATTCATTTAAAAAAATAATTATTGTAAAAGATGATGTGGCGACCTATCAAGATGATGACGGTATTTTAATTTTAGGGTTAAAAGAATTTTTGTTAAATCCTAATTGCTTGGATATATAATTTCTTAGTAAGTTTGAAGAGATATTAATCTGTATTATGGAAGATATTAAATTGCCACAATAAAATACAGCTGACTTTCAAGCCAACTGTATTTTCATCAAATTTAGAATAAGATTTTCTTTTTAAGACAGTATTGCAACCATCTGTACACTCTCCAAGGATGTGCAACAGCTTCATGACAAATGTAAAATGAGAACCAAAAAATTGCATACTCTGCTTGAACCTCTGGTGGAAGATCTGTATTTTCGACAGTTTGAACAAAATCATAATTAGATTGTCTGTCATAATAGTCCTGACGTTTCGTATTATTCAGATCTTCAACTCCAAACAAAGCTATGTTCTTCTTTACACTGTTTAGGTTGCGTGCTTCTTCTATGAAATCATAAATCTGCTCTCTCGTTAAAATAACGGGGCAGCTCCTTTTGATAGCGTCTATGACATACGCTCTATTAATAACACTTTCCATAATTATAAGATTTTATAAATAATAATTCTATTTGTGGACAGATTATATATAAAAACTTTAAAAGTAAAGAGATAAAAAAGTCCGATAATTCTTTCAAAACTATCATTATAAAAAACTCAAAAATCGGACTTTGTAAGCATTTGTTTAAAAATAAAAAATCCACCACTCGGGCGGAATTCTTAAAAATGGTGCGCTTTTGCTGTGCAGTTATCGGACTAATTAATATGAGGATTTACAAGTATTTTCGAGAAAATTAAAGATTTTAAGGGAAATATGCAAACTTAACTATTTTGCTTCTCATTTTGATACATTCTTAAAGTGCTTAAATCAACTTTAGACATATTATAAGTTGGTTTATATGGTGGTTTTGTATCGTGGGCTTTTAGCCTATTACGCAAGTTTTCAATTCTTTTTGATATTTCATCCCTTGTGTTGTAAAGTTTTTGTTCTTTTACTGAGATACGATAATCGCCCCAAGTCATTTCATTAGCGCTCTCTGGTGCTGTTCTCTTGTTTGTGTCCGGATCATATACTATTTCCCCCCTGAGCTTGGACACGTTCATATCTCTAATAGGTTCTTGTGAACAATATTTAATGGGAATATCCGAGGTATGCAACAAAGTTCCATTTATATTTATATTATCTTGGTTTGATGCAACAGCTTGTACTAATTTATCATAATTATTTTTGTATGAGGGGGACTTAGAACATAGATAATCATTTATAGCTTGAGTTCTATAAGAGTTATTTGCATTTGTGCTGTCTACTTTTTCTATAATTTTTTGCCCAGATGAATTGGTATACTCAATTATTGGGCACTTAGTTTCATTATCCCATCCAAGTTTATTAACAATGTTTTTTTCACCTAAAGAGTTTTCTGTCTCGAAATTTACATTAGCATTAAACTCATTCTTTTGAGCTTCCCAAAAATCTAAAAATATTGATCTGTTTCTTCCTCTCTTTATATTGGGATGTTGTTCATTATCTAACTGCCAAGCTGGATATTTTATAGTATCCTTTTTTACAGGAATTTCTATTTTAAGGGCCTCATTATTTTTAAGTCTAATATCAATACCAAAGTTTTTCATAGCCCACTCTGCATCAGCCGCAACAAGTAAAGAGCAATAATACTTGTTAGCCTTGCCTTCACTAGTCCAACAATAAAAACCCTTACTTTGTCCACCATACCCATTACCTTGCTCAGGAACAATTCCTTTTGCTAAGAACTGATTAGTTTTTTCCTCTGAAGCATCTCTTGATATATGATAAAATTTTAAATACTCATCATCCATTATACGACCTTTGCATCCCATATATTATAGTAATTTATAACATTCTTGTAATATTACAAAAATATAATTTATTCGTGCAAAAATTACCGACAATTTTCCTTTAATTTTTTATTTCGTAACATTGCCTCTTTAGCATCTTCCGTTTGGCTTTTTGCAATTTTCCTATTCTTTTCAGTTATTTCGCCTGTCCTGCTATTCCCTGTTTTGCCTAAATCGTCTTTAGATAAACCAATTTCTTCAAAGCCCGAAGATAGTGATTTGGTTTTAAGTTCTAACGGATCAATATTACTGTTTTTTATTCTTTTTCTGAGTTCTGCAATTTTTTGTAAGCTCTTATCAGCATATTCAATTAAACCTGTTTCAGGATTAAAGTCTAGTTCGGGCTTTTTATTATCATCGCTTCTCTTTTGATTTGATTTTTGTTGCTCAAGATCATCGAAATTAAAGTTCGCAAAAGCATTAAAATCAGGTACACTTTCTTTAAATAAGAAATTGTCTTTTTTTCCGCCTTTAAATAATTTTTCCAAATTTTCAAGTGTCGGTTCAAAATATTTTATTCCGGGTTGTCCTGGATTATCGCTGTTAAAGCCACAATGTTCATAAAAAGAGCCAGCACCCCATGTGGCATGAACGACTATGCGTCCTTCACATCCCATTTGTTGTGATAACTCATAGCATTTTTGCAACCCGGCGCGTCCGTAACCATTTCTTTGGAAGGTTCCAAAGCCATCAATTTCTAAGACAGATTTATCTTTCCAAGTATCTGGACACAGAAAACCATTATATTGAGGATGGATTGAAATATTACAAATTCCAACCTTTGTCTCTCCCTCAAACATGTCATATGCAAACATATTGCTAATATTAAGAGTATCTACCATTTATGAACCCTCCAATATATTTTATCATTTTTTTAGCTAAAATGAAACAATTTATTAAAATTAGTAAAATGCTTGGTTTTGTTGATTTTTTATTAAAAAGTCCGATAGGTTAGCTTAAAAGTGCTTTTATAAAAATCCTTAAAATCGGACTAGCTGAAAGGTTTGGAATACATACAAAAAAGCACCTCAAAAGGTGCGTTCTTAAAAATGGTGCGCTTTTGCTGTGCAATTATCGGACTGAGGATTATGAGGATTTTAAGGATTGGAGTAGGAAAATTAACTATAATATTTGCCGTCTAATGTCTTTTTCATTTATTTGACAATATAAGTAAGATTCCTCCATAAATTGTATTATATTTTTAGACTTTATATAGAGAGAGGTTAACTCTTCAAGAATAATTTGATTATTTATTTTCATATCATAAAAATATTTATAAGCTGGTTTATTTTTATACTTTTCAGGATACATATTTCCAATATCTGTATTTTTCACAAAGGTATCTATGACCATTTCGCTTAAAATCCATTTTAAATTTGGTGCTTCATATTCAGACCAATCATCTTTAAAATGTTGTTTCCATATATAAAACCAAACAAAATGAATCATTTCATGAAGAGATGTTTTTAGAAAGTCAAGTTCATCCCCTGCCCAAGTAACAGAATAGCTTTGATGCCTGAGATTTCTGGGACATACGGGATTAAGAGAAACTTCTGCAATCATAGTATTAAAAAGATTGTCGCAATCAATACCATACACTTTTGTGTAAATATGATTTATTTTTTCTTTGTTTTCATTCCAAATTTTTTGGAAAATAAAACACTTTTTTTGTAAGTTTATTTCAATTTTATCATAGATTTTTGATAATTCTGCCGTTAAATATTCTTTTCTTTCATTCCAAGCCATATTTAAACATTTTTTTTCGTCCAAAAAAGGATAAGCTTTGAATAAAGCTCCTCGCCAGTAAGCAGAAGTATCATCAGTTTGAAAATTCAAAATACTTGATAATGTGTCAATTTTATCCATTATTTTGACTGATAAGTCCATTTATATATCTCCTTATTTCAAGTTGTGTGAGGATTGTATAGAATGCAATATGTAAAGTAAAGATAAAAGTCCGATAATTCTTTCAAAATCATCAAATTAAAATTCTCAAAATCGGACTGAATGAAAGGCTTGGTTTATATAGCAAAAAAGCACCTCAAAAGGTGCTGCCTTAAAAATGGTGCGCTTTTGCTGTGCAATTATCGGACAGCTTTTTATGATGATTTTAAGCTTTTGAGTAGGAAAATTTGAACTTTATATAAATCCATTTGCCGTTAAATAATCATAAATCTCATCAGACATAATCTGATGCCCTTTAGCATTAGGATGAGTAGCATCTTTGTACAACTCTTTTAATTTGCGATTTTTCCATAAATTATATCGAGAGAAGAAAGCTATGTTGCGACTATCACAAATTTCTTTAATTATCTCATTATATCTTTCAACATCTGAATTATAACGAATGAGAGAAGCTTGTTCCGTATATCTTTCCTCAACAACCGGAATTAGGTCTAAAACAACAATATTTGCTTTTGTTAAGGCTAAAATATCAAGGAGTTTATTCCAATACATTTTTCTAGCACCTTCAGAAAAATCTAATTGCAAATCACTATCTTTGCGTCGTCTTAAGTCATTGATGCCGATATTTACCAGAATTAAGTCAAAATTTCTTGATAGCGTTTCACTAAATGCACGATTAGTTGCATCGGCAACATTATCTCCGGATTGTGACATATTATTAAAAACATATTCACCTACGTGATGTGATAGTATCTTTTGAGCAAGTCTTGCAAAATATCCTAAATTTTGTTCATCATAATATCCGTGAGCAATACTATCTCCAATCATGCCAATGTTTTTAACCATTTTCTTCTCCTTAACTTCATTTGTAATAAGTAAATACCTATAATTTTAAAAGGTCAAATATATTATTAATTTTACCAAAAAGTCCGATAAGTTGTTGAAAATTGCCTATTTTAAAATCTAAAAAATCGGACTAAATAAATACTTGTTTAAAAACAAAAAATCCGCCACTTGGGCGGAAATATCAAAAATGGTGCCGCTAGTAAGAATCGGACTTACGACCCCACCCTTACCAAGGGTGTGCTCTACCACTGAGCTATAGCGGCGTTCGTTATTCTGTGAATGAAACATACATAAACATTTAAATAAAATCAAGTATGAATTATGCTAAATACATAATTTTTTTTATAAAGAGAAAAAAATATGTCAGATAAATTTGAAAATAAAGACAAAAAGTCTTCCCAAACCCGCAAAGAGCAACGCTTTGAGCGAGAAGCCGCCGCTTTGCGGAAAAATCTTGAAAAACGCAAAAAACAACAGGAAGAACGTGAAAAACTCAAAAAATCTTAGGTTTTAAAAGAATTTCACGATTCTACCGCAAAATAAAAATAACAAGGAGAATAAAATGAAAAAAATTTTAAGCCTGATGCTCGGCACAATCTTTATGGCTGCCGCCTGCAGCAAAACAACGGCCGAAACTTTCACCGGCAAAGAATATAAATTGACGGGTACGGAACCCGGTGTCGAAATCACCTTAGGTTTTGCAGCCGATGAACCGCGGTATTTCGGAAAATCGGCAATTAACCGCTACTTCGGAAATTATACGGCAGAGGAAGGCAAACTGGCATTGGGGCCGGCCGGTTCCACAATGATGGCCGGGCCGCAAGAACTAATGGAGGCCGAGCAAAAATATCTTCGCACTCTCAGTGCGGCAAAAACCTATAAGTTAGAGGGCAAAAAACTGACAATTGAAACCACGGAAGGCCAGACGCTGGTCTTTGATGAAATCGGAACTGTTCCGGAAAATAAATAAGCAGATGAAAGAAAACCCGCTCTTAATTTTTTAAGAACGGGTTTTTTTTAATTTACAGCGCTGTCGTTTTCAACCACAATGCCTTGAATCAATACAAATTCCGGCGTCTTTCCCTGAAAACTGTTATATTTTTTCATCAGTTCAATAGCCTGCGGGTCTTCTTTGGCCGGAGCAAAACGCGGCTGCGATGCATTTTTCTTCTGTGTCGGCTTAGCCTGGGCATTTATTTGAGCTTCCTGCTCTTTGTTCTTATCAACTTTAATTTCCTGCGGCGCCTTTAAGATTTTTTCCAAAATAGATTGGGTTTCTTTTGACCGGCGGTTGGTATAAACAATATTTTGCTTATTCGCCGGCAGAATCTCAAGGATTTTTTCCAAATTCACGAGCTGCTTGTTTTTCTTAATCAGGTTAATATCATCCACCACCAGGATAGACACTTTGCTAAAATCGATTTTTCCGTCATCGGCAAGCTCCACCAGCAAGTCTGGCGAGCCGATAATAACGTTGGCCTCATTGTCAATGTCTTCGTCTTTGTCCTTAATGGTGGCCTCATTGATTTCGTGATATTTGTTAAAAATGGCCAACCGGTCGGAAACAACAACGGATTGTTCGGAATCCGGCGTAATGATTAAAATATTGTCAGCTTTTTTATTGCTGATAATATCAATCAGCGGAAAAACATAAGAAGTCGTTTTGCCGCAACCCTGCGGTGCAATGGTAAACACGTCTTTTCCTTGCAAAATTGAAGGGATAACGTCGCTCTGAACGGTCGTCGCTTCCTGAATGCCGAACTCATCAATAGCCTGAAGCGTTTTTTCACTTAATCCTAAATCACGAAAATTCATTTTATTTCTTCTTTAAAGTTCTGGTTAATTTTTATTTTTTAGATATTATTTAGTTTATATCGGATAGTCAACTTCTAAATGGGAGAAAAATATGTTAATCAAAAAAGACGCTTCACTTTTGCTGATTATTGACGTACAGGAGCGCCTGGCGCCGGCCATGGACAACCCGAGGGAAGTCATTAACGGCTGCGCGGATTTAATCGGAGTCGCCAAACGGCTGGAAATCCCGTTTATCATAACCGAACAATATCCCAAAGGTTTGGGGCGGACGATGGTCGATTTACGGAAAGAAGCCGGGGATGATGCCTGTTATTATGAAAAGCTCGAATTTTCCTGCGCCTGCAACAGCGGAATTTATGACGAGATAAAAAAATGCGGCAAAAAACAGATTATTCTCGCCGGCATTGAAACCCATATCTGCATTTTGCAAACGGCGCTCCATCTGCAGGAACTCGGATACGAGGTTTTTGTTGTGGCCAATGCCTGTTCGTCCCGCAAGCCGACGCAGAATATTATGGCCTTGCAGCGGCTGATGCGCAACGGGGTGGATGTCGTAACATCAGAAATGGTCTTCTTTGAATGGCTGGAAAAGGCCGGTTCTGATGTTTTTAAAGAAATCAGCCGCCGCTATATCGTTTAACAGGAACGGTAATTATAATATAGCACGGTCTTAACCCGATGCCCTGTCCTTCAAAGCACCTTGTCATTTACAAAATCTGTCGGAGCAACGCGGTCTCTGAGGCAGCAAACAAAACAATCGCTGCCGATGTTCAGCCGCGCCTGCCGAGCAGGTGGATTCTCGGGTCAAGCCCGAGAATGACACAGAATAAACAAGCCATTCGGAGATGGCAGGAGACGTGGACACCGCTCCGAAACAACTCTTCGGAATAACATCAAGACTACTATAACACATCAAAGCTTATATGTCAACTGTTATTGAAAAATAGGGCGGAATTTTCTGATAACGCGGCAAATTTTGAAAAGGACTGAAATAGCTTTCCTTTTCCCTTGAATTCGGCTTAAGCCTTATTATCTATAACGCAGATAAATTTCAATAAGGCCGGAAAAATGCAGGATAAACAAGAAAAAAAGACATATTGGGGGCTGTTGCTGATTATTATCATAGCCGCGGCAGCTGCTTTTTATTTTTATCATAAAGAAACCGAACGGAACAAAAAGGCCAAAGCGCTTTCTTCGCCGGAAATCGTCTTAAACGTTATGCCGGCCCGGGCAGAAAAAATCACGGTTGACAATTCTTACATCGGTTACGTTACGCCGATAAATTCTGTTGCCGTAACGCCGTATATCAGCGGATTTTTGGAAGATATTATGGTTGCCGGCGGGCAGGAGGTCGAACAGGGCGATACATTGGTTGTCATCCAACAAGACGAATATAAAGCCAATCTGAATATGGCGCAGGCAAAACTGCTGCAAACCAAAGCAGATTATGCCAATGCTGCGCTTTATTACAAAAGAATGCGCGAAGCCGGAACAAAAATCATTTCCAAAACCGAACTTGACAATGCCAAGGCGCAGTATCTGACATCGAAGGCAGCCGTTGCCGAAGCGCAGGCCAGCGTAGCTTTGGCCAAAGTAAATTATGATTATACGGTTATCCAGGCGCCGATATCGGGAATTGTCGGCGATGTCAGTTTAAGCCGGGGGGATTATGTTTCTCCGTCTTCCCAGCCGCTGTTTACCATTATCCAATATGATCCGATTCGCGTTGTCTTTTCTCTGACCGACAAAGAATATCTTAATGAAATGGCGCGCAATCCGCGGCAGCCTTTTGCCAATGAAAAAATAACGCTCCGTCTGGCCAATGGTAAGATTTATGACCAAAACGGACAATACAAATATATGGGAAACGAGCTGGATAAGCCGACAAGCTCAATTTCTGTTTACGCCGACTTTGCCAATCCCTCGCGTGAACTGGTGGCCAATGCTTATGTTGATGTGCTGGTTGAAAAGACATACGACGATGTTGTCCGTGTCCGCCAGAGCTATGTGATTTTGGAAAACAAAGGAAGTTATGTATACACCGTCCGAAACGGCGGATTAAACAAAAAGGCCGTTGAAATCGTAACGGTTTCCGGCAATGACTATCTGCTCAAAAACACCTTTGCGCCGGAAGAATATATTGTTATTGACAAAGTCGGCAGAATAGCGCCGGGACAAAAAATAAAAACCCGTTTGCCCGGGGTGCCGGCAGAGGAGAAGAAATAATGTTTTCGGAATATTTTATCGACCGCCCGCGTTTTGCCGCCGTTATTTCCGTAATTATGGTTCTGGTCGGGCTTTTGGCGATTCTGGTTCTGCCGGTTTCGCAATATCCTGAAATTACGCCGCCGCAGATTGTTGTCAGTACGACTTACCCCGGCGCCAATGCCAAAGTTTTGGTCGATACGGTGGCGATTCCGATAGAAAACGAGTTAAACGGCGTGGAAAATATGCTTTATATGTCTTCCTCCTCGGATGACAACGGTTCTTATCAACTGACCATCACCTTTGACATCGGCACCAACCCGGATATTGCGCAGGTTCAGGTTGAAAACCGCCTGCAGCAGGTAAATTCGCAGCTGCCGGCGCTGGTTGTCCAAGAAGGTATCAGCGTAGAAACAAGATCAAGCAACTTGTTGGCTATGCTGATTTTGCGCTCGCCCAATCGGACATATAATGATTTGTTTTTAAGCAATTTTGCCTATGAGAATATCCAAAACCCGCTGGCGCGTATCAAAGGCGTCGGCGATGTGCAGATATACGGTCCGCAATATAGTATGCGCATTTGGCTGAATACGGAAAAAATCTCCGCCCTCGGGTTGGACAGCACAGATGTTGTGAATGCGATTGAAAGTCAGAATGTTCAGGCTTCAATCGGTGAAATCGGCGCTGCGCCGAGCCGGCCGGATACCGCGGTTGTAATGTCTTTGACCGCCAAGGGGCTTTTGGACAGCGTGGAAGATTTTGAAAATATCGTCATCACAACTTCGGCCGACGGCGGAATCATCCGGCTGAAAGATATTGCCCGGATTGAGCTGGGCGCCGATAATTATAGTATGAACGCTCATTTTGACAACGCTCCTGCCGTCGTCGTCGGCCTGAGCCAGACGCCGAACTCAAATTCTCTGGATATTATGAAGAATGTCGAAAAAGAAATCGCCAATCTCAAAAAGGCCTTTCCGGAAGATATGGAGTTTGCCGTCGCATACGATTCGACAAACTATGTCCGGGCATCAATAGAGAGCATCTTGGAAACGCTGATAATTACCTTTTCCCTCGTTGTGCTGGTTACCTATGTTTTTCTGCAGCGAGCCAAAACGACGCTGATTCCGCTGATAACCATTCCGGTTTCTCTGGTGGCGACCTTTGCCGTCATTTATGCGCTCGGTTTTGATATTAACATTTTAACGCTGTTTGCCATGATTTTGGCCATTGGCCTGGTGGTGGATGATGCGATTATCGTGGTAGAACGCGTCCAATACCTTATGCTCAATGAAAAATTGGATTCCAAAAGCGCGGCAGTCAAAGCCATGCAGCAGATTGCCAGTGCCATTGTGGCCACCACCTTTGTTTTGCTGTCGATTTTTATACCGGTCGGACTGATGGCGGGCATTACCGGAAAGATATATCAGCAGTTTGCGGTAACGATTGCCACCTCCGTAACCTTCTCGGCATTTAACGCGCTGACGCTGAGTCCGGCATTGTGTTCCATTTTCTTAAAAGGCGACGACGGCACGACGAACAACCGTTTTTTTGTCTGGTTTAATGACCTGATTACTTTTCTGCGTGATAAGTATGTTGCCGTTGTCGGATATTTTTCAAGTTATCTGAAATTGACCTCCGCGATTGTGCTGGGAACAATCGCCGTCGTCGTCCTGACTTTTGCCGGCACGGCCACGTCTTTTATTCCGGAAGAAGACCAGGGGATTATTTTTACCAATATCCAACTCCGCAACACGGCCACCATCAACCAGACCAATGATTTGCTGGACAAGCTCGGACAAGAGGTTTTGCAGGAAGACGGCGTTGAATATTTCATTTCCGTTGCCGGCTATTCGCTTTTGGGCGGCGGCGGGGAAAATGTTGCTCTCGGAGTTATCGGGCTTGCGCCGTGGAACGAACGGACGTCTGAAAACTTGTCAATGGAAAGCATCACCGGCCGCCTGACTGAGAAATACGGCAAAAATGACAATGCTGAAATAAACTTTTTTGCCCCGCCGTCGATTCCGGGCATCGGCAGCGCCAACGGTCTGACTTTTGAACTGCTTGCAATTCAAAACAGTCTGACGCCGGCCGATTTGTTTAATAAAATGGAAGAATTTCTGGCTCATCTGAACCGTTCTCCGGAAATGTCTTATGCCTTTTCAACCTTCACGGCCGATACGCCGCATATATTTCTGGATATAGACCGCACCAAGCTGGAGGCTTACAACGTGCCGGTTTCCAGTCTGTTCACGGCTTTGCAAAACAATCTCGGTTCCCGTTATATCAACAATATTACGCTGAACGGTCAGGTCAACAAGGTCATTATCCAGGCCGACTACCAGTATCGTCAAAATCTCCGCAATGTTGAAAATATGTATGTCCGTTCTCAAAAGGGAGATTTGGTCAAAATAAAGAGTTTTGCCACGGTCAGCACTGAAATTTCTCCGGATATTATCTACCGTTACAATCAGTATACGTCGGCCTCGGTTACGGCTCAGTCTGCCTCCGGCGTCAGTACCGGCACGGCCATTGATGCCATTCGCAGTTTGGCTTCTCAAACATTAGGGCAGCATTATAGTGTTGCCTGGACGGGATTGAGCCTTCAGGAAGTCGAAGCCGCCGGTTTGGCAGAAATATTAATTGCGCTGGCATTGGTCTTTTGCTATCTGTTTCTCGTTGCACTGTATGAAAGCTGGATGCTTGCCTTTTCGGTAATGTTTTCAACGGTGTTCGGAATTTTGGGCGCTTTAATCGGTCTGCATCTGATGGGGCAGTCGCTGAGTATATATGCCCAGCTCGGGTTGATTATGTTAATCGGGCTGGCGGCCAAAAACGCGATTCTGATTGTTGAATTTACTAAAGCTTACCGCGATGATGGTGCCACGATTCTCGAGGCTGCCAAGAAAGGGGCGGAAGAACGGTTCCGGGCGGTGTTAATGACGGCTTTAACTTTTATTCTGGGCGTATTTCCGATGGTCATCGCCACCGGAGCCGGAGCTTCGAGCCAGATTGCCATTGGGACGTCGGTCTTTTTCGGCATGATAGCCGCAACTTTGGTAGGAATTGTTTTTATTCCGGCTTTGTTTGCCGTTTTTGAGAGTATTAAAGAATGGTCGGACGGCGGAAAAGAAGAGGAAAGACTGATTGCTGAAAATCAAAAAAGCGGAGGCAATTTAGGCATCAGCCTTGATGATGCGCCGGAGCAGGGAGGTGCAAAATGAAAAAAAGCGTAAGTCTTGGACTGTTGGCCGTCTTGCTGTCTTCTTGCACGGTCGGGCCGGATTATCACCGCCCGCAGATTTACAGGGATGAAGAAATCTCCAGGAATCTTGGTTTGAATCCGTCCGAAAAAATGCCGATATCCAAAGACTGGCATACTCAGTTTAACGACCCGGTGTTAAATGAACTGGTTGCCCTGAGCCTGAAAGACAGTCCGGATGTCAAAATCGCCGTTCAGAAACTTCGTCAGGCCAGAAACGAGTTTGACATTAATGCTTTCAACTATTTTCCGATGATAGACGTTGACGGCAGTTATCATTATAACAAGCCGAGCCGTAAAATCGGCTATACGATAGACACGGATTATTATCAGACCGGATTGGACGCCTCATGGGAACTGGATATCTGGGGCGGCGGCCGTCGTCTGACCGAAAGCCGGCAGGCATTGCTGAAAGCCGCAGCGGCAGATTTGGATAACGTATATGTCAGCCTGGCTGCTGAAACGGCTTCGGATTATATCTCACTGCGCAGCTTGCAGGTACAGTTAAAAATTGCCGAACAAAACTTGGAACTGCAGCAAAAAATTTATGACATTGTAAAGCGTAAAAATCAGGTCGGGCTGGAAGACGATGTTGCGCTGAACCAGGCCGAATATGCCATTGAGACAACAAAGACCCTTATCCCGGACTTGCAGCAGAACATATTGGAAGCGCGCAATGCTTTGGCCATTTTGACCGGACGACTGCCCGGACAGTTGGATGATTTGCTGTCTGACCGAAAAAACAATTTGGTGCGCAAACGTTTTCGTTTTGATTTGGACAATATTTATAAACAGCCGGCTTCCGTCATCCGCCTCCGTCCGGATGTTCGCGCGGCTGAACAGCAGTTGATAGCGCAAAATGCTTTGGTCGGACAGGAAATTTCCAAACTGTTTCCGAATGTCAGTTTGAGCGGATTTTTGGGCTTTCAGGCATTGGAAGTCTCGGGGCTGGTCGGCAGCAAAACCTTTATGTACAGCTACTCGCCGGCGATAACGCTGCCGCTGCTGCACTGGGGGCAGCTGCAAAATCAGGTCGAACTGCAGAAAAATGTAACATTGGAATATTTTTATCATTATCAAAACAGCATTTTAACCGCCGCGGAAGAAATCAAAAATTCCATGAGCGCCATCGGCAGCGAATATAAGAAAAATCTTTCTGCTTACGGCGCGGCGGCTTCCCAGCGGAAAGTAACGGCAATGACTTTGGAAAAATATAAGCGCGGGCTGATAGAGTTTAATGATGTTCTGACAGCCGAACAAAATCTGCTGAGCGCCCAAAACAATCTTGCCGCCAGCAACGGAAAAATCTATCAGAACATTATTGCCTATTACAAAGCCGTGGGAGGAGGATATGCTAAGGACGCGCCGGAATTTTGCTCGCTTTACAAATCGTCATTGTTGAACGGAACGCCCTGTAAGGCTCTTTGAGGCTTATAAACATAGATATTGGTAATTTCCGGAATATTGGTTGTTCTGTGTTCATAACCGCGTTTTTCCATACATCGGCGATATTTGCGCGGGCTGATGTTTTCATCGTCACGCAACGAATTGACAATCAAAGGCTGGGCATTCCAGTACGGAACATAAGTCGCCCAGATTCCTCTTTCGGAGTGCCAGTCGGCTCGGATATTGAGCTTTGCTTCTTCCGAATAAAAATAATTGCTGAAATCCGGCATCAAAACCCAGTCTTCGGCCGCCCGCAAACATTCGGAATGGTCGCTGGCAAATTTTTGAACGCCGGTATTTTTTCTTTCCCAGTGATAAATAACCTGCCCCTGCGGATCATCACTGTAAAAGATTCCGCAGGCGCCCAGTTCCAAAATAAGGCACAAAGAAAAAACAATTTTTCTGATTGTCATCGGCATTTTCCTAAAAGTCCAGGTTTGCATAATGTTTTGCCGCCAAAATTCCTTTAACGCTGTCTTTAAGAATATCTTTGAAAGACGGGCGGGATTTGATTTTGGAATACCAAAGTTTGGCATTGCGGTAGTTTTCCCACGGAACGTCGCCGAGATAATCCAGAATAGACAACTGTGCGCTGGCGCTGATGTCGGCTAAAGAAAACATCTCTCCGCCGACATAATTGCGTCTTTCGCACAGCCAATCCAGATATTCCATATGAAAATTAAGGTTGTTAATCCCGGTTTTCAGACGGCGGGAATCCGGCGCCAGGCCTTGTCCGAAACGTTTATGCGCTTTTTCAACTACCACATTTTTATAAACGTCGTTATAAAATTTGATGTCGAACCATTCGCATAACCGGCGCACTTCTGCGCGTTGTTCGGCATTATCCGGCAGCAGCCGCACTTCTTTGTCGGCATCTTCCAAAAATTCGGATATGGCGTAATTTCCGGAAATAACTTTCCCGTCATTGATAAATATCGGAAGCTCTCCTGCCGGATTCAGCTTAAAAACGTCGGGAGACATATTCCACGGTTCTTCTTCTTTCAATACAAAGAGCATTTTTTTCTCGCTCATGGCAATCCGGATTTTGCGTGAAGCCGGAGAAAACGGATGATGTATTAAAAGAACCATTTTACAACCTCTGAATTTCCCAATTTAACCTGATTATAAATTTTAGTCATTAGAATAAAAAGGTCAAGTCCGGAAACCGGTTTTTGATTATTTTGTGTACATCGGCGGCGTAACGCTGTTGTTCATAATTTCAAACTGGTGGATAACATTCAGCAGTCGTTTTTTAAACTTTTCCTGCACATCCTGCCTTTCCAGATATTTTCCCAGCCGCCCGATAAGAAATTTGCGGTCTTCCGAAACTTTTGAGACGCCGATAAAAACGGGAATGTCCCAGATGATTTGCTTTGAAAATACCACATAATTGCGCAGTCCGAGCTTTGAGGCCTCAATCAGTCCGGTATAATAGCCGGTAAAAACATAATCGATTTCTTTGGTAAAAAGCTTTTTGAACAATTCGTTCGGATCCCTGATTTTGATAACGTCGTAGTCTTTCATCTGTTCGGTTACGAAATCGCTCAAAATTTCTTTTTCCAAAATAGCGCCTTTAAGTTTTTTCACATCTTCCAAAGATTTAATCTCATTGCGCCGGCCGGGCAGGGTCATCAGCGTAATCGGATTAGATACCGGCGCAGGCAAAACATAGTCAAGGCCGGAATAGAGCTTGGAGTCATGATACATGCCGAGCAAAACGTCAATATCGCCGCTTCGCACTTCTCGGATAATGCTGTTATAATCGGTCAGATGGTCAAGATAAACCACATTGGCGTTATTTTCTTTTGCAAAATCATCTAAAAGCTCCTGAAAAAGATATTCCCGGCGGCCGGCCTGTTTCTTGTTGTCTTGGTCGATTTGGGTGATTCCGTAGCCAAATGGCGGATAATCGGGAAAACCGGCCGCTGTGATTTCCCGTTCTTTCTTTGTTTCGCTGAAGTTGACCAAAGCAGTGGCATTTTGTGCGGAAAACAACATCAAAAAAGCGGCCAGTAGGATTTTTTTGGGATTGTTCATATTTATTCCTTTAAAAAATGAAGAAAAACATATATATCATAAATCATATTCTATACAATTAATATTAAAAAAGATTTTATTTTAATAGGTCAGGTGAAAAATGAACGAATCCGATCAGTATTCCAGCAATGAGATGCATTCATTGTCGCAATCGGAGTTGGAGAGCCGTGCGCTTATCAATACGGCTTCCAAACTTAATTATATCAGAGAACATTGGGAAGAAGGAAAAGCAGGCCTTGACGAGGCGCTGGATAAAAACCGCAAGCTGTGGACGATTATTGCCTCGGCAATGAAAGAAGACGATTGCCCCCAGCCGGAAGAAGTCCGTCAGAATATTTTGAATCTTTCAATTTTTATTTTTAAGCGGACGATGGATATTTTAAGCGATCCGAAACCGGAAAGCCTGAGAGTCCTGATTGATATTAATATGAATTTGGCCAAAGGGTTAAATCACAAAGCCTCGGATTAAAACATCCAAAGCCGGTCTTAAATATGCAAAAGTGATGTTTTCAGGCTTTTTTGCCGTTGAAAATCAAAAAAGGGGGATTATTCCCCCTTTTTTTGTTGTTTTACATTTTTCTGATAATTTCTTTTACCGCATCAAGCTTATAATAATCTTTGATATTGGCAGTATTTTCTGCGTAATGCCCGTCAACTTCCAAAGCCAGAATATTAGCCTGCTGGGTTAAAAAGTCCTTTCCGAGACTAATATTTTCACTGTTTTGAACCAGATAATCGGCATAACTGCGGGCATCCTGAATATTACCCTGCAGCAGACCGTTTCGGCGGGTGTATATTTTGCTGAAAACCAGAATGACAATCATTGCCGCACACAATAGCAGCGCCGCCCAGAAACTGATTTTGGCGCAAATAATAACGAAAGTCAGCCCCAGGAACAAAAGCGCCAGCGTTTTGCACAAAAGGTTGATGGCTTTGTTTTTCCACCGGATGCTGAAAAATACCAGATAAAAGCCGAAAGCCAGTGAACTCGTCAGCAGCGAGATAAAAATCGGCAGCGTATCAAGCGACAGCAGGGCAATAAACCATTCCGTCAAAACCAGCATCCCGACGCTGAACAGTAAATATCCGGCATTCAGCTTGAGTGCAAACAGGTTAAACTTGCCTTTTATATCTTGTCCGACGTGCCGGGACGCGCGCTTGAGTTTCAGAATATTGTCCTTAACCTGTAAAACGGCGTCTTTTTTGCCAAACAGTTCTTGAACGGCGCGTTGTTCGTTTCTGTTCAGAACTTTCAAATTATCTGTTTTCTTAATCAACAGAATATTTCCGTCGGTATTCTGAATATCAATGATGTTTTTCTTGAACAAATCAAGCAAAAAGGCGCCGAAACTGATTTTGTCATAAGTTCCCTTCACCAGATAGCGCAGCATCATCGGGGTTTTTCTGAGCGAAAAAGTTGCTTTTTTCGGATTCTTCTGAATATATTTCCACGAGGCGGAATAAGCGCCGAGGATGACCAATAAGCCGATAAGGGCAAAGATGATGTCGCCGTAATCGGCAATAGCCCAAGCAATTTTGTTGGACAGCGTCGGCTTGTCAATAACGCCTTTGGGAATTTCTGCCGTAATATACATACCCTCGGCCAAAAAGAGCGGAGCTTTTGCAACAAAGCCGATAACGTTAGGCGCATCACGGGTAATGGTAACGTCGTTAATGTTCAAATGTCCCGGATAGCCGGTGGCCATGCTTTGGGCAATCGGTTCGCTGCCTTTTGGCAGGATGATGCTGGCTCCTGCGCGGGCAATCACCAAGTTCCAGGCGCTGCCCGTTACGTTCCAGAATATCTCGTCAAAATCGGAATAGTGCCAGATTTGCCGGTCGACGACATAGGTAAAGACATAACGGTAGACGCCGTTTTCCAAAGGAAAGTTTTTAACCGGCATCAAAAGCGTCGAGCCGCCTTTTTTGTCAACCTTATATTCCACCGGCATATCATTAATGGTAACGCCGATAATACTTGTATCTGTTTTACGGATTTCTCCGTAACGGGAAACCACATTTCCCGGAACAGACAGAATAAGCGGCGATTTAAGTTTCTGCCCGTTTGCAATGACAATAATTGTTTCTTCAATTTTAAGCAGCCCGTCCGGCAAAACTTCTATCCGGGAAAACAAATACGGAATATGCTCAAAAGCCGGAACTCTGGTTCGCTGGTTAAACGGCGGCAGCAGGATGTCTATGGTCTTAATGGAAGAACCGGCCGTCGTCTGAGGCTGGCTGGAAATTGACGGCATTGCGGGAGCAGGGGGCGGGGCTGCCATTTGGTCTTCATTTTCTATGCGTTTGATGGCGTCTTCATAAATTTTCTGAAAAGTGGATTTTTGCGTTTCCATATCCTGAGGCAGCGGATCTTCTTCCACGCTGGTTGCCGTGCTTCCGTTGGAGGCGCTGTTGGGATCGTATTTGGTTACAATGGCATTTTTCAACCGCCCTTTCATATAATTAAACATCTGCTTGGGCGAAGAAAAACTAACCTCGGAGGATGTTGCGCTGTTATCCGGCAAAATGCTGCTCTGGCGGATGCGGTTGGCTTCTTCCAGCGAAATAACCTCCTGCGTCCCGGCATAAGAGTTATGCACCGTTGTCAGGAATGCTGCAATGAAATATATTGCAAAAAAAAGTTTTCTCATAAAATAATGCCTTATGTTAACCAAATAGATATATCTGCTATTGTAAGATACGAATTATTAAAATTATCATAATTTTTGAACTGGAGATAAAAAGATAATGAATAACAGCAAAAAAATCGCCGCAGTAATCCTTGGTGCCGGCAAGGGAACCAGAATGAAGTCCGATTTGCCGAAAGTAATGATGCCGCTGAAAGGCAAACCGATGATTCGGCATATTCTGGAAACTTTGGAAAATATGGGGGTGGATAAGATAATCACCGTAGTTTCTCCGGACGGAAAAATGGTTGCCAAAGAAGTCGCGCCGTATGAAACCGCCGTTCAGGAAAAACAACTCGGCACCGGACACGCCGTATTGTCCGCCCGCAAAAACCTTTGCGGTTTTGAAGGCGATGTGCTGGTTATCTTCGGCGATAATCCGATTATCACCAAAGAAACTTTTTTAAATGCAATCAAAAAGCGCAGAGAAGGCTATGCCGTCGTTGTTTTGGGATTTCGTCCGGAAGATCCTGCTCGTTACGGGCGTCTGATTGTTGAAAACGGCGAGCTGAAAGAAATTGTTGAATACAAAGACGCAACGGAAGAGCAAAGAAAGATTAACCTGTGCAATTCGGGCTGTATGTGTTTTGACAGTTCGGAAATGTTTGAACTTTTGGGCGCCGTCAGTAATGAAAACGCCGCCGGCGAGTATTATTTAACAGATGTCGTAAGCATTGCCAACCGTCGCGGGATGAAATGCGGCGTGGTTGAATGCAGTGCGGAAGAAGTTGCCGGAGCCAACACCCGCGAGGAACTGGCTTTGTTGGAAAAATACTTGGATGCCCGAGAAGGAAAATAATGCATTTTTTGAAACAATATTGGTTTGGAATATTTATCGGCCTGCTGATTTTTTGGTTTTTGGTCTTTTTTATGATTGTGGCCTTTGCGCCGCATCATGACAGTCAAAACCGCGGTTTTAGCCGCTGCACGGGAGAGTTGGCCGATAAAATTCAGGATTGTGAACAAAATCGTTTTTTCTGCACATTGGGAGCTGTCCTTTCCGGCGCCGGTTGCGACGTTAATGTAATTGCCGATGGTTTGGGAATGTGGCTGCGGGGAGAACAGCCCCGTCCGTGGAGCAACTATTATTTTACGCCCGATTTGTCTGCTCCTGAAGAAGACGAATATCTTGACGGGCAGGAAAAATACTATCAGGCGCATCCCGATATGCGGGAAACAATGCGCCGGTTGAAAGCAATGAAAGGTGATATTTGATGTCTGAA
The DNA here is from genome assembly GCA_949300375.1 of uncultured Pseudomonadota bacterium. Lineage (GTDB taxonomy): Bacteria > Pseudomonadota > Alphaproteobacteria > RF32 > CAG-239 > MGBC133411. The sequence continues at coordinate 61,344 of CASGEB010000004.1, forward strand.
AAAAAAGAAAAACTTCCCGGCTGGGATTTGAGCGATTTATATAAAGGCATGGACGATCCGGCCATAGAAAAAGACTTGGAAAAATACCAAAAGGACAACCTGTCCTTTGCAAAAAAATACAAAGGCAGGATTGCCGGATTAAGCGCGGCGGAATTTGCGAAAATGCTGCAAACTTATGAAAAAATGGCAATCAGGGCGGAAAATCTGGCCAGCTTTGCCAGCCTGAATATGAACACCCAGATGAAAAATGCCAAAGCCGTGGCCTTTTATCAGACCATCAGCGAAAAACTCACCGATTACGGCAAGCCGGTCGTTTTTTTTACGCTGGAAATCAACAAACTTTCCGATGCTCAGGTCAAAGAACTGTTGAAAGACAAAGCGGTTGCTTTTTACAAGCCGTGGCTGGAACGCGTCCGCCGTTTTAAGAAATATGAGCTTTCGGAGGAACTGGAAGAGCTTTTGCTGGAAAAATCGCTGACTTCCGGCAGCGCCTGGGTACGGCTGTATGAAGAAAGTTCGTCGCGCCTGGTTTATACCGTTGACGGCAAAAATTATAACGATGCCGAAATCGGCAAACTTTTGCTGGACAAAGAACCAGCCGTCAGGGAAAAAGCCGGAAAAGAACTCAACCGCGTCAGCAAAGAAAATTCTGCGCTGTATTCCTTTATCTACAATATGGTCATCAAAGATAAGGCAACGGAAGACGCTAAACGCGGTTTCAAAACCCCGATAGCCGAACGCAATCTGGCCGAGAATGTGGAAGATGCGGCGGTTGAGGCGCTGGCTGAATCCGTGCGCAATAAATATGCCGAAATTTCGCACCGTTTTTACAAACTCAAAGCCAAATGGCTCGGCGTTAAAAAGATTCAGTATTGGGACAGAAACGCCCCGCTCCCTTTCTGCTATGATACGCATTACAGCTGGAAAGAGGCGGTTGACACCGTGCTGAACGCTTATCACGAATTTTCACCCAAGCTCCATGCACAGGCGGTTGACTTTTTTAAGAACGACTGGATTGACGTGCCGCCGCGCGACGGCAAAAGAAGCGGCGCCTTTGCGCATTCCTGCTCCAACGAGATGCATCCGTATCTGTTTTTGAACTTTGTCGGCAAGCAAAATGACGTACTGACCCTGGCGCACGAGCTTGGACATGGTTGTCATATGCGTCTGAGCAAGGCTCAGGGGGCATTAAACGATGATATGCCGATGACTTTGGCCGAAGTCGCTTCCGTTTTTGGCGAGATGGTAACATTCCAGTCGCTGCTGCGCCAAACCAAAGATGATAAAGAGAAACTCTGTCTGATTGCCGGCAAGGTAAACGATATGATTAACACCGCATTGCGCCAAATCAGCTTTCACTTTTTTGAAACCCGCGCCCATAATGAGCGCAAAAACGGCGAGCTTTCGGATGAGCGCTTGTGCCAAATCTGGGTCGAGGAAATGAAAGCCTGTCTTGGCCCGTCTGTGGTGGTTGATGAGAACTCTGCCCATATCTGGTCGCAGGTCGGACATTTCTTTTTCCTGCCGTTTTATGTCTACGCCTATTCTTTTGCCGATTGCCTGGTCAATTCTCTGTATCAGGTCTATCAGGAGGGTTCGGTTAAGAATTTTGAAGACAAATATCTTGATATGCTGGCTCATACCGGCAGCAAGAAATATGACCAGCTGCTCAAACCTTTCGGCCTGGATGCCAAGAATCCGGAATTTTGGAATAAAGGGCTGAGCCTGATTTCTGGCTATATAGATGAGCTGGAACGGCTTGATAAAAAATTAAAGCTGTAAAACAAAAAGGGGAGGGCGGGAGTTCTCCCTTTTTTATTTCGGAATGTCATAAAGCCAACGGATAAAACCGAAACTGCTGAAATCAACCGGTATTTCATATCCGAACATTTCGGCAAAAGGGGCAATGAGCATATAGATAAGAATAACTGCACATAAAAGCCATCCTGCCAGCTTAAAACCGACCCGGACATAAGATATAACCTTTTCAAAAGTCTCTTTAAGCTTTCTCTCTGCCATTGCTTTGCCTTTCTTCGTTAGAAAGGGTACATTGCTATAAGCTAAAAGACAAGAGAAATCTTGCCTTTTAGTTGCCTGGATGGATAGCCATTTGACGTGTCTCTTAAACAAAGAAACGCTGCCATATTAGCTTAACAGCATCCCAATGCAGAGCACCAATAATAAGAGCCAGAAAAAACAAAACTATATCTATACAAACAGCATAAGTCTCCGTTCTTGGATTTCTGGGAAAATTGAATAAGTTTTCCGAGATAATGATAGCCGTAGCGAAAAGCAAATCAAATATTATCATAAGAAAATTTATGGCAATAACAGTATGCAATGCAAAAACGGTCATAAAAGAAAAAAATAAAGCGAATGCCGGTAAAACACTAATAAAACTTTTTATCCATCCAATTAATATTTCCTTTTTATTGCTCATTTATCCTCTGAAATTATTTTTTATCTTTAAAAACATTATACCCCTTATTGATGGCTGTTCCGGTAATTTGCTCATAAACATTCCGCATAGGGGGAAAAAGGGTACGTCCAAAAAATTGTTGACCTACATAATTTCCTATGCTTCCTCCAACAGCCCCGACACTCATATTCTCGGCATAGTTTCCTAATGTTTCTCCAAGAGTATTTCCGTGTTCTGTTGTTCCTGCACCATAAAAACTACCATAAGCTGCAGCTTTTTTCAACGGAATTTTTTTTTATAACATTTCGATATGGTGCATTGGCAAGTTTTGATGCCCCGAAAGGGGAAGCCATTGCGCCGGCCGCTTCAAAAACCGTGGTTAATGTTG